>NZ_JAUSZH010000001.1:4698750-5020000 GCF_030817355.1 Streptomyces sp. V1I1 | reverse complement strand
TCTTGCGTTTCCAACCTTACCAGACTCTTTTTCCGTTCCGTTTCCGGTGAGGAATTCGAATCCTGTGGCCGATTGGAGTGGCCTGTTTGCCTTTCGGCTGACCCGACTTTATCAGAAGCATTTCGGTCGACCTAATCGACCTTCGTGATCCGGATTAAGAATCGAGAAGGCTCCGCGGAAATTCAATTCCCGTCGAGAGCGAGAGGGACTCTAACGGTCACACTCGCACTTGTCCAGTCCGAGGCAACCGTTTGAATCTACCTCCCCACTGCTCCCGTGTCAATGGGTTTCGTGGGGCGAAGAGGAGACTAGCAGGTCAGAGCAGGCGATCGCACATCAGGCAGCGGCCGGAAGTTCGGCGCTGCGGTCCGTCGCCTCCACGTCGCCCATGTCCCCCATTCGGGCTGCTCGGCCGCCCAGGATGTAGACGTACGCCAGAAAGACCAGCTCAGCGGCGATGCCGATGGTGATGCGCGCCCAGGTCGGCAGGCCCGAGGGGGTGACGAAGCCTTCGATCACGCCCGATACGAAGAGGACGAGGGCCAGACCGATGGCCATGCCGATCGCGGCGCGGCCCTGTTGAGCGAGGGCTGTGCGGCGGGATTGAGGGCCCGGGTCGATGACTGTCCAGCCGAGACGGAGGCCTGTGCCCGCGGCGACGAAGACCGCGGTCAGTTCGAGCAGGCCGTGCGGGAGGACAAGGCCCAGGAAAACATCGAGGCGACCCACCGACGACATCAGGCCGATGCCGACTCCGAGGTTCAGCACATTGAGAAAGAGGATCCAGATCACCGGGAGGCAAAGGAACGCGCCCAGAGTCAGGCACATTGCGGCGGCCTGGGCGTTGTTCGTCCAGACCTGGGCGGCGAAGGAGGCCGCGGGGTGGCTGGAGTAATACGTCTCGTACTCACCGCCGGGGCGGGTGAGCTGGCGGAGTTCGTCGGGGGCGGCGATCGCCGACTGGACCTCGGGGTGGGTGCCGATCCACCAGCCGATGATCGCGGCGAGGACCGTGGAGAGGACAGCGGTGGGTATCCACCACTGGCGGGACCGGTAGACAGCCGCGGGGAAGCCTGCGGTGAGGAAGCGGACCGCGTCTCGCCAGGTGGCGCGGCGGGTCCCGGTGACGGTGGAGCGGGCGCGGGCCACGAGCTGGGTGAGCTTGCCCGTGAGCATCGGGTCGGGGGCGCTGGACTGGATGAGGGAGAGGTGTGTGGCTGTGCGCTGGTAGAGGGCGACGAGTTCGTCGGCCTCTGCGCCGGTGAGGTGGCGTCCCCGGTGCAGAAGGTGGTCCAGGCGGTCCCACTCGGCGCGGTGGGCGGTCACGAAGACATCGAGGTCCATGGTCGGCTGCTGCTCCAGGCACTGGGTGTGCGTACGGTCCGTACTACTGCACTACTGCGGTACTACTGCACTACTGCGGTACTACTGCACTACTGCGACGCGCTGCGGGCCAGCTTGGCAGACTGAGGAATCAGGGGGCAGTGGAGACCTACGGAAAGGGGCGGGCAGCGGTGAGTGCGCTTGTGACGGGGGATGCGGTTGTACTGGGGCTGCAGCCGGCGAAACTGCCGAGCCGGGCGCTCGCCCTCGTGATCGATCTTGTAGTCGTGTGGACGGCGTATCTCCTGATATCGATCGGGCTTGCGTTGGCGACTGCCTCGCTGGACGAGGCGGCAGTCATGGCGGTGTCGATCGCGACGTTTCTGCTGGTCCTGGTGGGGGCGCCGATAGCCGTGGAGACCCTCAGCCATGGGCGCTCACTCGGGAAGCTCGCCTGTGGGCTGCGGGTGGTGCGGGACGACGGTGGGCCGATCCGGTTCCGGCATGCGCTGGTGCGTGGGGCGATGGGCGTGGTGGAGATCCTGATGTCGTTCGGGGTCATCGCCTGTATCGCTTCGCTGGTGTCGGCGCGGGGGCGGCGGATAGGGGATGTGTTCGCGGGGACGCTGGTGGTGCGGGAACGGGTGCCGGCCGCACGGGGAACGGTGGTGCCGCCTCCGCCGCCGTGGCTCGTCGGGCGGTTCGCCGAGCTCGATCTGTCGGGGGTGCCGGACGATCTTTGGCTTGCGATACGTCAGTACCTGACGCGGATGAGGCAGCTGGACCCGGCGGTGAGCTGGTCCATGGCCGGGCGGCTGGCCGGTGATCTGGCGGCGTGCACGGGGGCTCCCGCGCCGGAGAGAGTGCCGTCGGCCGCGTATTTGGCTGCTGTGGTGAATGAGCGGCAGGCACGTGACGCCCGTCGGGCCTTCGGTGCGGGGGCGAGGGCAGCCGCAAAGGCAGGGGGCGGTGGCGCGGTGGGCGCAGGCGCGGTGGGCGCAGGCGCGGTGGGCGCAGCCGCGGTGGGCGCAGCCGCAGGCACTGCGGGACCGGTGAATGCAGGCAGCCCGGTGGACGCAGGACCGGTTGACACAGGACCGGTGGACTCGCGCCCGGGTGCGCCGGGAGCGGTGATCGCCGATGCGGCTGGGGCCGCGGAGGCCGGCGGTGCTCGTGGAGCGGACGTGCCGCTCGGGGTGTCGGCAGGGGCCGAGCCGGTGACCAGGTCCGCCTCCGAGGCCGTGGCCGACGCACCTCCCACCACCGGATTCGCACCGCCTGCGTAGGCCGGTCGCCGGGAGAAGCCAGCGGGTCACCGGGAGAAGTCAGGGGAAGACCGAGGGCGGGGTCTCGAGGTCTTCGAGTTCGATGCCGGGGGCCGCGAGAACCACGTCGCCAGCGATGTGAACGATGTGCTGCTCACCCGTGTCCAGGGCGCTGACCTGGTATTCGTCCACTGTCAGGGGGCCATTGTCAGTGGCATGCGCTTCACTCTTCATCAGGGCCCAGGACTGGTCGAGAGTGCGGGGGGCGAGGACAGGATCCGTGAAGGCGACGAGGCGGACGCGCGTCGCGGGGGAGCCGGGGGTGAGGCGTAGGAGACGTGCGGTGGCGACAAGGAAAGCAGGGGATGTGCCGGTGAAGGCGTGGGCGCGGACATTGCCTTCGGTGGCATGAGTGCCGGTGGGGTCGGTGCGGACCCAGGTGACGCCGTCGAGGGCGGCACCGCGGACCTGCCAGCTCGCGGCGTGGAGTTCGAGGCGGATGGGACGGCCGAGTTCGTCGAGGGCGAGGTCGACGGAGCCGGCGTGGTCGCCGGAGGGGGTGGTGATCTGGGAGACGTAGCGCCAGCCGGAGGGGCCGGGGGCGCACTGGAAGTGTTCTTCGCCGAGTGGGGTGTGATCGTGCGGATCGTGGAGCGAATAGCGGCCGCGGGGCATGGGGGCGTAGGTGTCCTTGTGCGGTGAGGCTCTGGATGTGGAACCGGAGCCGGAGCCGTTCGGGGACGGTACGGGGCAGGCCCCCGACACGGGGGTGCGGGGGCCTGCCTGGTACCGCTGGTACCTGCTGCTGAGGGTGTGTCAGTAGCCGATCAGTAGCGGTAGTGGTCGGACTTGTACGGGCCCTCGACCTCGACGCCGATGTAGGCGGCCTGCTCCGGGCGCAGGGTCGTCAGCTTCACGCCGAGCGCGTCCAGGTGGAGACGGGCGACCTTCTCATCCAAGTGCTTGGGCAGCACGTAGACGTCGGTCGGGTACTCCTCGGGCTTGGTGAACAGCTCGATCTGGGCCAGCGTCTGGTCCGCGAAGCTGTTGGACATCACGAACGAGGGGTGACCGGTCGCGTTGCCCAGGTTCAGCAGACGGCCCTCGGAGAGCACGATCAGGACCTTGCCGTCGGGGAAGGTCCAGGTGTGGACCTGGGGCTTGACCTCGTCCTTGACGATGCCCGGGATCTGCGCCAGACCGGCCATGTCGATCTCGTTGTCGAAGTGGCCGATGTTGCCCACGATCGCCTGGTGCTTCATCCTGGCCATGTCCGCGGCCATGATGATGTCCTTGTTGCCCGTGGTCGTGACGAAGATGTCGGCCGTCTCCACGACCTCGTCGAGCGTGGTGACCTGGTAGCCGTCCATGGCCGCCTGCAGCGCGCAGATCGGGTCGATCTCGGTGACGATCACCCGGGCGCCCTGACCGCGCAGGGACTCCGCGCAGCCCTTGCCCACATCCCCGTAACCGCACACGACCGCCGTCTTGCCGCCGATCAGCACATCGGTGGCACGGTTGATGCCGTCGATCAACGAGTGTCGGCAGCCGTACTTGTTGTCGAACTTCGACTTGGTGACAGCGTCGTTGACGTTGATCGCCGGGAACAGGAGGGTGCCGTCGCGGTGCATCTCGTACAACCGGTGCACACCGGTCGTGGTCTCCTCGGTGACGCCGCGGATCTCGGACGCCAGCTGGGTCCACTTCTGCGGGGCCTCACCCAGGGTGCGGTTCAGCAGGCTCAGGATGTGGCCGTACTCCTCGCTGTCGGCCGTCGAGGGGTCCGGGGCCGACCCGGCCTTCTCGAACTCCACGCCCTTGTGGACGAGGAGGGTGGCGTCGCCGCCGTCGTCGAGGATCATGTTCGGGCCGCCGGTGGGGGTGTTCGGCCAGGTCAGCGCCTGCTCCGTGCACCACCAGTACTCCTCCAGCGTCTCCCCCTTCCAGGCGAAGACCGGGACGCCCTGAGGCGCCTCGGGCGTGCCGGTCGGGCCGACGGCGATGGCGGCCGCGGCGTGGTCCTGGGTGGAGAAGATGTTGCAGGACGCCCAGCGCACCTCGGCGCCCAGCGCGACCAGCGTCTCGATCAGTACGGCGGTCTGCACGGTCATATGCAGCGAGCCGGTGATACGCGCGCCGGCCAGCGGCTGCGCGGCGGCGTACTCCTTACGGATCGACATCAGACCGGGCATCTCATGCTCGGCGAGAGTGATCTCCTTGCGGCCGAAGGCGGCGAGGGAAAGGTCGGCGACCTTGAAATCCTGGCCGGTGGCGACAGTCGTCATGCGAGCTGCTCCTCGTGGTGTGGGTCGAGGGTGGGTACGGCTGGCTCTGCGGCGGCCATAGGCATACCAATGCCCGGGCACTTGCAGTGCAGTCCGTCGGAGGCCCTCTCTCCCTCGGCCGGTCCGCACAACGGGACCGCCCGACCGCCATCAGCAGCGACGTCTGACTCTGGTCACGAATCTACACCGATCGGCGCAGTGGGCCCCAGCCCGCCCACGGTAGGGTTCCGGCCACATTCAGGGTCCGTCGGCCGTGACAAGTAGGGCCGCGGGGCTTTTGATGGCGCGCTTGTCTGGTGCACGATGCTCTGCGGATCGGGGACATCCGCACGATCTGCGCCACGAAGTGTAAGGAGAACCACGTGACCAGTCCGGCGAGCGAGCAGCGGACGTTGAAGCTGCTTGCGGTGACCGCCTGTCCGACAGGCATCGCCCACACCTATATGGCCGCGGAGAAGCTGGCGCAGGCCGCAGACGCGCTCGGCATCGAGATGAAGGTGGAGACGCAGGGCTCCATCGGGGCCGAGAATGTCCTGACTGACAACGATGTCAAAAACGCGGACGGCATCATCATCGCCGCCGACAAGGACGTCGACCGCAGTCGGTTCGTGGGAAAGAAGGTGCTGGTCGTCGGGGTCGCCGAGGGCATTCATCACCCCGAGCGCCTGATCGAGCAGGTGCAGAACGCGCCGGTGCACGGGGCGGGCGGCGGACGCGGGGCCGCCACGCCGCCGACCGGCTCGGGCAGCTCTGGCGGTGGCGGTGGCGGCAAGGAGCGCAGCATCGCGTACAAGGCGCTGATGAACGGCGTCTCGTACATGATCCCGTTCGTGGTGGTGGGAGGGTTGCTCATCGCCATCTCGCTGGCACTGGGCGGCGACGCGACCTCGAAGGGCTACATCATCCCGGAAGGGACCTTCTGGGCTCACGTCAACGCCATCGGCGTCATCGGCTTCACGCTGATGATCCCCATCCTGTCCGGCTACATCGCCTACGCGATCGGCGACCGGCCCGCGCTCGTGCCGGGCATGATCGGCGGCTGGATAGCCAACACCGGTGAGCTGTACGACTCGAAGGCCGGCGCGGGCTTCATCGGCGCGATCGTCACCGGCTTCCTGGCCGGCTATCTGGTGCTGTGGATCAAGAAGGTCAAGGTCCCCACCTTCGCACGCCCGATCATGCCGATCATCGTGATCCCGATCGTCGCGACGACGGCGCTGGGGCTGTTCTTCATCTACGTCATCGGCAAGCCGATCTCGTGGGTCTTCACGCATCTCACCGACTGGCTCAGCGGCATGACCGGGACCAGTGCGATTCTGCTGGGCGCGATTCTCGGGCTCATGATCGCGTTCGACATGGGCGGGCCGGTCAACAAGACCGCGTTTCTGTTCGGCGCCGGGCTCATCGCGACCGGCAACCAGACCGTCATGGGTATGTGCGCGGCTGCGATTCCGGTCATGCCTCTGGGGCAGGGACTCGCCACGCTGATCCGGCGGCGGCTCTACTCGGAGCAGGAGCGGGAGACCGGTATGGCCGCGATCTTCATGGGCATGTTCGGCATCTCCGAGGGTGCGATCCCCTTCGCGGCGGCAAGGCCTGCCCAGGTCATTCCGGCGAACATGCTCGGTGGTGCGGTGGCCGGCGGGATCGCCGGTCTGGCCAGTGTGAAGGACGCGGTTCCGCACGGCGGCCCGATTGTGGCCGTGCTCGGCGCGGTCGGTGGGGTGCCGATGTTCTTCCTGGCCGTCGCCATCGGCACCGTCGTCACCGCGATCACCACGAATGCGCTGATCGACATCAAGGAGCGGAAGAACCGTGGCGCTGCGGGGGCGGGTGCCCTCGTGCCCGTCGGCGCGGGTGCCGGTGCTGGTGCCGGTCCCAGCGCTGGTGTTGGTTTGGGGGTGGCGCCGGAACCGGTGCTCGCCGGGGTCAGTGCCGGTACGGGAGCCGGTACGGGAGCCGGTACGGAGGTCTCGGGCCCCGGGGGCGTACGTACGGAGAAGTCGCTCACTCCCCCGCCCGCCGCAGCCGAAGCGTCCGAGGACGACGTGCTCTCCGGGTATCTGACCGCGCAGACCGTGAAGGTCCAGCTGGCCGCCGACAGCAAGGACGCCGCCATCCGCGAGATGGCCGCGATGCTGGCCACCACCGGCAAGGTCGCCGATCCCGACGCGCTCGTGGCGGCCGCCTTCGCCCGCGAGGAGCAGGGCACCACCGGGCTCGGCGAGGAGATCGCCATCCCGCACGCCAAGACCGATGCGGTCACCGCGCCGATCGTCGGGTTCGCGCGGTCGGCGGAGGGCGTCGAGTGGGGTTCGCTCGACGGCACGAAGGCCAAGTTGATCTTCATCATCACGGTGCCGGAGGCAGCCGCCGGCGATGAGCACCTGCGGATCCTGGCGATGCTCTCCCGCAAGCTCATGGACACCGGCTTCCGGGACCGGCTCTCGGCCGCGCCCGACGAGGCGGCCATCCTCGACGTGCTGCGCGAGATCCAGTAGCGCGTACGGGTACGACGCGACGGCCCCCCGCCCGTGTGGGCGGGGGGCCGTCGTGTCGTACGCAGCTCAGTCGTCCCCAGCTCAGTGGGCGGCGTCCGGGCCCGGGCCGCCCGGGGACTTCGCCGGGGTGACGCCCGCCGCTGCCGCCGACTCGCTGTAGATGTCCGGCTCCAGGTAGATCACGCGGGCGATCGGGACCGCGGCGCGGATGCGCTCCTCCGCCGCGTTGATCGCGGCCGCGACCTCCGCGGCCGTGTCGTCGTGCTGGACGGCGACCTTGGCCGCGACCAGCAGTTCCTCCGGGCCGAGGTGGAGCGTACGCATGTGGATGATGCCGGTGACCGTGTCGCCGTCCACCGCCGCTGCCTTGATCTTCTCGATGTCCTCGAGACCCGCGGCCTCGCCCAGCAGCAGCGACTTCGTCTCGGCCGCCAGGACGAGCGCGATCACGATGAGCAGGATTCCGATGCAGAGCGTCCCGATGCCGTCCCACACGCCGTTGCCCGTGGCCAGGGCCAGGCTCACGCCGCCGAGCGCCAGGACCAGACCGACGAGCGCGCCAAGGTCTTCGAGGAGCACGACCGGCAGCTCAGGGGCCTTGGCGTGGCGCACGAACTCCGTCCACGACTTCTTGCCGCGCGTCTCGTTGGACTCCCTGATCGCCGTACGGAAGGAGAACGTCTCGGCGATGATCGCGAAGACGAGGACGCCGACCGGCCAGTACCAGGCCTCGATCTCGTGCGGGTGCTTGATCTTCTCGTAGCCCTCGTAGATCGCGAACATGCCGCCGACCGAGAAGAGCACGATGGAGACGAGGAAGGCGTAGATGTAGCGCTCGCGGCCGTAGCCGAAGGGGTGCTGCGGGGTCGCCTCGCGCTTGGCCTTCTTGCCGCCGAGGAGCAGCAGACCCTGGTTGCCGGAGTCCGCGACCGAGTGGACGCTCTCAGCGAGCATCGACGACGAGCCGCTGAACAGGAACGCAACGAACTTCGCTACCGCGATTGCGAGGTTGGCGGCGAGTGCCGCCACGATCGCCTTGGTTCCGCCTGACGCGCTCATGTGTGCCGGATATCCCTTCGTGCCTACGTGGGTCGCCGCCCGGACTTTGCCCGGTCTTTGCGATGCGCCATTGTTGCAGCCCCTCAAGATGGCGCCGCGTCAGGCCACCACAGTGGCGCGGAAGACCGTGCCCGCGCCGCCGCCGGTGCCCGAGATCTCCGTCTTGTCCCCCGCCGGTACGAACGCCGACTCGCCCGGGGCGAGCGTCAGATCGCCGGCCGTCACGCTGCCCGACGTGCAGAGCAGGATCTGCGGGGTGGGCGCGGTGAGGCCGCGGGGCGCCGCGTCCGGCGCGAGGACGTATCGCGAGAGACGGAATTCGTCGATCGGAGTGTCGTAGACCTCTTCGCCCGACGGCGAGGCCTCGGGGCGCAGGACGCCGGGGTCGCTCGCCTCGAAGCGGACGATACGCAGCAGTTCCGGGACGTCCACATGCTTGGGGGTCAGTCCGCAGCGCAGCACGTTGTCGGAGTTGGCCATGATCTCCACGCCGAGGCCGTTGAGGTAGGCGTGCGGGACGCCGGCGCCGAGGAACAGGGCCTCGCCGGGCTGGAGTTGGACGTAGTTGAGCAGCATGGCGGCGATGACGCCCGGGTCGCCGGGATAGTGGTGCGCGATCGAGGCGTACGGGGCGTAGGCGCCGCCGAGCCGTTCCGCGGCGGCCGCGGCCTCCGCGACGGTGGCCGTCATCTCGTCGGGGTCGGCGGTCAGCACCGCGGTCAGGACCTCGCGGAGCGCGGCCTCCTCCGGGTGGGCGTGCAGGAGGTCGACGTACGGCTTGAGGGAGTCCACGTCGAGTCCGGCGACGAGATCGGCGGCTTCGAGGGGCGCACGGAAGCCGCACAGGCCGTCGAAGGGCGTGAGCGCGCAGATCAGTTCGGGCTTGTGGTTGGCGTCCTTGTAGTTGCGGTGCGGGGCGTCTATCGGGACGCCCGCGTTCTCCTCGGCTGCGTAACCCTCCTTCGCCTGCGCGAGGTTCGGGTGGACCTGGAGGGAGAGGGGGGCGCCGGCCGCGAGGAGCTTGAGGAGGAAGGGGAGGCGCGGGCCGAACTTCTCGACGGCCGCGGGTCCCAGTTCGCGTACCGGGTCGGCGGCGATCACCTCGGAGAGCGGCTGCTCGGCCGTGTCTCGGGTGACGCGGGAGGGCGCTCCCGGGTGGGCGCCCATCCACATCTCGGCCTGGGGCTCGCCGGTGGGGGCGATGCCGAGCAGTTCCGGGATGGCGGTCGTGGAGCCCCAGGCGTAGGGGCGCACGGTGTTGGAGAGGCGATCCATGGTCTTCCCGGTTCTTCCTGTCTTCCTGGTGCTTGCGGGAGGCGTCGTTACTTGGGGGTGTGGGAGGCCGCCAGGGCCAGGTAGACGGCGGCGAAGTCGGTGACGGCGAGGAGTTCGGCGATCGACTCGAGATCGGTGCCCTCCTCCGGTTCGAGCTCGCTGATCGCGGTGTCGTGGCTGAGCGCCAGTTCGCGGGCGGCGGGCGCGGCGCTCAGGCCGCCGACGGGGCGGTCGCGCAGCAGTACGACACGGGCCCGCAGCGCCTGCTGCTCCTCGACGCGGTCGCGGAAGAAGTCGTCCGGGTCGGCGCCGCCCGCGAAGTCGCCGGCGAGCAGCACACCATGGGCGGGGAGCGCCTCGGGGAGTTCCGCGGCGAGGGCGGGGCGGCCTGCCAGCTCTGCCAGTACGGCGGCGAAACGGCGGCCTGCCGGGGCAGCGCCCGCGCCCTCCGTCCAGATGAGCGGAAGGCTGTCGGCGAGCTCGGCCGCGAGCGTCTTGGCCGGATTGCTGTACGTCGCGATGGCAGGGCCGCACCGTTCGGCGGTGTGGTCGAGGCGGTCGGCGACCTTGGTGAGGGTCTCCGGGGGCGCTTCGAGCAGGCCGACACGGTCGAGGAGGACGAGGAGGGGGGTGAACAGGGCCCACAGCTCGCTGGGGCTCGCGGTCTGGATCTCCTCGTACGTCTCGTGCGGCGCGGTGGCCATGGGGACCACCAGGCCGTGGGTGCCGTCGACGGCCTCGGAGAGCGGGGAGCGCTCGGGGGCGACGGCGACGACGCTGCAACCGCGGCGGTACGCCTGCTCGGCGAGGAGGGCGAGTCCGGGTTCGCTGCCGTCGGTGGTCGCGACAAGGAGAAGGTCCACGGAGCCCGCCCAGCCGGGGAGCGCCCAGCGCAGCGCGCCGGCGGCGGGGGCTACGCCGGTGGGGTGGAGCCGGGTGACGGGGGCGGAGGCTCCGGCAAGGGCGCCGATGAGGTCGGCGACGCCGGTGGCGGCGGTGCCGGAGCCCGCGAGGAGGACGGCGCGGGGGCGTCCCTCGGGGCTGAGCTCGGCGACACCGGCCTCGGCGGCGTGCCGGGCGGCGGTGCGTAGACGCGCCCCGGCCTCTGCGGCGCCTCGGAGCAGTCCTCGGCGATCGGCGCGGGCCAGGGCTTCCGGGTCGTCGAGGAGCGACTCGTCGAGCATGAGGGTGGGCCTCCGATCGCCGTGCGGTGGTGGGTCAGGCGGGGCGGCGTGCCTCGTCGACGAGGAGGACGGGGATTCCGTCCCGTACGGGGTAGGCCAGGCCGCAGTCCTTGCCGGTGCAGATCAGCTCGGGGGTGTCGGCTGCCGTGCGGTCACTGAGGGGGGCGTGGCAGGCCGGGCAGGCGAGGATCTCCAGGAGGCCGGCTTCGAGCGGCATGTGTGGGGTGTCCTTTCGGGCATTCCGCATGTCGCACATGCGGTCGTGGTGATCCGGATCGAGCGACGTCAGCGTACCGCTGGGGGGCGGGGGGCGGCGCGTTCTGGGGGTACGGGCGGCTGTTCCCCGTACCCGCCCGGCCGGTACGGGCTGTTTCCCGTACGTACCGGCCCGGCCGGTACGTACGGGCCCGTTCCCGCCCGGCCGGTACGGAGCCGTTCCCGTAACCGCCCGGCCGATAGGGGGGCTCTTCCTTCGCACCCGCCCCAGCGCCCTTGGTCCGGGCGTCACGCCCCCCGGACCAGTCCCAGCACCTCGTCCCTCACCTTTGCCATCGTCTGCTCGTCACGCGCCTCCACGTTCAGGCGCAGCAGCGGTTCCGTGTTCGAAGGGCGAAGGTTGAACCACCAGTCCTTCGTCGACACCGTCAGGCCGTCGAGTTCGTCGATCGTGACGTCCTCGCGGGACGCGTGCGCCGCCTTCACCGCCGCCGTGCGGGCCGCCTGGTCGTCGACCGTGGAGTTGATCTCGCCCGAGCCGCTGTAGCGGTCGTACTGCGCGACCAGTCCGGACAGCGGGCCGTCCTGCGAGCCCAGCGCCGCAAGGACGTGGAGGGCTGCCAGCATGCCCGTGTCCGCGTTCCAGAAGTCGCGGAAGTAGTAGTGCGCCGAGTGCTCGCCGCCGAAGATCGCTCCCGTACTGGCCATCTCCTGCTTGATGAAGGAGTGGCCGACCCGGGTACGGACCGGGGTCCCGCCGTTCTCGCGGACTACCTCCGGGACCGACCACGACGTGATCAGGTTGTGGATCACCGTCCCGCCGGGGTGCTTCGCCAGCTCGCGCGCCGCGACCAGTGCCGTGATCGCCGACGGCGAGATGCCCTGGCCCCGCTCGTCCACTACGAAGCAGCGGTCCGCGTCCCCGTCGAAGGCCAGGCCCAGGTCCGCGCCCTCGGAGAGGACGCGGGCCTGGAGGTCGACGATGTTCGCCGGGTCCAGCGGGTTCGCCTCGTGGTTGGGGAAGGTGCCGTCAAGCTCGAAGTACATCGGTACGAGAGTGACGGGAAGGGCCTCGAAAACCGTCGGGACCGTGTGGCCGCCCATCCCGTTGCCCGCGTCCACGACCACCTTCAGCGGACGCATCGACGCCAGGTCCACCAGCGACAGCAGATACGCCGCGTAGTCGGTGAGCGTGTCCCGCTGCGTCACCTCGCCTCGCTCGGCGGCGGGCTCCGGGGCGCCCTGTTCGGACCAGGACTCGACCAGCGCGCGGATGTCCGCCAGACCCGTGTCCTGGCCCACGGGCGCCGCGCCCGCCCGGCACATCTTGATGCCGTTGTACTGCGCCGGGTTGTGCGACGCGGTGAACATCGCGCCCGGCAGGTCCAGCACCCCCGAGGCGAAGTACAGCTGGTCCGTCGAGCACAGCCCGATCAGCGTGACATCCGCGCCCCGAGCCGCGGCCCCCCGCGCGAACGCCCCCGAGAGCCCCGGCGACGACGGCCGCATGTCATGGCCGACGACAATCGCATCCGCCCCCGTCACCTGGACGAACGCTGCGCCGAACAGCTCGGCCAGTGACTCGTCCCACTGATCCGGCACCACCCCGCGGACGTCGTACGCCTTCACGATCTGCGACAGATCAGCAGTCACGGGCCACCCCTCCAGGAATCTCTGCGGTCACCACAAAGTACCCGCACAAACTAGGGGAGCATCCAGCCCTGCCCGGCCGTGCTCTGTGCTGTCACGATCAGGCACATCACCAGGAGCAGTCCCAGACTCGACGGCAGCACCTTGCGCAGTTCTCCCTCCTTTCCCGTGAGCCCGACAGCCGCGCAAGCGATCGCGGGATCAGCGGCAGCGAGACCGCATTGGCGCCGGCCGGCTCCCCCGCCGGGCTCGCGACATCGAGGAGCGGCCGGTCGAAGACCCGCGTCGCATGGGCCAGCAGCCGCCTGACCGGCGGTATCTGGGCGACGGAGAAGATCGCGACGTCCTCGCTCCGTACGCCGGTCAGCACTGCCGCCCGCACCGGCTCCGCGGCCGGCTTGCGCGCACCCGGCACCGCGACCAGCGCGGCCGCGCCCACCAACGCCGCTCCGATGCCGGCGAGTTGCGCCGAGACATGGTTGGCCGCCGCGAACTGGGCAGCTGCGAAGGCGAAAACGCAGGCCAGCGCGGGCACCCAGGTCTCGAGCAGACCTCGCCGCCAGTCGACGAGCCCGACCAGTACGAGCGGTACGACGAGGGCGAAGGAATGGCCGTGTCCGCGACAAGCGGAGGTCAAATGGTCCGTACAGGATTCAAGTACGGGATTCAGTGAGTGAGTGGTGGGCCCGAGGTTGCGCTAGGGGCTCAGGAGTCCGGGGAACGCAGCACCCGCAGATGGCCGCGGCGCGCGACCTCCATCGGGTCCGCCGTCCGCCGGCCGTTCTGCGCACCGGCCTCGGCCGCACGCCCCTGAGGGCGGGCCGCTTCCCGTACGGCGTTGGCGAGCGCCTCGAGATCGTCACCGCTGGGCCGGGGCGGGGCGGAGCCGTCGGTGAGCCGGACGACCTCCCAGCCGCGCGGGGCGGTCAGGCGCTCACTGTGCTCGGCGCACAGGTCATAGCAATGGGGCTCGGCGTAAGTGGCGAGCGGGCCGAGGACCGCAGTCGAGTCGGCATAGACGTACGTCAGTGTCGCGACGGCAGGGCGGCCGCACGCGGTGCGCGAACAGCGACGTACAGGGCTCACGACGTTGGACGGTACCGCACTCTTGAGCGGGCTGCGACGACTCTCCACCAGGTCACTCCACCGTGTCGTGCCGTGACGTCGGCCATGGCGACTCCCTCAGCAACTGCCCTGACCTGCACGGAAAGAGACACGCGCGGTCGACGACCGCCCGTGATCCGGTCATGACTTGGCGTAAATGAGGTCAATCACGATGAGATCGGCGATCGCGGGGAGATATGCAATCGGGCCCAAGCTTGGCCGGAATGTTCAATTAGCGACAAGCTTCCCGCCCGGCGCGCACACTCGATCGCCGCGCGCCGGGGAGAGCTACTCTGCGTCAGTGATGGACAGTCCCGTACCTCCCCGCCCGACCGAGCCACGGCCGCGCCGTCGCGACCGCCACGGCCGCGGCATGCGCGGGCCCGTCGCACCGCCCCAGGTACCCCTCGCCGCGAGTCGGGCCGAGTCCTTCCGCGACCTCGTGCAGGACTCGGTGGAGCGGCTGGAACGGCGCTGGCCACAGCTGGCCGACGTGGATTTCCTGGTCCTGGACGTGCCGGGCGCGCCGGAGGGGTCGGTGCCGCTGGGCAGCTCGGTTCCGGCGAACAAGGGACAGCCGGCCCAGATCGTGGTCTACCGGCGGCCCGTCGAGATCCGCACGAAGAATCGCGACGAGCGGGCGCTGCTGGTGCACGAGGTGGTCGTGGAGCAGGTCGCGGAGCTGTTGGGGCTGGCGCCGGAGTCGGTGGATCCGAGGTACGGGCAGGACTGACCTCTGACAGATTTCAAAATTTGTCAGCCGTCATCCGTCATCCGTCAATCGATATCCGATAGCCGTCAGACGTCAGACGTCAGCGTCAGTCGTCGAGTACGGACAGGTCCTGCTCGGCATCCGGCACCGCCACCGTCCCCCTGTCGTCCGGCAGCGTCTGCACCGTGAACATCGAGATGCCGTCCTGCGGCAGCGCCAGCGTCCGCGACGCGTGTACCGGGCCGCCCGACTCCGTCTCTACCGTCAGCGCGTACGAGCCCTTCAGACCGGCCGGCACGGGCGGGGTGACCGCCAGCGTCGTACCCGCCTTGACCGTGTACGTCTTGACGACCTGGGTGCCGCCCTGCGTGCCCACCGACGCGGTGACCTTGACCTGCGCGGTGGCGCCCGGCGCGGTCAGGGAGAGCGTCGAGCCCTTGGCCCGGTTGTCGGCAGCGGTCGCCCGCGCCCCCACCGGCGCGGTCGCCGGGATGTAGGCGACCTCCTGCTTGTCGCCCTTGCCGCGTACGACGCGCAGCGCCGCGACCACGGGGGTCGCCCGGCCGCTCTGGGACGGGCTGAGGATCAGCGATCCGGCCTCGCCCTTGGTGACGTCCAGCAGGTCCACGCTCGCGGTCATGCCCGACTTGACGTGCAGCGTCTCGTGTCCGGCCGGGGTGATCCGGCCGCCCGTGCCCGCGAGTTGCACCTTCAGGTCGGCGTCGTCGTCGCCGGGCGCGAAGGCCACCAGACGTACCGATGTGGCGTCCGCCGGGATGCCGGGCAGCACCGCGATGCCCGACGGGTCGGCCGAGGCGGTCAGCCAGTCGCTGCCCGCCTTGTCGTCGGCGGCCCGCACCGCGGCTCCCACCCGCCCGGTGCGGGTGGTGACATGAACGGTCACATCCGCGGCGGGCTCGGCGGCGGTCAGGGTGGAGAGCAGGACCGGGACGCTGGATCCGGCCGGGACCGGGATGCCCTCGGTCAGCGTGGTCTTGAGGGCGCCGTCCTTGCCGTAGAGCTCGATGTCGGCGACAGCCGCGGTGTCGTCCGGGTTTGTGAGGTGGACGTAGTCCTGCCGGTCCTCGGCCGTGGACGCGCCGGGGAACCAGAAGTCGGTGTCCGGCCCGGTGCAGCTCAGGCCGAGCAGGCCGCGCGAGCCGCCCGCGGTGACCGTGGTGGTCTGCTGGGTGGTCCAGCCGGGGGCGAGGCGGCCGGTCGCCGTGCCGACGAGGGCGGGAGCATCGCCGCCCTCGGCCTTGGCGGCGACGGGTTTGCCGGGCTCCTTCAGCGCGAGCACCGGCTTGCCGGGCGCCGGCTTCTTCGCACCCTTCGCCGCGTCGCCCTTCTTGGCCCCGTCCTTCGTCGTCGCGTCGTCCTTCTTGGGCGCGGTGTCGGGGTCCGCCAACACGGCCGTGGACGGCTTCAGTTCGGCCGTACCGTCCTTCGCATCCCCGGCCGTTCCCGCCGGGGTGAAGGAGGTGTAGCCGGTCTCCGCGACCTCCGAGCTGCTCGGCGCCGGGCAGAGCAGGCTGGAGCGCTCGACCGGCAACCGCGCCGGGGCCTTGGCGTCCGTCGCCGCACCACCGTCCGGCGCGGTGAGCGCGGCGACACCGGTGACCGCGGCGAGGGCCGCGGCGGTCGCGAGCAGGGAGATGGTTGTGCGCTTCACTCTGACTCGCCTCGCGTTGCGTTGCCGGCGTTGCCGTTCGGGTCGGGGTGCTGGTCGGTCTCGCTGCCGTAGGCGTAGGGGTCGTACTGCCCCTCTTGGTACTGCCCGTCTTGGTACTGCCCGTCTTGGTACTGCCCGTCGGCGTAGGACGTGGGCTGGTACTGGTCGGCCTGGTAGGGGTCCTGGAACTGGTCGCCCTGGTACGGCTGTTGCTGGTACGGCTGCTGGTACTGCTCACCGCCGTACTGCTGCTGCTCGGCGCCGTACGTGGCGCCCTGGTACTGCTCGTTGGCGTACGGGGCGGCGTATCCGGCGTCCGCGTACGACTGCGCGTCCCATTCGCCGTACTGCTGCTGCGGCACCGCCGCGTAGGGCGACTGCTGCTGCTCCCCTTGTTGCTGTTGCTGTTGCTGCTGTGGCTGCTGCTGTGGCTGCGCGAAGGTGTCCTGTTCGGCGGGGAGTTGAGCGTACGGATCAGGGTGGGCCGCAGCAGCCTCGGACGACGAAGACGACGAAGATGACAAAGGCGACGAAGTCCCGGCCTCCGCTTCCATCTCCGCTTCCGCCTGCGCGCGCAGCCTGCGTGCCCTGCGCCCTTCGCCCTCAACCGCCTGGACGGGGACCGCGATCTCCTCGTCCGGCAGGTCGTCGTCGATCTCCCGCCGCCTGCCCGGCAGTGCGAGGACCAGCAGCACCAGCGCGAGCCCGACCTGGGCCCAGATCCAGCCGGTGTGGGTGGCGGGGGTGTCGTACGTCAGGTCCAGCCGGCCGCCCTCGGCGGGGAGTTCGAAGCCCTGGGCCCAGCCGTCGACGGTCGTCTTCTTCAGTACGCGGCCGTCGAGCGTGGCCTGCCAGCCGTCGTCCGCGCGGTCCGCGATGCGCAGCACCCGTCCCGACTGGCCCGCCGGGATCTTTGCGTGCGCCTCGACGGCGTCGGACGCGACGGGCAGCGGGTCGCCCTTGCCGCTGACGATGGTGGCCCGGGCGACCTGGCGGTCGACGCGCCACAGTGCGCTCCCGTCGAGCTGGCTGAGCCTGCTCAGGCCGGGTGTGGCGTCGAGGACGCGGCTGGTCTGGCGGGGTGCTCCGTCGCGTACGAGTACGTAGCGGATGGCGAATCCGCTGAGCTGGCTGGTCTGGTCGGCGCCGGAGCCTGCCACGAGATTCGCGACGATCTTGTCGAGGCGGGGGTCGCTGCCGCCCGCCTCGGCGAGTTCGGCGTCGCCGAGCCGGCCGCCGGAGCCGCGTACGAGGGTGTAGGAGACCTTGGCGGCCGAGGCGCCGCCGAGGACGAGGGTGCGCGGCTGGTCGCGGGTGTCGCTCTCCTCCGCGACGAACGCGGGCACCTGGACGGGGTCGCGCCGCTCCACCGGGCCTGCGGCGCCGCTGAGCATCCAGTTGCCCGCGGCGAGCAGGGGTGCCAGACCGGCCGCGAGGGCGACCAGGCCGGCGACGGGCTGGCGCCAGCCGAAGTCCTGGGCGGCGACGCGGGCACGGCCGCCTTCGGCGCCGAGAACGGCTGCGGCGACCAGGGCGATGCTGTAGACGAGGGTGGCCGGGCCTGCCCAGCCGGAGCCGTTGGCGATCACCGCGAAGACCAGTCCGACCAGCGCCACGGCCCAGGAGGCGCGGATCGCGAACTGCCGTTCGCCGCGCAGCAGGGCGGCGAGTGCCGCCAGGACGATGCCGATGAAGAGGATTCCGCCTGCGGCCTTGGGGCCGCCGGGGCTCATTCCGAGGAGGTCGAGTGCGCTCGCCGATCCGGTGCCGAATTCGAGTCCGGCTTCGCGGAAGAAGGCGGACGGGCTGGTCAGCAGGGTCAGCGACCAGGGTGCGAGGACGAGCAGCGGGGCGCCGAGGGCGGCGAGGAAGCGCAGCCCGTACGCCGTGATGTCGTCGCGTCGCAGTACGAGGACGGCGATGCCGAGGACGAGCGCGATCAGCCACACGATGGGCGTGAACGCCATGGCGAGGGTGAGCAGGAGCGCGTACGCCCAGGTGGCGCGCCAGCTGCCGCGACCGCCGCCGGTGCCGCTGCGCAGTCCGTGGGCCGCGACGCCTGCCCGGGCGATGAGCGGCAGCAGGATCGTGAGGATGGCGGTGCCGAGCCGTCCGGTGGCGAGTGCGCCGGTCGCGGCCGGCAGGAACGCGTACGCGATGCTCGCCCAGGCCCGCAGCAGCCGGGATTCGACAATGGGGCGGGAGGCGAAGTACGCGGTGAGTCCGGCGAGCGGGACCGAGCAGACGAGCAGCACGGTGAGCGCGAAGCCGGTGGAGCCGAGGAACAGAGTGGACAGGGCCGCGAGCACGGCGAGGTAGGGGGGCGCGGTCTGGGTGCCGCCGGTGCCGAGGGGGTGCCAGTTGTCGGCGTAGCGGGACCACAGGTCGGAGACGTCGGCGGGGGCGGGCAGGAGTGCGCCGCCGGCCAGCGCGCCGCTGCCGAAGAGTCCGCGGCAGGCGACGAGCGAGACGAGGAGCAGTACGGCGAAGAGCACCGGCCCCGGCTTGCGCGCGATCTTCTTCAGGCGTGCGAACTGTTCGATCTCGAGGAAGTCGGCGTCGTCTCCGCCGGGTCCTGATTCGACGGCGCCGTGGCGTGAGCCGCCCGAGTCGGCGTCGGAGCCGCCGCCGATGTGGCCCGCGACCTGTTCGACGGTGGCGCGGATGGTCGCGCCGGGCGGCGGGAAGAGCGGGCGCAGTTCACCCGCTTCGACGGCGCCGCCCTGCTTGGCGCGCCTGCGGCGTCCGGCGATGATCCGTTCGGGCCGCAGCAGGGTGCCGAAGAGGCCCATGACTTCGTCGACGGCCTGGCCGGGGACTTTGCCGACGAGGTAGGCGAGGGTGCGCAGCAGGGTGCCGAAGACGATGCGCAGCAGTACGTAGGGGAAGGCGGCGCCGCGTGAGTTGGTGAGCAGGGTGTAGACGGCGCCGGCCTTGTCGACGCGGTGGGGGCTGGCGACGGAGCGGCCGGCGCAGTCGACGGTGCGGCGTTCGCGGGCGGCGGCTTCGGCGTGCCGCATGACAGCGTCGGGGGCGATGAGGACGCGGTGGCCGGCGGCGTGGGCGCGCCAGCACAGGTCGACGTCGTCGCGCATAAGGGGCAGTCGCCGGTCGAAGCCGCCGAGCTGCTCGAAGACGTCACGGCGGATGAGCATGCCGGCGGAGGAGACGGACAGGACGGAGCGGATCTGGTCGTGCTGTCCCTGGTCCTGTTCGCGGCGGTCGAGTCCGGTCCAGCGGCGTCCGCTGTTGGCGATGGAGACGCCTGCTTCGAGGAGTTGCTTGCGGTCGTACCAGCCGCGGAGTTTGGGGCCGACGATGGCGGCGTATTCGTCGGAGTCGGCGACGCGCAGCAGTTCGGCGAGGGCGTCGGGTTCGGGTGCGCAGTCGTCGTGGAGCAGCCACAGCCACTGGACGGGTTCGCCGTAGGGCAGTTCGGGCATGTCGTACGCGTCGTCGCGCCAGCTCCTGCTGACGGGGTCCCAGCCGCTGGGCCGCTTCAGGTACGGCAGGTCGTCGGGGGTGAGCACGCCCGCGGTGCGGGCCGCTTCCTCGACGGCGGTGCCGAAGCCGGTGCGGCGGGCGAGGTGCAGTACGCGCTCGGCGCCGAGTGCCTCGGTGACCAGCCGCGCGGAGTCGTCGGCGCTGCCGGTGTCGGCGGCGACGACGTTCTGTACGGGGCGTTCCTGGCCGAGTAGTCCGGCGAGGGCGTCGGGGAGCCAGCGTGCGCCGTCGTGGGAGACGAGCACGGCGGTGACGACGTGCCGCGGGAACTCGGGCGGGTGTGCGGGGGCGAACGCGGCTGTGGTGGCGGACATTGAGGTACGGGCCCTCCGGCCGGGGGGTCGCCCCGTAGGGGCGTTGGAGCGTCTCGGACGGGGCCCCACACTAACGGCTGGTACACGAACGGTCCGCCGACTGCGGTCAGGATGCAGTCGGCGGACCGAGGGTTACGTACCTGCTTGTGGTGTTTCGTCGGGCCCGGGGTGGGGCCTCGGGTCGGGCTTCGGTTACCGGTCGGGCTTCGGATCGGGCCCGGCATCGGGCCCCCGGATCGGACTTTGGATCGGGCTTCGGATATCGGTGCGGATTTCAGACGGCGGCCTTCTTCAGCCGACGGCGTTCGCGTTCGGACAGGCCGCCCCAGATGCCGAATCGCTCGTCGTTGGCGAGGGCGTACTCAAGGCATTCGGAGCGGACTTCGCAGGCGAGGCAGACCTTCTTGGCCTCGCGGGTGGAACCGCCCTTCTCGGGGAAGAAGGACTCGGGATCGGTCTGGGCGCACAACGCGCGCTCCTGCCAGCCGAGTTCCTCGTCCGCGTCCTCGACCAGCAGTTGTTCGAACAGCTCGGTCATGTGCGCCCCTCGATCTGTCTTTGCGTCCCCGTGATGTTGCCGTTGTCGATTTTCGGCCGAACGACACGAGTGAAATTACAAGTGTGCGGCTCCGGGCCAGTCAAGCTGAGATCTGCTATTGGGCCCGGTATTCACTCTGCGGAACCAAAGCTATGCGGAAAGTGTTCAAATCACCAAAAACCTGACACATGCCAGAGGCCTGCCCCGCACCCTCCTCTCGCAAGGAGAAGACGCCGCAGGGTTCGATCTTGTTGCGATCGAGCCATTTAAGCGATCCGGATCACAGTCCGATCACGGGGCCGCAACGGCGTTTACGAGCACGGTTGCTGCGCCATGTCTCCGCGGTCACGGCTGCACAAACCTTTCTCCGCACCCAGTAACCGGATGAGGTGAAACATTACCGCCAAATCGGTCATTGAGTTGACAGTAAGGACCCCAGCCGTCACCTTTGATTGCATGCCAGCGACCTCAGCGCACATCGCGACCCCACTCCGTGGGTTCCGCAGCGCTGTCCAGGCGCGCTGTTGCTGTTCCAGCTGTTGATTGCGCCGTAGCGCTCCAGCCACTCACCGCATGCAGCTCAGCCCCCATGCACCGCTTGCACCGCATGTCCTGCGACACTCCCCCAGACTCCGTCCGGGGGGACCCCCAGCACTGCAACTCACGTTCTCTGCCGAGGAACCACCGCACCCATGAACAGCGACAGCGACCTCCAGATCGCCGGCGACATCCTCGCCGTACAGCACCTGCTCCAGCCCGCCCGCGAGCACCCGGCCACCGTCGCCGACTTCGTCGGGCTGGCCCGCTCCATCGCCGCCGACCGCGCGCAGTGGGCCCACCTCGTCCAGTACGACACCACCTCCCGCTGGTACCACCGGCTGCGCACCGGACCGGGCTACGAGGTGTGGCTGCTGTCGTGGGTCCCCGGGCAGGGCAGCGGGCTGCACGACCACGGACTGTCGTCAGGCGTCCTGACCGTCCTCGACGGCGAACTCACCGAGCGCAGCGAGCAGGCCTCCCGGCCTCTCGCCGCGGGCGCGCAGCGGGTGTTCGCGCCCGGCTATGTGCACGAAGTCGTCAATGATTCGCTCGAACCGGCCGTCAGCCTGCACATCTACTACCCGGGTCTGACCGAGATGCCGATGCATCATGCCCAGTGCTCCCCGGCCGAACGCGACGTCGTGCCCGCCTGACAGACTGCTGTTCATGCGCATTGTGGTTCTGGCCGGCGGTATCGGCGGCGCCCGTTTCCTCCGCGGTCTCAAGAAGGCCGCGCCCGAAGCGGACGTCACGGTGATCGGCAACACCGGTGACGACATCCATCTGTTCGGGCTGAAGGTCTGTCCCGACCTCGACACCGTGATGTACACCCTCGGCGGTGGCATCAATGAGGAGCAGGGCTGGGGGCGTACGGACGAGAGCTTCCGGGTCAAGGAAGAGCTCGCGGCCTACGGCGTGGGGCCCGAGTGGTTCGGCCTCGGTGACCGCGACTTCGCGACGCACATCGTCCGTACGCAGATGCTCGCCGCGGGCTATCCGCTCAGCGCAGTCACCGAAGCGCTCTGCGCGCGCTGGAACCCGGGCGTGCGGCTGCTGCCGATGTCCGACGACCGCGTGGAGACGCATGTCGCCGTCGAGGTCGAGGGCGAGCGGAAGGTCATCCACTTCCAGGAGTACTGGGTGAAGCTGCGGGCGTCCGTGGCCGCGGAGGCCGTCGTGCCGGTCGGCGCGGACCAGGCGAAGCCCGCGCCGGGGGCGCTGGAGGCGATCGCCTCCGCGGACGTGATCATCTTCCCGCCGTCCAACCCCGTCGTCAGCGTCGGCACGATCCTGGCCGTGCCGGGGATCCGCGAGGCCATCGCCGAGGCGGGCGTCCCGGTGGTGGGCCTGTCCCCCATCGTCGGGGACGCGCCGGTGCGCGGGATGGCCGACAAGGTGCTGGCGGCGGTGGGCGTGGAGGCGACCGCCGCGGCCGTCGCCCAGCACTACGGCTCCGGGCTGCTGGACGGCTGGCTGGTCGACACGGTGGACGCGGGCGCGGTGGCGGAGGTCGAAGGGGCGGGGATCCGCTGCCGGGCGGTGCCGCTGCTGATGACGGACGTGGACGCGACGGCGGAGATGGCGCGGCAGGCGCTGGAGCTGGCCGAGGAGGTACGGGCGTGAGCTCGTCCTCTCCCGCGTCCTCTCCCTCGCCCTCGCCCTCTCCCGCGTCCTCGCCCTCGCCCTCGTACCGCGTCTGGGCGCTGCCCGGTCTTGGCGAGGTCCGGCCGGGCGACGACCTCGCGAAGCTGATCACCGCCACCTCGCCCGGGCTCGCGGACGGCGACGTCCTGCTCGTCACCTCGAAGATCGTGAGCAAGGCCGAAGGGAGGATCGTCGAGGCGGCGGACCGTGAGGCGGCGATAGACGCGGAGACGGTACGCGTGGTGGCGCGGCGCGGGCACCTTCGTATCGTCGAGAACCGGCAGGGCCTGGTGATGGCCGCGGCCGGCGTCGACGCCTCCAACACCCCTGCCGGGACTGTGCTGTTGCTGCCTGCCGATCCTGATGCCTCGGCGCGCGCGATCCGCGAGGGGCTGCGGGCGGCGCTGGGCGTCGACGTCGGCGTGATCGTCACGGACACCTTCGGGCGGCCCTGGCGCAACGGCCTGACAGATGTCGCGATCGGCGCGGCCGGAGTGCGGGTCCTCGACGATCTGCGGGGCGGGTCTGATGCGCACGGCAATCCGCTGAGCGCGACCGTCGTCGCCACCGCGGACGAACTGGCCGCCGCCGGTGACCTGGTGAAGGGCAAGGCCGATGGGCTGCCGGTCGCGGTGGTGCGCGGTCTGCCGCATCTGGTCGAGGAGGGCGACAGCGCCCGCGCGATGGTCCGCACCGCCGCGGACGACATGTTCCGCCTCGGTACGTCGGAGGCGGTACGGGAGGCGGTGACCCAGCGCCGTACGGTGCGGGAGTTCACCGACGAGCCGGTGGACGGCGGCGCGGTGCGGCGGGCGGTCGCGGCTGCCGTGACTGCTCCGGCGCCGCATCACACGACGCCGTGGCGCTTCGTACTGCTCGAATCCGCGTCGTCCCGCGCCGAGTTGCTGGACGCGATGCGGGATGCGTGGATCGCGGATCTGCGACGCGACGGCAAGTCGGAGGAGTCCATCGCGAAGCGGGTGAAGCGGGGCGATGTCCTGCGCAAGACGCCGTACTTGGTGGTCCCCTGCCTGGTGATGGACGGGTCGCACCACTACGGGGATCCGCGCCGGGACACCGCCGAACGCGAGATGTTCGTGGTCGCGGCGGGCGCGGGCGTGCAGAACTTCCTGGTGGCGCTGGCGGGCGAGCGGCTCGGGTCGGCGTGGGTGTCCTCGACGATGTTCTGCCGCGAGGTGGTACGGGACGTGCTGGGCCTGCCGGAAGACTGGGACCCGATGGGCGCGGTGGCGGTGGGGCATGCGGCCGCGCCGGCGAAGGAACGCCCGCCGCGCGACGCGTCGTCCTTCATCGCGGTGCGCTGAAGGACGACGCGTCGTTCGTGTCCTTCTACGAAGGATCTCCCTCTTCCCATGTCGCCACCAGATCTGCGGCGACAACGAAGAGGGAGCCGCTCGTGAACGCAATTTCGTGGGTGAATCCGTCGGGGTGCGGAAGGAGCTCGTCCAGCAGCAGACTTCCGAGCCGGGGGATCGTCCCATCCCCTTCGTCGACGGCCACACGAACGTCGCGGACATCGGTGTAGCGAATCCTCAGCCCCGACTCGTGTTTCCAGTCATTGGGGTTAAGGCGGATGGTGAGGGAGAGCTCTTCTCCCTCATCGACCAGTGAAGCTTCGGCCATGGTCAGATCCTTCACACAGCGCGTGCTACCGAAGTCGTAGTGCCCTGCGTGCGAGGCGAACGCATACGCCCCGGAGGGAAGCGCGCCCTTGAGTCCCGGCAGTTCGCCGAGGTACGCCTGCGGATCGAGGGAGTAGCCGTACTGGTCTTCCAGGGGAGCCACTCTCACAAACTTCATCAGCAACCACCCGTAATCCGCGGGAGCTTCCAGCTGTCGCCCTTGACGTTCTGCGTACCCTTGGGACCCAATCGGCCCGAAGCGCGCATCTCTCCCACTGCCAGACCCTTTAGATTGTTGTAGACATCCTGCGGAACGTGGACGTCGGCACTCTTCCCATGCTTGGGGAACCAGCCGTTACTACCGAAGATCCCGATTTCCTTGCCCCGATGGTAGACGTGGACCTCGAAGTCTGCTGTACCGCCGATATTGATCCGGTCCAGGCGGCCCGTGTACCTACTTCCGAAACTCAGCGGATCCATCGGACCCCCCGCGTTATGGACAAGGACCGGGGTGGTTCCAGCGAGCACGTAGTACGTGTGGAACTCGTCGACGGTGAAGTTGTGTACGGTGGCCGGCGCTGACCGACGCGCGACCGCGAGGATCGTTACCTGCCGACCAGGTCCGGCCAGCAGGTGCTGACCGGCGATCAGGTCCGTTGCTGCAAGCCATTCGTTGAGTTCCGGAACCCAGAAAGGGTGCCCTGCGGTTGTCGTGATCTCGGCGGTCTTGCCACCGGTCTGCCCGTCGGTGTCGACCTTTACGCGGACGAGGTTCTTGTTCCCTGTGTCCCCGCGGATCGCCGAAACCTCCTTGCTCCGCGTTTGGCCGGTTTCGGGATCGGTGGCCAGAACCTTGTCACCGGTCTTGATGTCCTCAATGGGCTTGGCCGTGCCGTCTGCCATCAGCACGAGCGTTCCGGGGACAAAGCTGTTCAGTTCGCAGACGTCGTCGACCTTGTCGATCACCTTGTAGGTAACCTTCAGGCCCTTCGCGAGCTTGGCTATGGGCAGGTCCAGGGCGGCCGCCCCGCAGGAGGACAGCTCTCCGCCGAAGCAGCCCTTCCATGCCTCCGTGTCCGGGGCCACGACGCCCACGATGATCGCCGTGACGATCTTCTGGGACGCGGACTGCTCGTACGAGACCAGGCCCATTCCCTCAGCGGCCACGCAGAACTTGCTGCCCTGGTCCTCGGGGTTGTAGCACTTGCCCTGCGCCCACTGCTTGAGGCGTTCTTCCTCCGACTTCACCAGCGGGTAGCGGGCCGCGAGTTCCTGGGCTGTCGGCATGCGCATGCCCTCGACCCAGGTGACGCCCTTTCCATCGGTCGTGATCGTGACCGTCTGGGCGGGCTTCTGTGGCTTGGTCGTCGACGAGGTGTTGGGGTTGTAGAGGTAGTCGCCGTCGGTGTCGTAGCAGCCTTCCGTCGTGCAGCCCGGGCCGTGGTCCGGCGTCCAGACCGTGTCCGCGCCGCCCGCGCCGCAGCCGTCGCAGAACAGGCCCGACGGGTCGGACGCGCTGATCGGGCTGTTGTTGCTGTAGGCGTACCCGTTCATCTGCAGCGGGTCTGTGAAGTCGATGACCGGGTCCGCCGAGACAAAGCGGCCGGCCGTCTGGTCGTACTCGCGGGCGCCGATATGGGTCAGGCCCGACGCGTCGTCGATGCCGACGCCCAGGTATGTGCGCTTGTTGGGCCACGAGGTCTTGGTCCCGCGGATCTCTCCGTACGGCTTGAAGGCCCGTCGTGAGACCGGCTGGTTCGCGGCCATGCCGATCACCGTGGTCGCCGTGCCCAGGTGGTCGCTGACCAGGACGTCCAGCTTGTGGCCGGTCGTCGCGCCGTTCGTGGTCGAGCGCAGCACCGTGGGGGCGCCGGCCTGGGAGTACGCCCGCGTCGCGCGGGTGATCGTGCCCGCGGCCGTCGTCAGCTCGGTCTCGCCCAGGTAGAGGACACTGCCCGAAGGGGTGTTCTCCAGCAGGCGGTTGCCCTCGGCGTCGTAGACGTACTTGGTGGTGACACCGTCGTCCGTGATCGTGGCGAGCTTGCGCTCCTGCGTCCAGGTCAGCTGCTGGGTGGTGTCAGGCAGGTCGCGGACCGTGGTGTTGCCCACGGAGTCGTACGTGTAGACGCTGCCGCTGCCGCTCGGTGTGGAGGTGACGTCGGCCAGCGTGTGGGGCTGGATCTCGGTGGCAGGAGCGGTGCCGCCGGGGACGGTTGTTCCGTAGCCGTAGGTGCGGGTGACGTCCTTCGTCGGGTCCGCGGGGTTGTGGATCACGAGCCCGGTGCGGTTGCCGATGACGTCGAAGGTGTAGCTGTCCCAGTAGCCCGTCGTACCGCCCGAGACCGTGCCTGCGAGCGGGGCCGCCCCCTTCAGCGAGTCGGTGAGCGCGGTGTCCGGGGCCGTCGCGTCGGTGACGTTGTCCGGTGCGTCCGCGACCGGTCCGCGGGTGGCCAGTCCGTCGGACCGGTATCCCCAGGACCAGCCGCCCGGGCTCTGGCAGGCCGCGCCGCCCGCCGAGGACGGCAGGTTCGTGGTCCAGGCGTGGACGAGCTCGCCCATCGCGTCGTAGGTGAAGCACTGGTTGTCGTTCGTAGCCGCGCCGGTCGTCGGATCGGACATCTTGTGGCCGATCGACGTGATCTTTCCGGCGTAGTCGTAGGAGTAGCGGGTGTCGCTGACCCGGGTCTTCGCCGTCTCCCGGTCGACGACGGTGCGCTGCAGCTGCCCCGTGTTGTTGTGGAGGAAGTTGGTGGTCCACACCCGGTAGGGCTGCGGGCCGCTGACCGTGCGCATCGGCTCGCCATACGCCGAGTACGTGACGTCCGCCGTGTACCAGGTGTCCCCGGACGTGGACTCCGGCAGGCCGTCCTCGTTGTACCGGGTGACGACCTTCTCCGCGGCCAGGCCGCCCTTCGCCGGAAGAGTCGTCGTCAGCGGCTTGCCGGTCGGCGTGTACGTGTACGCGTAGGCATACGTGCCGGAGACACCGGTGGTCATCGTGTTCGCCGGGATGACCGTCTCACGGCCGGTCGGCCGGTACCCGATGTCGTAGCCGGTGACGCGGTTGACGTAGTCGCCGCTCGCGTCGTGCCGGGTCGAGGAGACCGGCAGGCCCAGCGCGCCGGGCAGGGTGTCGTACCTGAACTCCTTGACGGGCGGGGCCGTCGCGGAGCCCTCGCGGACCGCGGTGAGCCGGCTCAGCTCGTCGTACGAGGAGAAGAGGGTGCCCTTCGAGTCGGTGACGCTCGTGACCCGGTCGGCGGCGTCGTAGTCCGTCGTCGCGGTGCCGGTGTCCGGGTCCGTGCTGGAGACGACCCGGCGCCGCGCGTCGTAGCTGGACGACCAGACGTTGCCCGCCGGGTCGGTGACCTTGGTCCGGTTGCCCCGGGCGTCGTACTCGTACGTCGTCGCACGCGACAGCGTCGAGTTCGTGTTGGTGTAGTGCAGGACCTTCGTGACCCGGCCCAGGGCGTCGTTGAACGTCTTGGTGGCGGGGTCGCTGACGCCCGCCGGGCGGACGTAGGTGGTCGTATCGCCGTACGTGGTCGAGTCGTTGTGCAGGAACGTGGTGCCGTGGTAGGTCGCCACCCGGACCTGGCGCTCAAGGCCGTCGAAGAACGTCCTGGTCAGGCTGGGGACGAGGGTGTCCGACTGGCGCTTGAAGAGCGAGGTCACCGGCTCGCCCTTGGCGAGGTAGCCGCTGGTCTGCTCCCAGGCCAGACCATGGTCGTTGTACCGGGTGTCGGTGACGATCCGGCCCGGGCCGTGCGCCTGCGACTGGGTCTGGACCGGCCGCATCAGGCCGTCGTAGATGGTGACCTGCGTGGCGTGGGTCCCGTCATCCTTGATCGTCTGGACGGTGACGGCCGAGGGCTTGGTGACCGTCGAGGACGCGTCGGCCATCTGGTACGAGATCTGCACGTCCGGCGTCTGGATACCGGAGGAGCGCGCCGGGGACCAGCCCTTGACCAGCCGACCGAAGACGTCGTACTCGTTGCGCGCCGTACGGCCGTTGGCGTCGGTGACGGTCAGCGGCAGCCCGCGCCCGGGGTCGAAGACGGTGGTGTTCGAGTGGCCCTTTGGGTTGATGGTCTTGATCGAGGTCACCGGACCACCGACGTCACCCGGGATGTACTGCGTCTCGGTGGTGCCGAGCAGCGGCTTGGTCACCTTGCGGATACGGCCCAGGGGGTCGTACTGCATGGAGGTGACCACGGTGTGCGAGGTGCCCTCGGCGTTGATGTCGGCGACGGAGGTGGCCAGGCCCTTCACCGGGGTCACACCGTAGGACAGTCCGTCGTACGAGGTACGGGTCGCGCTCACCAATTGGGTGCCCGGGTCGGCCGAGGCGTAGTCGGCGCAGGAGGTGGCCGTCGTCCGCACGGCCTTGACCAGGCCGACGAGGTTGGCCGAGGTGTTGTGCGCGTACTCGGTCTTGGTGCAGGAGTAGTCGCTCAGCGTCTCGCCGGTCCCGTTGGGCTTGACCACCGCGGTCTGCGTCTGGACGGGCAGCCCGTAGTTGCTGTCGAACTCCGTCTCGGTGCGCACGGCCTGCCAGCTCGTGCCGACGGTCTGGATCGCGTCCGTCTGCTGCACGCCGGTGCGGTGCGCGAGCAGCGGTCCGACGCCTCCGTCGCGGGCGCGTGAGGCCGTCTGCTCGGACCACGGTCTGCTCAGGGTGCGGCTGAGGATGCGGCCGCCGGCTCCGTTGTAGCTGATGGTCTCTGCGACCATTCCGGCGTACTGGTCCTGGTCGTCCGCGGCGAGCGTGACCTTGCCGGTGGAGTCCTTGACGGCACCGCCCGCACCTCGGAAGTAGCGGGAGACCGCGTACGACTGGGTCTCGGGATCGGTGCTCTTGGCGCTCTTGGTCTCGTTGCCCTTGACCGTGGTCACCGTCTGGTAGCCACGCCAGTCGCTGTACGTGCGCAGATCGGGCTTGGTGAACTCGTCGTCGCTCTTGCCCCAGGCAGCGTCCGCGTACTTGTACTTGGTGACGACGCGCGCCGAGACGCCGGTAATCCGGTCGGTCTCGATCACGGTGTCGGCGACGTACTTGTTGAACCAGGCGAGCTTGGGCAGCTTCTCCTCGCCGTCCGGGGACCAGCGCACGGGGTAGCAGGTGCCGTGGTTGTTCTCGGGGGCCACGCTCGGCTGAACCTTGCAGCCGCCGCGGTAGATGACCTCGATGTCGCCGCCGTGCTCGGTGGAGACGGTGCCGATGCGGGGGCGCTTGAATCCGGGGCGGTCGTCGCTGCCGTCCCGGGGGACGAGGTTGGGGAGCTGCTGGTCCTTGAGGTGCTTGAGCGGGTCGTTCGGGCCGACCACGTACTTCTCGAAGCTGACGCCAGACTCCGTCATTCGGGTTCCGCTGGTGGCGCCGGGTGCGAAGCCGTAGCGGGTGATGGAGTTCAGCCACAGACCGGGCGAGGTGTCGTACCAGTCACGCGGGAAGGAGTGGTTGAGGACGAACGTGTCGACCTTCTGCAGACCGGTGGTGCCGGGGCGGTGCGCGAACGTCTCGATCTTGCCCAGGCGCATCCGGTTCCAGAAGGAGGGAAAGGCCGGGCAGAGCTTGGAGGACGACTTGCAGTTGAGGCTGCCCGGGCTGTCCCACCAGGGACGGTAGGCGGCCGGGTCGTCGGTCTTGTCGAAGTTCTCGGACGCGCAGACGGTGGCACTCTCCAGGCAGCGCTGGGAGAGGTAGAAGTTGACCGAGGCGGTGGGAGTGCCGCCGAGGTTGTCGTCGCGCAGTCCGTACTCGATCGAGTCGGGCAAGCCGCCGCGGACGTACTTCTCCGGGGTCTCGGTCTTCTTGCTGACCGCGTAGTAGTTCGTCGACTGGTGCCAGTTGACGACCATCGCGTTGCCGTGAACGTCGACGACCTTGTCCAGGCCCCAGTGCCAGGCCTGCTGCTTGGTGGTGTCGTTGTTGCACCGGGAGGCGGCGAAGGTCGCGGCGTGGCAGGGCTCGTCGGGGTGGTTGCCGAAGACGGGGACAGTGAAGACCGAGCCGGTGTCGGCGTGGCCGCCGCCGATCTTGTTCAGTCCGTAGAAGTACTTGGTGCCGTCGGCGGTGGTGACTTCCCAGTACTCGCCGTCGTTGTCGCCGTTGCCGGCGCCGGTCTTCAGCTGAACGCGGGTGCCGTCGTCGTCCTGCGGGCGGTAGATGTCGGAGGTCGGACTCTCCCGCACCAACTCGACGGTCTTTCCACCGAGGGACATCACGGCGTTGTGCGAGACCCAGCACAGGTCGGAGGTCTCGTCCTTCTTCGCCGTGTTGTTGGGCGTCTCGCCGTCGACGGCCTTGGTGTCGTCCTTGCAGGTGCGGTACCGGCGCTGGATGTGGCCCGGGTCGTAGTCCCAGCCCTCGCCGATCCAGGAAGCCTGGGGCGAGGATGTGGCGGTCCGGCCGTCCACCGACTGGGAGTTGTAGCCCAGCGCGATCTTCGGCGCGGGACCGGCCGGGGCCGGTGGCACAGTGATCGGGTACGACCAGGTGAAGGCGCCGGAGGAACTGCCCGCGGCCCACTGGCCGTTGGAGATCAGCGGGGTGGCCTTGAAGGAGCCGCCCTCGCCCGCGCCCGAGTCGATGGCGCCGACGACCGCCCGGTCGCCGCCCGTGGCGGCGGACGTGGCGGCGGACTTGGGAGCAGGCCTGACATACGCGGCCTGCATGACACCGGAAGGCGTCGCCCCCAGCTGCGGCGCTGCGGCCGGGGTCACGGTGCCGTCGGCCGCCGTGTCGACCGTGGCCGTGATCGACTTGGCCTTGGAGTCGTTGACCGTCTCCAGCTCCTGGTAGGTCCGGCACTCCTCGACCGCGGGGGTCGTCAGATAGCACTCGGGGAACTGGACGAAGCGCAGCCGGGAGGACCAGTCGGCGCCGTAGAGGTTCTGGTACGCCCGGTAGTCGAGCTGGACGGAGACGGGGACGGAGCCGGAAGCGGGCGCGGTCACCGTGAGCAGCGCGCCGTCGACGCCCTTGGCGAGCGGGTCGGCGCGGTCGGTGATCGACACCTGCCAGGTGCCGGTGGGGGCCTCCGCACCGGTGGCCTGGCCGAGCTTCACCGGTAGGTCCTCGGCGGGCTCGAGCGCCACGGGGGTGGCCGAGGCCGTGCCAGTGGTGAACGCCGCGGGCTGGACGGGGGCGCTGAACTCGACGTTGCCCGTGTCGGCCTTGGGCGGGGTGGTGGTGCCCGCCGGGGCCTCGGACTGCGTCACCGGGGCTTCGGCACCGATACGCGCGAGGCCGGCGTTTCCGCTCTTCTCCGGGACGAACTGCCCCTTGGGGAGGGCCTCCAGGACCAGTTCCTCGCGCGGGACCTCGTCGCTGGCGGGGTCCGGTGGCAGGGCTATTGCCTGAGCCGGAAGGGTCAGGGCGAGCAGTACGGCAGCGGCCGGCACCGAGAGGGCGCGCAGGCGTCGGCGTACGGACGGCAGAGCTGGCACAGCGAAGTCCCCCCGGACGACAAAAAGCGGCGCCTGGGCAGACCGCGGGTGAAGTCAATGAATGGGGCGATTGTGTGGGGCAGCCGTGAAGAAAGACCAGACCACAAGTGATCAAGTGATGGTGATCACAGCAACAAATCAGCCATGTTCATCGCAGGGTCGTGGTTAAGCCGCAGGACCCGGCGAGACGTGCCTCATCAGGGGATCCAAGCCTTCTGCCGCATTACGGAGCCTGTCCGTCCACATGGCCTGAAATCACCCTGGATTATGCCCGGATTCGCGGCGGAAAGGCCCAATCTCCGACTGCGGCTCATCGCCTCGTCCGACAGGGCGACATCTCTTTGGCTCACTTCAGAGACGGACCAGCCCCAACGGCGGTTCCCTCGCCGACACGTGACGGCCGATCCGGCGTGGGTCATGATCTGCTCGCATCCGTCACGCCCGGGCCCGACTTGCTGTGCCCGCGTGACCAGCTACAGGAGGCCGGTCGGCGGTATGCCGTAACTGGTTTCCGAGGGGGGAAAGGGAACCTCGCTCATGACGAGCAGATGGCGCCGCATGCCCGGACGCCGACCACTCGCCGCGGTCGCGGCCGCCGTCGTCCTGGCCTCCGGCCTCACCTACGTGGGCCTGAACAACCACGAGGAGCAGCGACCTTCGGCCAAGCCACGCAGCCGGCAGAGCGCGCCGCTGAGTGAGGCCGACGCCGCAGTGAAGGCCAAGAAGTCCGGCAAGGCGGTTGAGGCGACCGCGCTGCGCACGTCGTACGCCACCACCTGGGCGATGCCCGACGGGCTGATGCACCGGCGCATCCACGCCAGCCCGATCCGCGCCAAGGTCGACGGCGCGTGGAAGGCCATCGACACCGACCTGGAGCGAGTGGAGGGCGGCTGGGCCCCCAAGGCCACCAACGTCCGCATGGTCTTCTCCGCGGGCACCAAGGCCAAGGGCGGCAACCGCGCGTCCCGCGACTCCGTGCGGCGCGTCTCGCTGCTGCCGGGGGCGATCACGCCCGGTACCGGCAACACCCTCGCCACCATCACCGTCGACGGCCATGACATCGTGCTGACGTGGCCCGGTGCCATTCCTACGCCCATCATCGACGGCCCACGAGCGCTCTATCCGGAGATCCTCCCGGGCGCGGATCTGGTCCTGACCTCGGACGACAACGGATTCGCCCAGCTGCTCGTCGTGAAGAACCGGACGGCGGCCGCCGATCCCCGGGTCGCGCGCCTGGCCTACGGGCTCTCCTCTCCCGACCTCAACTTCTCCCTGGACCCGGTGTCCGGCATCGTCAGCGCTCAGGACCAGGGCGGCAATGACATAGCCGAGTCCCCGACCCCGCTGATGTGGGACAACTCGGGCGTCCCGGCGCTCACCGACGGGCAGGCGGGCAGCGATGCCACCCCGGCACCCGAGGTGCTGCCCTCCGAGTCTGCCGGGACGACGCCGGATCCCGCGGAGTCGGAGACGGCCACTCCCGAACCCTCGGACTCCGTCCAGGACGGCGATGTGGAAGACCCCTTCAAGGAGGTGCTCCCCGAGGCCTCCGACGAGGCGCCGGACCCGTCCGCCACCGAACCCGGATCAACGGTCCCGCCCATTCCGTCCGAGCCGTCCCCGGAGCCCTCGCAGACCGGCGCCGCGGCCACCCTCTCCCTGCCCTCGCTCAACGGCCCTCAGCCGGACTCCAACGGCACGCTCGTGGAAACACATCTGGACGACGGCAACTGGGTGTTCATCCCGGACCAGGACTTCCTCGCCGACCCCGGCACGGTCTACCCGGTGTTCATCGATCCTTCGGTCAGCAAGCACACCAACGACTGGACCACGGCGTACAGCCGGCACCCCTACGCGAACTTCTACAACGGCAAGAACTTCAACAAGGGCGGCACGCACGAGGCCCGGGTCGGCTTCGAGTCCGACACCTGGGGCACCTCGCGTTCCTTCTTCACCATCGACTGGGACCGCGATCTCAAGGGCGCGACCGTCAGCAAGGCCACTCTGCGGGCCCTGAACACCTACTCCTGGTCCTGCCAGGCGCGCAGCATGTCCGTGCACCTCACGGGCTCGGTCAGCTCCAAGACCAATTGGAAGAACGCGCCGTCGATGAACGACGGCAACAAGATCGGCCGGGACAGCTTCGCGCACGGATACAAGAGCAACTGCCGTGACGACTATGTCGCCTTCGACGTCAAGTCCACGGCCCAGCGCGCGGTGAAGGGCGGCTGGCCGACGATGACCATAGGCTTCAGGGCGACCGACGAGAACTCCCAGTACTCCTGGAAGAAGTTCCAGGCGAACGGCGGCAGCGACCCGTACATCGACCTGAGCTACAACCGTCCCCCCGACCCGCCCACCGGCCTGGACCTCGACCCCGGCCTGAGCTGCGACACGACGTATCCGTACATCAACCTCGGCTCTTCCTCCCTCACCTTCTGGGCCAACGCGAGCGACAAGGACGACAATCTCGCGGCGGTCCAATTCGATCTGTGGCCCACCGGCGGCAGCACCGCCAACCTGCTCGGCAGCAAGGGCAGAGTGTCCGTCGGCAGCCAGACCAGCTCGGCGAGGGTGCACACCGACCCCTTCTCCACCAGCGGCCTGAAGAACGGCACCAGCTACTCGTGGCGTGCCAAGGCAGTCGACAAGTTCGGCGCGACCTCTGGGTACTCACCCTCGAAGACCCCGTGCCGGTTCGTGTTCGACAGTGCCAAGCCTTCGCCGCCGACCGTCACCTCGCCGCACTTCCCGGACGCCGATGCCAAGGACAACGGCTTCAACAACGAGGCCGAGGACTCGAAGTGGAGCACGGTCAAGTTCGGCACCGCGGGCTCCTTCACCTTCAAGGCCGCGCAGACCGATGTGGTGAAGTTCGAGTACGGCTTCAACCAGGCCTCGTATCCCTTCTCTGTGGCGCGCACGAACGGCGCTGCCGTCACCACACTGACCACGGTGTCCAATGCCAAGCCCCCACTCGCCGGACCCAACGTCCTGTATGTGCGAGCGGTGGACGATGCCGGGCATGTCTCGGAGCCGCTGAAGTACTTCTTCTACGTCACCCCGCGCGACCAGGCCGACAAGCCCGGCGACTTCACCGGTGACGCGCTCCCCGACCTGTTGGTCGTCGACGCCAACGGCAACCTACGGCTGTACGCGTCCGAGTCAACGACCGACCTCACGAAGGGCACCGGTGACCTGGACTACTCCATGTCCGGTGCGTACAAGGGGAATCCGGCCAAGGACCCGAACGGTGACGACGGGCTCCCCGTCTATGTCGCGGCCCCGTCCGGGTACTGGAAGAACACCCTCATCACCCACCTCGGCGACATCTACGGCGGCGACGGTCTGCAGGACCTGGTCGCCCGCCGGGAGGGTAAGCTGTGGGTGTATCCCGGTGACGGATACGGCGGCGTGAACATCGACAAGCGCCAGCAGATCCTGCTGCCGTCGAACGCGCCGGCCCCGGACAGCATCACCCAGATCGTCTCCGCCGGCGATGCCACGGGCGACGGCAAGGCCGACTTCTTTCTCACCGTCGGCGACGCCTTCTGGGTGCTGATCGGCTACAACGGCGCGTCCGTCGAGCAAGCGACCCAGCTGTCCAGCTCCGCGTGGACGGAACGCGACATCGTGACGGTCCAGGACGTCACCGGCGACTCAGTCACCGACCTCATCTACCGGACCGATGTGACCGGGCGACTCCTGCTGCGTACGGGCAAGGCGGGCGCCTCAGGCGGTGTCGACCTCAACTCTCTGGCGGCCGCGGCCAATTCGGCCAAGGGCGTGGACGAGCAGTACGGCGCCTCCGGCTGGGCCACCAGCAACATCCGGCTGCTTGCGGGCACACCCGACGCCAACAAGGACGGCATCCCTGACATCTGGACGCTGCGGGCGGACGGTGCTGTCCGCTTCTACGCGGGCTCGCGTGGGGAGATGGCGCACTCCGGAGTCGAGATCGTCGGCAACAGTGACGGCGGCTGGAAGAACAAGATGGCCATCGGCTGACGCAGGTGAGGCATGAGGGCCCGGTCGGTTTCCGACCGGGCCCTCGGCGTTCTACAGCGCGCCGATGTCGACGCGTGGCATCTTCGGCTTGCGGCGGGGCGGGGTGCGGCCGCCGAGAAGGATGAGGCGGGCGGCGCGGTGGCGCTGGCCCGTGTAGGGGGCGAGGAGTTCGAGCATCGCCGCGTCGTCGGCGTTGCGGTCGCCCGCGAGTGCGTAGCCGACGATACCGGGCAGATGCAGGTCGCCGACGGTTACCGCGTCGGGGGCGCCGTTGCTGCGCTGGACCGTCTCGGCGGAGGTCCAGGGACCGATGCCGGGGATCAACTCCAGGCGTTCCTGGGCCTGTTGGGGCTCCATCGCCGCTGCCTCCTCCAGACGGCGGGCGACGCGGACCGCGCGCAGGATGGTGGAGGCGCGCTTGTTGTCGACGCCGGCGCGGTGCCACTCCCAGGACGGGATCATCCGCCAGGCGGACGGGTCCGGCATGACATGCATACGGTGCGCGCCGTCGGCCGGTCCGGGGGCGGGCTCGCCGTACTTCCGTACGAGCAGCCGCCAGGCGCGGTACGCCTCGTCCGTGGTGACCTTCTGCTCCAGGATCGAGGGGATCAGGGACTCGAGGACCAGTCCGGTGCGGGTGAGGCGGAGGCCGGGGCAGCGACGCTGGGACGCGGCGACCAGGCGGTGGCGGGGCTCGAAGAGGTCCGGCTCGTCCTGGGCCCCGAGCAGCTCCGGCAGCCGGCCGAGCAGCCACTGTGCGCCGGGTCCCCATGCTTCGGCCTCGGCCTGCGCGGCTGCCGGCCGGAGGGCGACCCTGAGGGTGCCGGGGCCGTCGGGCGTACGGGTGGCGCGCCAGACGGATCCGTCGGGGGTGGTACGGAAGGTGGGGTCGGCGGGGCCACGGCGGAGGGGGCCGAGGACGAGGCCGAGGTCGAGGGGGCCGGGCGGGGTCCAGCGGCGGGTGTGGGACGCGGACGCCTGCCTGGGGATGCCGGTGGGGGCGGGCACGGTGGTGTGACCGCCTCGCACGGTGGTGCGGGTGGGTTGGTTCTGTGCGAAGCGTCCTGCCACGGTGACGAGAGTACGGGCCCGCGTCGCCCGCGGCGGGCTTTCCCCTGACTGGGGGCAGTGTCCTCAATCGCCGGACGGGCTTGATTTCCGCCCGCGATTGAGGCGCGGGGTCCGGGGCGGAACCCCGCTACTGGTCGGACGAGAAGCGCACCGACGCCCGCGGCAGCACCGCGTCGCACCACACCCTCGCGCCGTCGCGCAGTTCGTTGTCCGCCCCCACGACCGCGCCGTCGCCGATCACCACACCCGACAGCACCGTGCGCGCGCCGATTCGGGCGCCCGCGCCGATGAGGGAGGAGGAGATCACCGCGCCCTCCTCCACGATCGCGCCCTCCAGGACCGCGCTGCCGTCGATGCGGGCGCCCTCGGCGATCACCGCGTTCGCGCCGATGGCCGTGCCGCCGGTGAGTTTGGCGTCGGGGGCAACCGACGCCGAGGGCAGGACCAGGCGGTCGCCGCGGCGGCCCGGGACTGCCGGGGACGGGGCGCGGCCCAGCACCAGGTCGGCCGAGCCGCGGACGAAAGCCTGCGGGGTGCCGAGGTCCAGCCAGTACGTGGAGTCGACCATGCCCTGGAGGTGGGCTCCCGAGGACAGCAGGTCGGGGAACGTCTCGCGCTCCACCGAGACCGGGCGGCCCGTCGGGATCGTGTCGATGACCGAGCGGCGGAAGACGTACGCGCCCGCGTTGATCTGATCGGTGACGATCTCCTCGGGGGTCTGCGGCTTTTCGAGGAAGGCCGTGACCCGCCCGCTCCGGTCCGTCGGGACCAGCCCGAACGCCCGCGGGTCCTCGACCTTGGTGAGGTGCAGGGAAACGTCCGCGCCCGACGAGCGGTGCGTGGTGACCAGCGCCTCGATGTCCAGGCCCGTCAGGATGTCGCCGTTGAAGATCAGCACGGGGTCCTCGGGGCCCGACCGCAGCCGGGAGGCGACGTTGCGGATCGCGCCGCCCGTGCCGAGCGGCTCCTCCTCGGTGACGTACTCCAGGTGGAGGCCGAGCGCGGAGCCGTCCCCAAAGTACGGCTCGAAGACCTCCGCCAGATACGACGTCGCCAGCACGATGTGCTCGACGCCCGCCGCCCTGGCCCGTGCCAGTTGATGCGTGAGGAACGGGACGCCCGCCGCCGGAACCATCGGCTTGGGCGTGTTGACGGTGAGCGGGCGCAGCCGGGTGCCCTTGCCGCCGACCAGGAGGATCGCTTCTGTCACCTTGTCGTCTCTGCTTCCTGCTGGGGCCGGCATGGTCACTCGTCTTGGTCACTCGTTCGAGACCGGCCAGTTTATGCAGTTGGTTGGTGCGGGGTCCGTTGCCTGTTTCAGGCGCGTCCCTGGTACGTGGCCGCAGCACTCCGGGCCTTGCCGAGCCTGCTGTAGAGGAGGGCACCCGGACATTCAGTGAAGAATCCGTCCCGGTGCCCGGAAATGACATTGAAGTTGACCCTCACCCCCTCCGCGTACTTACCGCTCCCTCCCGACGTCAGCACCACCTTGCCTCGCGGATCGCGGCCGTACAGCCCGAGCTTCCAGGCAGTCAGCCGGGCGACCGCGGTGACCGCGGCGGCCGGTGGGGTGGAGAGACTGTACGTGCCGAGCACGGCAATTCCCACGCTATTCGTGTTAAATCCCAGGGTGTGCGCGCCGAGAACCGGCTTGGCCACGCCTCCTGCGCGCCCTTCGTAGATGTTTCCGCACTTGTCGACGGCGAAGTTGTAGCCGAAGTCGCGCCAGCCACTGCTCACGACGTGGTAGCGGTAGATACTGCGCAGGACGGAGGGCGCCTGCGCGCAGGTGTAGTTGTTTCCGGTGGCGCTGTGGTGTACGAAAGCGGCTTTCACGGACGTCGTGTAGACGAAGGTCTTCTCGCGCAGCGACTCGTCGGCGCCCCATCCCTGGCGCGTGATGATGCGGGGGCGCGGTCCGATGTACGGCGTCGCGCCTGCCACGGCCGGGTCCACCTCAGCTTCTGTCTCGGCTCGTGACAGCTCCGGGAGCACGTTCCCGTCCGGGGGTGCGGGTGCGGGTTCGGTCGCCCGGTCGGCTCCCGCAGGCGCGGGCTCCCCGGACGCCGGTTCCCCGGACGCGGGCTCCTCAGACGCGGGCTCCCCGGACGCGGGCTCCTCAGACGCCGGTTCCCCGGACGCGGGCTCCTCAGACGCCGGTTCCCCGGACGCGGGCTCCTCAGACGCCGGTTCCTCGGGCGCGGGCTCCTCGGACGCCGGTTCGCCGGACGCGGCTCCCCCCGACGCGGGTCCCTCGCCCGGGTCCACGAGTTCGAGGCGCAGGCCCTCCGGCAGCGGCACCGTTCCGGCCGCCTCCGAGCGTACGCGGACCTCCACGCCGTCCGATTCGCCGACCCACAGCGGGGCCGTGGAGCCACGCACCTTCCCCGACTCGCGCTCCGCGCTGTCCGGGTCCGCGCCGTGCTCGTGGTTGTGGGTCTCCACGTCCTGCCAGCCGGACCATTCGCCGGAGCCGACGGCCCGGGTTCGGACCTGGACCGTGCCGCGCAGTTCGGCGTTCACGTCGTCCCAGACGACGCCGACTAGGGAAAAGGGTCTGACGTCATGTTCGGTGACCCCCTGTTCCGTCGCCGGACCGCGGGACCGGTCCGACGCCCCCTCCCCGATCGGCGCCAGCGGCAGCGACTGGGTGGAGCCGGGCAGATCCGGCACCTGCGGGGGCGCGGTGGCCGCGCCGGAGAGCAGCGAAAGCGGAAATATCAGCGCGGCTATGCACGCGACGCCGACGGAAGAAGCAAGAAATCCACGCATGATGACGATCCTGAGCCGGGGCCGCCGACTCCGCTATCCGGGAAACTGACCACCCGTCGGTCCGACCGGAGGACCCGCCACCACTACGGCGGCTTCCCGCCCGCCCCGCCGCGTACCCTTGCGCGGGTGAACGCCAGCGACCGTACCCCTGCCGACCTGCTGCGATCCGCGCTCGCCGCGGACCCCGCGCGCCCCTTGGTCACTTTCTACGACGACGCCACCGGTGAGCGGGTCGAATTGTCCGTCGCCACCTTCGCCAATTGGGTGGCAAAGACGGCGAATCTGCTCCAGGGCGACCTGGCCGCCGGGCCCGGCGACCGGCTCGCGCTGCTGCTTCCCGCGCACTGGCAGAGCGCGGTCTGGCTGCTCGCCTGCTCCTCGGTCGGCGTGAGCGTCGAGGTGGGCGGCGACCCGGCGGACGCGGATCTCGTGGTCAGCGGTCCGGACACGCTGGAACAGGCGCGTGCCTGTTCCGGGGAGCGGGTGGCGCTCGCGCTGCGGCCGCTGGGCGGGCGGTTCCCGCAGCCGCCGGCGGGCTTCGTCGACTACGCGGTGGAGGTGCCGGGCCAGGGCGACCGTTTCGCGCCGTACGCACCGGTGGATCCGTCCGCGCCCGCGCTCACCGTGGGCGGCAGGGAGCTGACGGGCGCCGAGCTGGTGGAGCGGGCCCGCGCGGACGCGGCCGGCATGGGCCTTGCGCCCGGCTCGCGGCTGCTGACGGGACGCGGGTACGACTCGTGGGAGGGGCTGTCGGCCGGGCTGTACGCGCCGCTTGCGGCTGGTGGGTCGGTGGTGCTCTGCCGAAACCTCGGCGAGCTGTCCCAGGAGGGCCTCGAGAAGCGGATCGAGAGCGAGCGCGTCACGAACACCGCGGTGTGACAACCCTCTGAGGTCCACTCGTGTGGCGCACACCCGGGCCGAGCCCCCGGGCCTGAGCGTCAACTCCGGTGGATGATCGGCGATACGCGTGCTTCAACGCACAACCAAGCGCGAGGTTCAGCCGTCTAGTCCTGCGATCGGCGACCCAGCGCGCCGCCGACGCCATGAAGGATGGACGCAGACGTGACGGACAGTGCTGGCACGCCCGCCGAACCGGACGGCCCGGCCGATGACGAGCCGCCGACCGGAACGCGCGGGCCTGGTAGTACGGGCGAGGCTGATTCCGGCGAGGGTCCGGCAAAGGCGGACGCGGCCGGCACGGACGCGGCCGGCACGGACGCGGCCGGCACGGACGCAGAAACCCCCAACCGCAAGCATCACTGGCTGCGTTGGATCGCCCTCGGTACCGCCGTCGTCGTCCTCGCCGCCGCCGCCGTCGGATGGTGGTTCTACCGTAAGTTCGACGCCAACATCACCACCGACATCACCGCGGCCTCCGAGCTCGAGGCGTACGAGAAGGAGCGGCCCAAGGCCCTCTCGCTCGACGCGAAGAACATCCTGCTCCTCGGCTCCGACACCCGCTCCGGCGACGGCAACAGCAAGTACGGCCGCGACGACGGCGGCAGTCAGCGCTCCGACACCACGATCCTGCTGCACATCTCCGGGGACCGGAAGAGCGCGACCGCGATGTCCATCCCGCGTGACCTGATGGTCAGCATCCCGAGCTGCCGCAAGCCCGACCGCACCCGTACGAAGGCGCAGTTCGCGCAGTTCAACTGGGCGTTCGAGTTCGGCGGCGCGGCCTGCACGATCCGTACCGTCGAGCGGTTCACCGGCATCCGCATCGACCACCACATGGTGGTGGACTTCAGCGGCTTCAAGGGCATGGTGGACGCCGTGCACGGGGTCGAGATCTGCCTCAAGGAGCCGATCGACGACGCGGACGCGCACCTCAAGCTGCGCGCGGGCAAGCAGACGCTGCGCGGCGAGCAGGCACTCGGTTTCGTACGGGCCCGCAAGTCCATCGGCAACGGCAGTGACACCGAACGCATGGAACGCCAGCAGCAGTTCCTCGGCGCGCTGGTCAAGAAGGTGCAGAGCAATGGCGTACTGCTCAATCCGACCCGGCTCTTCCCGGTACTGGACGCGGCTACCAAGTCACTGACCACCGACCCGGGTCTGAGCTCGCTGAAGGATCTGTACGAACTAACCCGCTCAATCCGTGGCATTCCAACCGAAAAGGTACAGTTCCTCACCGTTCCGCGGCAGCCGTACAGCGCCGACCCGAACCGCGACGAGCTCGTCGAGCCCGACGCGGCTCAGCTCTTCAAGCGACTGCGCGAGGACATGCCTGTCACCGTCATCCCGGACAAGGACAACGAGGGAAGGCCCTCGCGGAAGAAATCCTCGCCCGACGAGAAGCCGGACGACAGCGGGTCCGCGACACCGACGCCGTCGCCGATTTTCTCCGGTACGACCGCCGCAGAGAGCACGTGCGAGTAAAGCGATGGCCAAGCCGGAGTCAGCAGTCCATGACGATTGGGCGGAATGACCGCTTGTAAGGAGCGTGGAATTTGTCACTGACGTCGCTCGACGTTGAACTGGACGGATAGTGTGACGCGATCTGGTGCTTCCGACCTTGGGTCGCGCACTGCTGGATCGAAAGACCGAGCGCCCTTCGGGGGAGGCGCCTCGCGTGGCACCGACGGAGGACTCAAGCAACCGTGGATGCGCAAAGCCGTGGACGGGCGGACGAGATCGACCCCGCCGACCAGTGGGTCCTCAACCCGCAGACCGGCAATTACGAATTGCGACTGAACCAATCCGCACAGCAGTCGTCCGCGTCGACAAACGCCGCTCCCAGAACTCCGGCGCCGAGAAGTCCGCGGGACCGCAGGACCGCTTCTCCTGAGCGGGAGGTGCCGGGTCAGCGCTCGCGCCGCGCGGGCAATGCCTCCGGCGGGACTCCCCCCACGGCGGGCCGGCGCAAGCGCAAGCAGCCCAAGTCCCGCAAGAAGAAGGCGCTTCTGTGGACGGGCGGCGTGACGGCCGTTGTCGTGGTCGCCGCCGCCGTGGGCGCGTATCTCGTCTACCAGCACTTCGACTCGAACCTGAACACGGTCGACGTCGCGGGCGCGGGCAGCGGCGGCTTCAAGAAGGACCAGGCCGTCAACATCCTCGTCATCGGCACCGACAAGCGGTCCGGCGAGGGCAATGAGTCCTACGGCGACAAGGACAGCGTCGGGCACGCCGACACCACGATCCTCTTCCATGTCTCCAAGGACCGGACGAACGCCACCGCGCTGTCCATTCCGCGCGACCTGATCACCACCATCCCGACCTGCGAGACCAAGACCTCAGAGGGCACCAAGGACATCCCGGGTACGCGCAAGACCCGGTTCAACGAGAGCCTCGGCCAGTTCGGCCGCGACCCGGGCTGCACCATGCGTACGGTCAAGGAGCTCACCGGCGTCACCGTCGACCACTTCATGATGGCCGACTTCAACGCGGTCAAGACGATGACGACCGCCGTCGGCGGTGTCGAGGTCTGTCTCGCCAAGGACATCAAGGACAAGGACTCCAAGCTCAACCTCACGGCGGGCAAACACGTCGTGGAGGGTGAGCAGGCGCTGGCGTTCGTACGCACGCGCCACTCGGTGGGCTTCGGCGGCGACCTCAGCCGGATCGAGATCCAGCAGCAGTTCCTGAGCTCGCTGATCCGCAAGATGAAGTCCAGCGACACCCTCTCCAGCCCCTCCAAGATGTGGGACCTGGCGGAGGCCGCCACCAAGGCGCTCACCGTCGACACCGGCATAGGCAAGATCTCCAGGCTGCGCGATCTCGGCATGGAGCTGTCGAAGGTGGACCCGAAGAACATCACCTTCGCGACCGTGCCGGTGGTCGACAACACCGACGGCGCAACCGTGCTGCTCAACGAGGCCAAGGCCAAGCCGCTGTTCTCGATGATTCAGAACGACACCTCGCTCACCGAGGTGAAGCAGCAGCAACAGGACGCAAAGAACAAGCAGCAGGGCCTGCTCAAGGGGACCAGGGCGGCCGCGTCCGAGGTGCGGGTCGCGGTCTTCAACGGCAGCGATACGCGGGGGGCGGCGCTGACGACGCTGACCTGGCTGCAGAACGAGCAGGGCGTACTGAAGTCGAGCAACGAGGGCAATGCCCCGAGCAAGCTTCCAAAGACGACGCTGACGTACGCGCCGAACCAGGCCGATCAGGCCCGCAAGCTCGCGGACCTCATGGGCCTGTCGGCGACGGCGCTGAAGCCGGGCACCAAGGACGCAGTGGGTCTTGAGGCCATGCAGCTGACCCTCGGCGCGGATTTCGAGCGCGCGGGTGTGCCCATCACCGGTCCGGCGAAGGCGCCGGAGGGTGTGCAGAAGGTCGAAGCGGACAAACAGGTGTGTGCCAAGTGATGCCGGAACACCGGGTCATCAGGAGCGCCTGAACGACAGGGGGGACCCGGGGTGGGACAGAACAGCGTGCGGGGGGAGGGGACGCGGCATCGCGTTCCGCACGCCCGCGAACTGGGCTGGGACGACAGCCTGTACGGCGAAGGGGACGACCAAGCCGCCGGAGGCCGCAGGAGGAGAACCGGCAGACAGGCCGGTCCTGACGGGCCGGACGGCGGGTCCGCGGAAGGCGGCGGCCACGAGGCCGGACACCGGCACGGCGGCCCGCGGCGCGGAAAACGGGGCAAACGCCGCATACTTCGCTGGGTCGCCTTCGTACTGTCGCTGCTGATACTTGGCACAGCCGGCGCCGGTTACCTCTACTACGAGCACCTCAACAGCAAGCTCAAGAAGGACGACCTCACGCTCGGCAAAAAGATGCGCGAGCACCAGGCCAACGCCGCCGGTCAGGTCCCGCTGAACATCCTGCTCATCGGCTCGGACGCGCGGGACTCCAAGGAGAACCAGAAGCTCGGCGGCGCCAAGAAGACGTTCGGCGGACAGCCGCTCGCGGATGTGCAGATGCTGCTGCACCTCTCGGCCGACCGCAGCAATATCTCGGTGATCAGCATGCCGCGCGACACCGTGCTCAAGATCCCCGAGTGCAAGGACCCGGACACCGACAAGACGTTCGCCGCGACCGGCTTCAGGCTGACCAACGAGTCGCTCGGCCGCGGCGGGCCCGGCTGCACGGTGGCGACCTGGTACGCACTCACAGGCATCACCATCGACCACTTCATGATGATCGACTTCGCGGGTGTGGTCTCCATGGCCGACGCCATCGGCGGCGTCCCGGTCTGCGTCGAGAAGAACGTCTACTCGCGCAACAGTAAGGGCGAGGGCTCCGGGCTGAAGCTGGAGGCGGGCACTCACCCCGTCAAGGGCGAGCAGGCGCTCCAGTGGCTGCGTACGCGCTACGGCTTCGACGACGGCACCGACCTCGCCCGCACCCGCGCGCAGCACATGTATATGAATTCGATGGTCCGGGAACTGCGCAAGAACACCAAGCTCACCGACCCGAACAAGCTGCGCAAGCTCGCCGAGGCGGCCATCGGAGCGCTCACCGTCGACAAGGGCATCAACTCCGTCAAACAGCTCTTCGACCTGGGCGAGGAGCTCAAGAGCGTCCCGACCGGCCGGATCACCATGACCACGATGCCGAACTTCTACTCCCAGCGGCCGGGGTTCGTCGGCAAGGTCGAGCCCCAGCCGGGCGACGCCGAGCAGCTGTTCCGGATGGTCCGCGAGGACATTCCGCTGGACGGCAAGGCGCCGAAGAAGAAGCCGGCCACCACCACGCCCGCCGTGTCCAAGGACCCGGCTGCGGCACCCGGTGAGATCGCGGTGATGGTGCAGAACGGCACCTCGGGCGACGGCCAGTTCGCCGAGAAGGGCCGTGCGGCGGCGGTCGCCGGGATCCTGTCCGACAAGGGCTTCACACAGGCCAGGGCGGACGCCACGAGGGACCCGCAGAAGAAAACGGTCATCCGGTTCTCCAACGCCGAGCTCGAGGGCGATGCTCAGGCGGTCGCCAAGTCCCTCGGGATTCCGCTGACTTCGGTGAAGAAGTCGACGGATGTCACCGGTATCTCGCTGATCGTGGGCGCGGACTGGCGCCAGGGCGACGCGTACCCGAAGTCGGTGCAGGACGACAACAAGACCCCGGCCTCGGCGAAGGCGCTGAAGGGCGACAACGACGAGTACTGCATGCCCGTGCAGCCCGGCTTCACCTGGTAGCTCGTACGCGAAGGGCCCCGGGTGCGCGTGCACCCGGGGCCCTCTCGTATCTGTCAGAGGCGTACGAGAGTCAGGCGGCCTCGGCCTTCACTGCCGGGCGGCGGCTCGCTATGACCTTCTTCGCCAGTGCGCGCGGGCTGGTGAGGAAGCCGTACCCCCACGACATGTGCATGGTGGCCAGCGCCACGGGGATCTGCAGGCGCGCCTTGAGCGGCAGGCCCTTGCCCGCCGGGAGGGAGCCCGCGACTATCGCGGCCAGATAGCCGCCCGGGACGATGAAACCCCAGGAGGTGAGAGCCGCGCCCACCACGAGGCCCGCCGCCATCGCGCAGACCGCGGTCGGCGGGGCGAGGTAGCGCAGGTTGATGGAGCCCTCGTGGAAGCGGGCGACGACATGGCGCCAGCGGCCGTAGTCCTTGTACTGCTTCGCCAGCGCCCGCACGCTCGGCCGCGGCCGGTACTGCACCCTGAGTTCGGGCGAGAACCAGACCAGGCCGCCCGCCTCGCGGATGCGGAAGTTCAGCTCCCAGTCCTGGGCGCGGATGAACTCCTCGTTGTAGCCGCCCTGCTGCTCCAGCGCCTCGCGCCGGAAGACACCCAGATACACGGTTTCGGCCGGGCCCGCAGTGCCGCCGGTGTGGAAGGCGGCGTTCCCGACGCCGACCTTCGAGGTCATGGCGGCGGCGACGGCGTGCTCCCAGTCGTTCTCGCCCTCGGCGTGCATGATGCCGCCGACGTTCTGCGCGCCGGTCTCCTCGAGCAGCCGGACCGCGGTGGCGATGTAGTTCGCCGACAGCATGCCGTGGCCGTCGACCCGCACCACGATCGGGTGGCGGGAGGCCTTGATGGCGGCGTTCAGCGCTGCCGGGGTGCGGCCGGTGGGGTTCGGGACGGTGTGGACGCGAGGGTCTTCCCGTACGAGCTCGGCGGCGATCTCGTCGGTACGGTCCGTGGACGGTCCGAGCGCGATCACCACTTCCATCTCGCCGTCGTACTCCTGCTCGAGGATGTGACGGACGGAGTTGCGCAGATGCCGCTCCTCATTGAGGACCGGCATGATCACGGAGACAGGGGGCGTGGCGTTCATCGCCCGACACGTTACCGCGAATGGGGGACACGAACGCGCGGCGACCGGTCGCTGCAGGTCGGCGCAGATCGTACGGCCCTACGGTGTGCGGGATCCCCCTGTCGCCCGCGGAGGTTTCCCCCCTTGCCCACGCCGCCCCGCTCCCGGCCGTCCCCCTCCGGCCGTCCCCGGCAAAACGACCGGAACAGGACCAGACGGCCGGTCGAGCGGCCGCGCTGGGGCATGCGAGTGGCGACCACGCTCTCGGTCCTGGTGCTGGCGGCGGGCGGCATCGGGCATGCGGTGGTGACCAGCGTGGACACCGGCATCGTCCGGGTGGACCCGTTCAAGGACATGAAGAACCGGCCCGACGCGGGCGAAGGCATGAACCTCCTGGTCGTCGGCACCGACGGCCGCGACAAGATCACGAAGAAGGAGAAGCGCAAATACCGGCTCGGCGGCGCGCCCTGCCGCTGCACCGACACGATCATGCTGGTGCACATCTCGGGGGACCGGGAACGCGCCAGCGTGGTGAGCCTGCCGCGGGACAGTTACGCCGTGATCCCGGAGCACACCGACGCGACCACCGGCAAGCGCCACTCGAAGCACGCGTTGAAGCTCAACGCGGCGTATTCGAAGGGTGGGCCGAGCCTGACCGTGCGGACTGTCGAGCAGCTGACCAAGGTGAAGATCGACCACTATCTGGAGGTCGACTTCACCAGCTTCATGAAGACGGTGGACACGCTGGGCGGGGTGGAGATCTGCACGACCCGGCGGATGAAGGACACGTACACAGGTCTGAATCTCGCCGCCGGCACCCACAAGCTGAACGGCGGGCAGGCACTGCAGTACGTGCGCTCACGCCATATCGACGGGGCGGCCGACCTCGGCCGGATGCAGCGCCAGCAGCGCTTTCTCGCAGCCCTCATCCACCAGGCGGCCGACAGCGGTGCGCTGCTGAACCCGGTGAAGCTCCGCGAGGTCTCCTCGACGATGCTCAGCTCCGTACGGGCCGACAAAGGCTTCGGCGCCGAGGAAATGCTCGCCCTGGGCAAGGCGATGCGTGGCTTCACCGCGGCCTCGTCGGAGTTCACCTCCGTGCCGCTCCGCGACTCCAGCGACCACGTCAAGGGCATCGGCGCGACGGTGAAGTGGGACGAGGCGAAGTCGAGGAAGCTGTTCCAGACGCTGCGCGAGGACAAGCCGCTCGCGCCGCACCGCCCGAAAAGGCCGCAGGCGGCGGCGGTTGATGTGTCGCCGCGGCAGATCCGGGTGCAGGTCTACAACGGGACGCTCACCGACGGCCTGGGCAGAACGGTCGACGATGCGCTGCGCGCCACCGGCTTCAACACGACCCGCGCTCCGCTGAACCTCGGCGGCAGCGAGGTGCGCCGCAGCTATGTGACGTACGACCCGCGCTGGGACCGCTCGGCGAGGTCGCTGGCGGCGGCGCTGCCGGGGTGCGAGCTGCGGGCGGTGAAGGGGCAGGGACGGACAATGAAGGTGACGGCCGGGACGGACTACAAGGGAGTGACGCGGGTGCGGGCGGAGGAGCCGCCTCCGGGCGAGTTCGGCGCGGTCACCGGCGACCAGGTGGTCTGCCCATAGCTGGAGCTCCGCCCCCGGACCCGCCGCCTCGCCCCCGTACAGCCCCCTAGTCCTCCAGGCCCTCCGCCGCGCGCTTGTCCCGGAGCTCCTTGATCGCGCGGCGCCGGGCGAGCCGGTGCGTACGCCGGATCTGCGCCTCCTGGTAGCGCCGCTGATCCCGCTCGGTCTCGGGGATGACCGGCGGTACGGCTCGGGGCTTGCCGTCCCCGTCGACGGCGGCGAAGACGAGGTAGGCGCTGCCGACCTGGGTCGCCGGCGTCGACTCGTTCCAGCGCTCGGCCAGGACCCGTACGCCGACCTCCATCGAGGACCGGCCCGTCCAGTTCACCTGGGCCTTCACATGCACCAGATCGCCGACCCTGACCGGCACCAGGAAGACCATCTCGTCCATGGAGGCGGTGACCGCGGGACCGCCGGAGTGGCGGCCCGCGACCGCGCCCGCCGCGTCGTCCACCAGCTTCATGATCACGCCACCGTGCACCGTGCCGAGGAGATTGGTGTCACTGCCGGTCATGATGTGGCTGAGGGTGGTTCGGGACGCCGCGGTGGGCTTGCCCGGAATATCTGCCTCCGGGTGCTGGGCCTGGTCTGTCATGCCCTCCACCATATGCGGGGGCTCTGCGGCGGTCGCATTGCATCAGCTTCGCAACAGCCCTGCCCCTATTCCCCCACCCGCCTTGTGGGCGGCGGGGGCCCGCCCTGCACACTGGTCCGCATGAATGACTGGCCCGATGGATGGTCCGACGACCGCGGCAACAACAACGCAGCCGGCTACGGCCGCGGCAGCGGCGGCGCTCAACCCGAGGGCGCGCGAGTGATGCGCCATGTGCAGCGCCCGGCCGCACCCCCGCGCGGCGGGGTCCCGCCGCAGTCGCGAGGGTACGACGAAGGCTATGACCAGCAGGGCTACGACAGCGGCTACAACACGGGCCAGGTCTACGGCGGCCCCGGTGGCGGCAACGGCGGTCCGCCGCACGACGGCCGGCCCTATGACGGCCGCCCCGCCCCCAACTGGCGGCGCCGCCTCAAGGTCGGCTCGCTGACCCTGGTCGTCGTACTGCTCGCCGTCTCCATCGGCACGTACTTCTGGGCCGACTCCAAGCTCAAGCGCGAGGTCGACCTCTCCAAGGTCATCGAGCGCCCGGGCGAGGGCGAAGGCACGAACTATCTGATCGTGGGCTCCGACAGCCGCGAGGGCATGTCGGCCGACGACAAGAAGAAGCTCCACACGGGCTCGGCCGAGGGCAAGCGGACCGACTCGATGATGATCCTGCACGAGGGCTCGAACGGCCCGACGCTGATCTCACTGCCGCGCGACTCGGACGTGGAGATACCGTCCTTCAAGGGCTCGGAGTCCGGCAAGGCCTTCCCGGCCGAGGGCCGGCGGGTGAAGCTGAACGCGGCGTACGCGGAGGACGGCCCGGAGCTGCTGGTCCGCACCGTCGAGCACAACACGGGCCTGCGCATCGATCATTACGTCGAGATCGGCTTCGCGGGTTTCGCGAACATCGTCGACGCGATCGGCGGCGTGGAGATCGACATCCCGAAGGCCTTCAAGGACAAGAAGTCGGGCGCGGACTTCCAGGCGGGCAAGCAGACGCTGAACGGCGAGCAGTCGCTGGCGTTCGTGCGGACGCGGTACGCCTTCGCGGGCAGCGACCTGGACCGTACGAAGAACCAGCAGAAGTTCCTTGCGGCTCTGGCGAGCCAGACGGCGACGCCGGGCACGATGCTCAACCCGTTCAAGCTCTACCCGACGATGGGCGCGGGCCTGGACACCCTGATCGTCGACAAGGACATGTCCCTGTGGTCGCTGGGCAAGATGTTCTTCGCGATGAAGGGCGTCACGGGCGGCGAGGGCAAGTCCATGAACATGCCGATCTCGGGCAGCAGGGGCGGGAACCTGGTCTGGGACAAGGCGAAGGTGAAGCAGCTGGTGCAGCAGTTGAAGAACGACGAGAAGGTCACGGTCACCTCGGACCGCTGACGCGACGACGCGAAGGGGCCCGCACCGGAAACGTCCGGTGCGGGCCCCCTTCGTATGCCGAATTTCGTATGCCGGCTTACGGCAGGTTGCGGGCCATGACGATCCGCTGAACCTGATTCGTGCCTTCATAAATCTGCGTGATCTTGGCGTCGCGCATCATGCGCTCGACGGGGTAGTCACGGGTGTAGCCGTAGCCGCCGAGCAGCTGGACCGCGTCCGTGGTGATCTCCATGGCGGCGTCCGAGGCGTAGCACTTGGCGGCCGCGCCGAAGAAGGTGAGGTCGCTGTCGACCCGCTCGGACTTGGCAGCCGCGGCGTAGGTGAGCTGGCGGGCGGCCTCCAGCTTCATCGCCATGTCGGCGAGCATGAACTGGATGCCCTGGAAGTCGGCGATCGGCTTGCCGAACTGCTTGCGCTCCTGGACGTAGCCCTTGGCGTAGTCGAGAGCGCCCTGCGCGATGCCGAGGGCCTGGGCCGCGATCGTGATGCGGGTGTGGTCCAGGGTCTTCATGGCGGTCGCGAAGCCGGTGCCCTCCTCGCCGATCATGCGGTCGGCGGGGATGCGGACGTTGTCGAGGTAGACCTCCCGGGTCGGGGAGCCCTTGATGCCGAGCTTCTTCTCCGGGGCGCCGAAGGAGACGCCCTCGTCGGACTTCTCGACAACGAAGGCGCTGATGCCCTTGGAGCGCTTGGTCGGGTCGGTGACGGCCATCACCGTGTAGTACTCGGAGACGCCGGCGTTGGTGATCCAGCGCTTCACGCCGTTGAGTATGTAGTGGTCGCCGTCGCGCACGGCCTTGGTCTTCATACCGGCCGCGTCGGAGCCGGCGTCCGGCTCGGAGAGGCAGTACGAGAACATCCCGTCGCCATTGGCGAGCGGGCCCAGGTACTTCTTCTTGAGGTCCTCGGAGCCGGAGAGGATCACCGGGAGCGAGCCGAGCTTGTTCACGGCCGGGATCAGGGAGGAGGAGGCGCAGACGCGCGCGACCTCTTCGATGACGATGACGGTGGCCAGCGCGTCGGCGCCCGCGCCGCCGTAGGACTCCGGGACGTGGACCGCGTGCAGGTCGGCGGAGACCAGGGCGTCGAGGGCCTCCTGCGGGAAGCGGGCCTCCTCGTCGACCTCGGCGGCGAACGGAGCGATCTTTGCCTCGGCGAGCGAGCGGATGGCGTCACGGAGCATGTCGTGCTCTTCGGACGGGCGGTACAGGTCAAATGCCGAGTTACCGGTCGATCCGGCCAAGGTCTCTCACTCCCCAAGGAACGCTAACTACCGTTAAGTAACCGAATTTTAGAGGGCTGGCCGCAGCTAGGCATACGTGACCTTGGCGACAGCGGTCTGACAGGGGGAAACGTGCCCCGAGGGGGCACGGCTATGCTCGGGCACGCATTCCGAGCCCGCACTTCCCTGGAGCACCGCATGGCCCTCAAGATCACCGTGATCGGCACCGGATATCTCGGCGCCACGCACGCCGCGGCCATGGCGGAGCTGGGCTTCGAAGTGCTCGGACTCGACATCGTGCCCGAGAAGATCGAGATGCTTTCGGCGGGCAAGGTCCCTATGTACGAGCCGGGGCTGGAGGAGCTGCTCGCCAGGCATGTCGCGGGGATAGAGGGATCGAGCGGGCGGCTGCGCTTCACGACCTCCTGGGAGGAGATCGGGGAGTTCGGCGACGTTCATTTTGTCTGCGTGAACACCCCGCAGAAGCACGGGGAGTACGCCTGTGACATGTCGTACGTCGACTCCGCCTTCGAGTCGCTGGCGCCGGTACTGACGCGGACCGCGCTCGTCGTCGGCAAGTCGACCGTCCCGGTGGGGTCGGCGCAGCGGCTGGCCGACCTTCTCGCCGAGAAGGCGCCGGGGGACGTGGAGCTGGCCTGGAACCCGGAGTTCCTGCGGGAGGGCTTCGCCGTGCAGGACACGCTGCACCCGGACCGGGTCGTGGTGGGCGTCACCAGCGAGCGGGCCGAGAAGCTGCTGCGCGAGGTGTACGCGACGCCGGTCGAGGAGGGGTCGCCGTTCGTGGTGACGGACTACCCGACGGCGGAGCTGGTGAAGACCGCGGCGAATTCCTTCCTGGCGACCAAGATCTCGTTCATCAACGCCATGGCGGAGATCTGCGAGGCCGCGGACGGCGATGTGGTGAAGCTGGCGGAGGCGATCGGGCACGACGAGCGCATCGGGAAGAAGTTCCTGCGGGCGGGCGTCGGCTTCGGGGGGGGCTGCCTGCCGAAGGACATCCGGGCGTTCATGGCGCGGGCCGGTGAGCTGGGCGTGGACCAGGCGCTGACGTTCCTGCGCGAGGTCGACTCGATCAATATGCGGCGGCGCGGGCACATGGTGGAGCTGGCGCGGGACGCGGTGGGCGGCGACTCCTTCCTGGGGAAGCGGGTGGCCGTGCTGGGCGCGACGTTCAAGCCGGACTCGGACGACGTACGGGATTCACCGGCGCTGAATGTGGCGGGCCAGATCCATCTGCAGGGCGGCCAGGTCACGGTGTACGACCCCAAGGGCATGGAGAACGCACGGCGGCTGTTCCCGACGCTCGGGTACGCGGACTCGGCGCTGGAGGCGGTGCGGAGCGCGGATGTGGTGCTGCACCTGACGGAGTGGCGCGAGTTCCGCGAGCTGGACCCGGCGGCGCTGGGCGAGGTCGTGACGAGCCGGATCGTGCTGGACGGCAGGAACGCGCTGGACGGCGGGAAGTGGCGCGAGGCGGGCTGGACGTACCGGGCGATGGGGCGGCCGCGGGCCTGAGCTTCCGCCGCTCGCGGCGCGGCTGCGCGCCTGAGCTTTCGCCGCTCGCGGCGCGACGGTCGGCATGGGCCTTCGCCGTTCGCGGCGCGGCGGTCGGCCTGAGGATCCGTCAGCCTGTCGCCGTGCGGCGGGCGCGGTACGTGCGCATCTTGGCGCGCGCGCCGCACACCGCCATCGAGCACCAGCGGCTGCGGCCGGCCGGGCTGCGGTCGTAGTACGCCCAGTGGCAGTCCTCGGCCTCGCACGCCTTGAGGCGCGCCCATGTCCCGTCGGCGGCCGCGGCGGCGATGGCCTCCGCGATACGGGAGACGAGCGGGCCGTCCGGAGTCGCGGGGCGCAGTGCCGCGGCGCCGTCCTCGGCGACGGTGACGTACAGCGGGGCCCCGGCCAGGAGCCGGTCGAGCGCGGCGGGCGAGCGGCCCGGTGATCGGTGCCCGGCGTGCGCGAGGCAGGCGCCGCGCAGGGCCTCGCGGAGCTCCCGGGCGGCGGGGACGTCGCGCTCGGCGAGACCGAAGGCGGCGCGGCCGTCGGCGGTGTCGAGCATGTCGGCGCCGTTCTCGATGTTCAGCGTGTTCACCAGGGCCTCGACCAGCACGAGGCCGCCGGGTGCGGGTGCCCTGTCGTACATGGTTGCGACGTTACCTCTGGTGCGGGAGCATGGGGTAACCGTTACTGGTTACGCCGTTGTACCGGTAACTCAAACAGAGGAGCAGACCATGGCCATCGCCACGCTGGGCACTGTGGTGCTGGACTGTCCCGACCCTGTCGCGCTCGGCCGCTTCTACGCCGGGCTCCTGGGCGGTGACATCGAGACTGACGGCGACGGCTGGGTCTCCCTGACGGGAGCACCGGGCGCCCCGCTGGCGTTCCAGGCGGCACCGGACTTCGTACCGCCGAAGTGGCCGGCACCCGACGCCTCGCAGCAGTTCCACCTGGACCTGATGGTGGACGACCTGGATGCGGCGGAGAAGGAGGCGCTGGCACTGGGCGCGAGGCCGCTGGACGCGGACGACAGGGGCCGGTCCTGGCGGGTGTACGCGGACCCGGCGGGGCATCCGTTCTGCCTCTGCGCGAACTGAGCGGCGCGCTCAGCGCGGACAAAGCGGGGCCCGGCCCCCAAGCCCCTACGCGTCGTCCAGCGTCGTCACCCGTGCTGTCGACGCCGACCTGCGGTCCTGCATCGCCCTGGCCACGAAATCCGTGTCCCTCACGACCCGGTATACGTTCCCCCATGTCAGCGCCTCGATGTCCGGTTCGGGCCAGGAGCGGTCCAGGAGTTCGGCGATCAGGCGGGGGAAGCAGGACACGTCTGCCAGGTCGGGGGCGTGTTGGGCGCCCGTGTCGTAGGCGCCGGTGAGGGCTACCGACTCCGGGCCGACCGCGTCGCGGACGTGGTCCAGGTGGTCCGCCGTTTCGCGGAGGGTGGCGGCCGTGCAAGGGACCATGCAGACGCCGCGGTTGGCGCGGAGCTGGCGCAGTACGTCGTCCGGGACCCGCTCCGGGTGGTGCGAGATGACGACCGGCGCCTGGGCCACCTTCAGCGCCCGGTGCATCGTCTCGGGCGTGCAGCCGGAGAGGTCGACGACGATGCCCAGGCGGTTCATCTCGCGGACGACCTCATGGCCGAAGGAGGTCAGGCCGGTGCGCTGGGTCCAGCGAGTGCCCGCGAGGGTCAGGCTGCGGACGCCCAAGGCGTGGTACGCGCGCAGCGTGCCGAGCGAGTCGCCCAGGGCCGGGCCGGCCACCGGGCCGAGCAGCACGGCTATGCGGCCGCAGTTGCGTGCGTCGGCGAGGTCGTCGACGCTCAGCGCCAGGCGCATGCTTTCGGGATAGCCGGCCACCAGCGAGCGGACCAGGTCGAGCTGCTCCATCGTCACGGTCAGCGCGCCGTCACCGGTGATCTCGGACGGCGCATGCAGAGACCAGAACTGCGCGCCGACGCCGCCGTCCCGCAGCCGGGGTATGTCCGTCTCCAGCGTCCGCTCGCCGTGTTCGATGTCGTGCGACGGGGTGCCCCTGAGCGCCTGGGCCAGACCGCTGAACCCGTCGGCTATCGGGTGCACGGCAAGTAGTTCCCGTGCCCGCTCCAGGCTCCCGGCGACCGGCTCGACCGGCTCGACCGGCTCGGCCGACGCCCCGGCGCGGGGCAGCGCCAGGGAGTCGAGGTCACCGAGATCGTCGAGGGCGCCGAAGTCGCCGAAGTTGCCGACCGCGGCGGTGGCGGTTTGGGGTTCGTCCTGCAGATCTGCCATGGCGGGTGCTCCGAGCTTCGAACGACCGTGCCGTAGAGCCACCGTGGCACGGGAGCGCCGAGGGTTCACGGTGGGTTGGTGCGTTCGGGGTACGAGGCCTGACCCCGGACCCCCGCACCGCACTCAGCCGTCGAGCGGACCGCACTCAGCCGTCGAGCTGCCCGATCGTCACGTTCGACGGGCCCCGCTGCGTCTGCAGATCGCGGGCGACGTCCTCCGCCGCGCGCAGCGTGCGCACCGCGTTCTGCCAGGTGAGCTTCGCCAGTTCGGAGGCCGACCAGCCGCGCTGCAGCAGCTCCGCGATCAGGTTGGGATAGCCCGCGACGTCGTCCAGGCCGGCGGGGGTGAAGGCGGTGCCGTCGAAGTCGCCGCCGATGCCGATGTGGTCGACGCCGGCGACCTCGCGCATATGGTCGAGGTGGTCCGCCACCGTCGCGACGGTGGCCACCGGGCGGGGGTGCGCCTCCTCGAAGGCCGCGTGGATCCGCATCGCGTCCGGCGTCGTGTCCAGGGGGTGGAAGCCGTGCGTCTGCATGTTCTCGTCGGCCGCCTGGGTCCAGGCGACGGCCTGCGGGAGGATGAACTTCGGCACGAAGGTGACCATCGCGACGCCGCCGTTCGCGGGCAGCAGCGCCAGCACATCGTCGGGGATGTTGCGTACGTGGTCGCAGATCGCCCGGGACGAGGAGTGCGAGAAGACGACCGGGGCGGCCGACGTGGCGAGCGCGTCGCGCATCGTGGACGCGGCCACGTGGGAGAGGTCGACCAGCATGCCGGTGCGGTTCATCTCCCGTACGACCTCGTGACCGAAGTCCGAGAGGCCGCCGACCCCGGGAGCATCGGTCGCCGAGTCCGCCCACGGGACGTTGTCGTTGTGGGTGAGCGTCATATAGCGCACGCCCAGCGCGTACAGCGCCCGCAGCGTGGCGAGCGAGTTGTTGATGGAGTGCCCGCCCTCGGCGCCCATGAGCGAGGCGATCCGGCCCTCGCCGCGCGCCTTCTCCATGTCGTCCGCCGTCAGTGCGGCGGCCAGGTCGGCCGGGTAGCGCTCCAGCAGCTGGCGCACCCCGTCGACCTGCTCCAGGGTCGCGCTGACCGCGTCGTCCCCGGCCATGTCGCTGCGTACGTACACGGACCAGAACTGCGCGCCGACCCCGCCGGCGCGCAGCCGCGGGATGTCCGTGTGCAGCCGGCCTCTCTGGTCGGCGGCGATGTCCATACGGTTCAGGTCGTAGCGGACGTGTTCGCGAAGCGCCCACGGCAGGTCGTTGTGCCCGTCGACGACTGGGTGTTCGGCGAGGAGTTCCCGTGCCCGGCTGAGAAAGTCCATGGCGGTGTTACTTCCCGAAACCGAAGGCCGCCGCACCCTCGACCTTCGTACGCAGCCGCTTGCCCTTCTCCGTCGCCTGGTCGTTCAGCTCCTGCTGGAACTCCCGCATACGGGCGAGGAGTTCATTGTCCTGCGTGGCCAGGATGCGGGCCGCGAGCAGGCCCGCGTTACGGGCTCCGGCGACCGAGACCGTGGCGACCGGCACGCCCGCCGGCATCTGCACGATGGACAGCAGCGAGTCCATCCCGTCGAGGTACTTCAGCGGTACCGGGACGCCGATGACCGGGAGCGGGGTGACGGATGCGAGCATGCCCGGCAGATGGGCCGCTCCCCCGGCGCCCGCGATGATCGCCTTGAGACCGCGGTCCGCGGCCTCCTCTCCGTACGCGATCATTTCGCGTGGCATCCGGTGCGCGGAGACGACATCGACCTCGTACCGGATCTCGAACTCGTCGAGGGCCTGCGCCGCGGCCTCCATGACGGGCCAGTCGGAGTCCGAGCCCATGACGATGCCGACCAGTGGGTTACTCAACGATCGTCCCTCGCAGATAGCCGGCGGCGTGACGGGCGCGCTCCAGCACGTCCTCCAGGTCGTCGCCGTAAGTGTTGACATGGCCGACCTTGCGGCCGGGCTTCACGTCCTTGCCGTACATGTGGATCTTGAGCTGGGGGTCGCGGGCCATGCAGTGCAGATACGCCTGATACATGTCGGGGTAGTCCCCGCCGAGGACGTTCGCCATGACCGTCCAGGTGCCGCGCGGGCGCGGGTCGCCGAGCGGGAGGTCGAGAACGGCACGGACATGGTTGGCGAACTGCGAGGTGATCGCGCCGTCCTGGGTCCAGTGGCCGGAGTTGTGCGGGCGCATGGCGAGCTCGTTGACCAGGATGCGGCCGTCGGTCGTCTCGAACAGCTCGACCGCGAGATGGCCGACGACGCCGAGCTCCTTCGCGATCCGCAGGGCGAGCTCCTGGGCCTGGCCGGCCAGCTCCTCGTCCAGACCGGGCGCGGGCGCGATCACCGTGTCGCAGACGCCGTCGACCTGCCGGGACTCGACGACGGGGTAGGCGACGGCCTGGCCGTGCGGGGAGCGGACGATGTTCGCCGCCAGCTCGCGGGTGAAGTCGACCTTCTCCTCGGCGAGGACGGGGACGCCGGCCTTGAAGGGGGCCTCGGCGTCCTCTTGCGTACGGACGAACCAGACGCCCTTGCCGTCGTAGCCGCCGCGCACCGTCTTGAGGATGACCGGGAAGCCTCCGACCTCGTCGGCGAACGCCGACACATCGGCGGGGTCCGCCACGATGCGGTGGCGCGGGCAGGGTGCGCCGAGCTCGTCGAGCTTGGCGCGCATCACGCCCTTGTCCTGCGCGTGCACCAGGGCGTCGGGCCCCGGCCGGACGGGGATCCCGTCGGCCTCCAGGGCCCGCAGGTGCTCGATCGGGACGTGCTCGTGATCGAAAGTGATCACATCGCAGCCCCGCGCGAACTCACGCAGCGTGTCCAGGTCGCGATAGTCGCCGACGACGACATCGCTGACCACCTGGGCCGCGGAGTCCTGCGGGGTGTCACTGAGGAGCTTGAATCTGATGCCGAGGGGGATACCCGCCTCGTGGGTCATACGGGCGAGCTGACCGCCGCCGACCATGCCGACTACCGGGAACGTCACCCTCCTAGGGTATCCGCCGCCCCGGGACGTCCCTGCCGCCCGTGGTCCCGGACCCGGGTACCGTCTGCCTTGTCACAGCCTCGCCACACCATCGCGGCCGTCCGAAAGGCGGGAGCCGGGGGGTGCTGGATAGCATGGCTGGGTCGACGACACCGACTCGAACGGGGCTAGCGATCACCATGAGTGAACGAAGCGCACTGCGCGTGCGGCTCGAGCAGCTGGCTCGCGAGTTCGCGAAGTTCGGCGCAGTGGGTGGCGTGGGACTCCTGGTGGACCTGGGAGTCTTCAACCTCGTACGGCATCTCACGGACATCCCTGTCGTGCGGGCGAGCATCATCGCCACGGTTGTCGCGATCGGCTTCAACTATCTGGGCTTCCGGTACTTCACCTACCGGGACCGCGACAAGAGCCGCAGGACCAAGGAGCTGACGCTCTTCTTCCTGTTCAGCCTCGTCGGTCTCGTGATCCAGAGCGGGGTGCTGTACGCCGCGACGTACGGCTTCGGCTGGGACAGTCCGCTGCAGAGCAACATCTTCAAGTTCCTCGGCATCGGCATCGCGACGCTGTTCCGCTTCTGGTCGTACCGCACCTGGGTGTTCCGGGCGCTGCCGGGGCGCGAGGCCGTGCAGACTGCGGAGTCGTTCCTGGGGCAGCGGCGGCCGCAGCCCGACAAGGTCCGCGGCTGACCAAGTCTGCGGCCGGCCAAGTCCGCGGCTGACTACCTGGCGGCTGACTACCTGACTGTGGGCGGGTCGTCCTTGTGCGGGTCGCCCTTGCGCAGGTGGTCTTTGCGAAATTGGTCCTTGCGGCTGCGCACCACCCGGCTCAGGAACAGCGCGAAGACCGGCGGATGCTGCTGGAGCAGCTCAAGACGGCCGCCGTCCGCCTCCGCCAGATCGCGGGCCACGGCCAGTCCGATGCCGGTGGAGTTGCGGCCGCTGATGGTCCGCTCGAAGATCCGCGCGCCGAGGTCGGCCGGTACGCCGGGGCCCTCGTCGGTCACCTCGACCACGGCCTGATTGCCGGTGGCGCGGGTGCGCACGGCCACCGTGCCGCCGCCGTGCATGAGGGAGTTCTCGATCAGCGCGGCGAGCACCTGGGCGACCGCGCCCGGGGTGCCGACGGCCCGCATGCCCTGCCGTCCCGAGCAGACGATGGCCCGGCCCGCGCTGCGGTAGGCCGGCCGCCACTCCTCCAGCTGCTGCTTGACGACCTCGTCCAGATCGAAGGTGACGGCCGAACCGGTGCGCGGGTCACGGGAGTTGGTGAGCAGCCGCTCCACCACGTCGGTGAGCCGCTCCACCTGGGCCAGTGCGATGCTGGCCTCCTCCTTCACCGTCTCCAGGTCATCGGTGACGGTGATCTCCTCCAGCCGCATGGAGAGCGCGGTCAGCGGCGTACGGAGCTGGTGCGAGGCGTCCGCGGCGAGCCGGCGCTCGGCGGTGAGCATCCGGGCGATGCGCTCGGCGCTGGCGTCGAGGACGTCGGCGACCCGGTCGAGCTCGGGGACGCCGTAGCGCTTGTGGCGGGGGCGCGGGTCGCCCGAGCCGAGGCGTTCGGCGGTCTCGGCGAGGTCAGTGAGCGGGGAGCCGAGGCGGTTCGCCTGGCGTACGGCGAGCAGAACGGCGGCGATGACCGCGAGCAGGGCGACCCCGCCGATGATCAGCAGGCTCCGGCCGACCTCGCGGGTCACGGAGGAGCGGGGTTCCTCGACGGTGACGGTCTCGTCGCGCTCGCCCTCCGCGGTGCCTCGGATGACGCTGCCGGTGGGGCGCTCGCCGATCTCGATGGGGGCGCGGCCGGGGATCTCGATCAGGGCGTACCGCTTGGCGCCGCTCTGCTCGGCGAGGATGTCGGGGTTGACAGGCTCGCCGCCGATGAGCCGGCTGTCGACGATGCTGACGAGGCGCAGGGCCTCGGAGTCCACGCTCTCCTGGGCGCTGCTGCTGATGGTGCGGGTCTCGACGAGGACGAGGGAGACGCCGAAGACGGCGATGACGACCAGCACGACGGCGAGCGTGGAGTTGATCAGACGGCGGCGCAATGTGCCCTCCGGGCGGAACGCGATGTTACGAGGGCGTGCGGGACCCGGCCCGTACCCCTGCTAGCTCTTCTCGAAGCGGAAGCCGACGCCCCGTACCGTCGCGATGTACCTCGGGTTCGCCGCGTCGTCGCCCAGTTTCTTGCGCAGCCACGAGATGTGCATGTCCAGCGTCTTGGTCGACGACCACCAGGTCGTGTCCCAGACCTCGCGCATCAGCTGGTCGCGCGTGACCACCCGGCCCGCGTCCCGGACCAGCACCCGCAGCAGGTCGAACTCCTTCGCCGTGAGCTGCAGCTCCTCGTCGCCCATCCAGGCCCGGTGCGACTCTACGTCGATCCGTACGCCATGGGTGGAAGGCGCCGGGACGGGCTCGGTGGCGCCGCGCCGGAGCAGGGCCCGCACCCGGGCGAGGAGTTCGGCGAGGCGGAACGGCTTGGTGACGTAGTCGTCCGCGCCGGCGTCCAGGCCGACCACGGTGTCGACCTCGTCCGCGCGGGCGGTCAGCACCAGGATCGGGATCGTGTGGCCTTCGGCACGCAGCCGCCGGGCGACCTCCAGGCCGTCCATGCCGGGCAGCCCGAGGTCGAGCACCACCAGGTCGACGCCACCGGCAAGTCCGGCGTCGAGCGCGGTCGGACCGTCCTCCCGGACCTCGACCTCGTAACCCTCCCGGCGCAAGGCGCGGGCCAGCGGCTCCGAGATGGAAGCGTCGTCCTCGGCGAGCAGTACACGGGTCATGGGGTGATGGTAGACCGCAAGACGTACGCGTCGGTGCGTGATCGTCAAGCCCTGTGGGTGTGGGATGCGATCATGACTACGACCTTCGATTCAGGGCAGGTAGTTCCAGGAACGCCTGTGATCCATATCTCAAGTCCTTCCATATGCCGCAGTGTCATGTCGTATGGTGATGCGACGCCTGTAGCACTACACGGGACCTTTGGCACGCGACACGCGCCAAGGGTCTCTTTGCTGCGCGAGGTTGGCTCGCCAGTCTCGAAGACAGTGAATGACCTGTGGGCCGGGCCCCGAGCGCGATGGCGCGCGGGGCGTGGATCCGGTGCGGACAGTCCCCCCGTCTCCGACGTACCGGAGCGAACCCCTCAGGCGTGGGGCGGGACGCGTCCCTTGCCGGTGCCGGCCAACCCCCCACCGGGCGCGTACCGCTCACAAAGCGCCGCGTCCCGATCAAGCAAGGATCGACCATGGCGTCCAGCCTGACGAAGGACTCGGCCAGTACCCCTGGCTCCGAGAAGACCTTCATCGGCCACCCCCGCGGCCTGGCCACTCTCTTCATGACGGAGATGTGGGAGCGCTTCAGCTACTACGGCATGCGCGCCCTTCTCGTGCTCTACCTGGTCTCCGGTGGTGCCGACGCGGCAACCGGCAGCCAGGGCGGCGGGCTCGCGATGACCGCGGCGACGGCATCGGCGATCTACGCCGTCTACGTCTCGATGGTCTACCTCATGGCCATGCCCGGCGGCTGGTTCGGTGACCGTGTCTGGGGCGCTCGCAAGACCGTCACCATCGCCGGCTTCGTGATCATGGCCGGTCACCTCTCGCTCGCCGTCCCGGGCCAGGCGATGTTCTTCGTCGGCCTGATCCTCGTCGCGGTCGGCTCCGGTCTGCTCAAGGCCAACATCTCCACGATGGTGGGTCACCTCTACGACGGTCCGGACGACCCGCGCCGTGACGGTGGCTTCACGATCTTCTACATGGGCATCAACCTGGGTGCGTTCGCGGCGCCGCTGGTGATCGGCACCGTCGGTGAGACGCACAACTGGCACCTCGGCTTCGCGCTCGCCGCGGTCGGCATGGCCCTGGGGCTGGCCCAGTTCCTGATCGGCACCCGAAGCCTGAGCGAGAAGAGCAGCGTCGTCCCGAACCCGCTCGACGCCGCGGAGCGCAAGAGCATCCTGCTCAAGGTCGCCGTCGCCGTCGTCGTGATCGCCGGCTTCTACGGCGCCGTGGTCATGGCGGGCAAGTACACCCTGAACTGGGCGCTGGTCCCGCTCACGCTGGCCGGTCTGATCATCCCGATCGCCGTGCTGGTCCGCATCAAGCTCGACAAGAGCCTGAGCACCGCCGAGCAGTCGAAGATGAGCGGCTACATCTGGTTCTTCGTGGCCGCCGCCCTCTTCTGGATGATCTACGACCAGGGTGGCTCCACGCTGTCTCTGTTCGCGGACGGCAAGACCGGTGACAGCCTGTTCGGCTTCGCCTTCCCGGCCACCTGGTTCCAGTCGCTGAACCCTCTGTTCGTCATGGCGCTCGCCCCGGTCTTCGCCTGGATGTGGCTGTGGCTGGCCCGCAAGAACCAGGAGCCCAGCACCATCGTGAAGTTCGCGATGGCTCTGGTCCTCGTCGGCGGTTCGTTCTTCGTCTTCATCGTGCCGATGGGCCTGGCCGGTGACGGCACGAAGGTCAGCCCGATGTGGCTGGTCTCGATCTACATGATCCAGACGATCGCCGAGCTGTGCCTCTCCCCGGTCGGCCTCTCGGTCACCACCAAGATGGCGCCGCAGAAGTACGCCAGCCAGATGATGGGTGTCTGGTTCCTCGCCGTCACCGCCGGTGACTGCACCACGGGTCTGCTCTCGCTCGCGGGTGTCGACCTGAACGGAACCTCGATCATCGCCATGCAGGCGTTGCTCGCCTCCGCGGCCGGCTTCGCGATCTACATGTACCGCAAGAAGGTCGAGACGCTGATGGGCGACGTCCACTGACGTAGCTCCTGCTCATACGAAGGGCCGTCGCACCGGATTCGGTGCGACGGCCCTTCGCCGTGCCGGGCCCGCTAGCGCGTGCCGCGCAGCCGGCGCCACGGGGTGAACGTGAACACCGCGCCGCCCAGCAGGATCACCGTGCCGGCGACCAGGGCGAGTGCGCGCAGGGCGCCGTTGTCCTCGGCTCCCGTCTGGGCCAGGCCGCCGCCGGTGTTCGAACTCCCGCCGCTCGCCGTGCCGCCGCCGGAGCTGCCGCCCGCGCTGCCGCCGCCGCTCGCACCGCCCGGCTGGGCCGCCGTGTCGAGTTCGAGGGAGGCCTCCGCCTTGCCCTTGACCGTGCACGGGATGCTGATCTTCTGGCCGCCCAGGGTGACGTCGATCGTCAGGGTCCCGGGGCTGAGCGTCGACTTGCCGCTGGCGCCCGGCTTGTACGTCCCGGCCATGTCGGGCAGGTCCACCGGCTTCCCCTGCTCCAGCGGATCCTTGTTGGCAGGGCCTGTGACGGGGACGGTGCCCTTGTCGGCGCCGCCGAGAAGGACCGCCATGGACGGCTTGAGGGCGCCCGCGGGGAGCGCGGCCGGGCTGTTCATGACGCCCTTGGCGGTCTTGACGACGAGGTCGTAACTCCCGCCGTTCTTCTTGGCGTTGATGGTCACCTTGGAGTTGATGCTCGCCGGTCCCGGCGACTTGCACTCGAAGGTGACGCCGACCTCCTTGCCGGGGAAGTCGCTCTGGCCGCCGTCGCCGCCGCCGGATGTGGTGCCGCCGCTGGTCGTGCCCCCGGCGGTGGTGCCGCCGGAGGACGTGGTCCCGCCGGCCGTCGTACCGCCCGAGGTGGTCCCGCCCGACGTCGTACCGCCCGAAGTGCCGCCGCCGTCCGACACCTTGATCGTCGCCGCGGCCTTGACCGTCTCCTTCGGCGTGCACTTGGTGTCGGTGGACATCGGCTTGGAGACGTTGATGTTGTACGCGTCGGGCGTGAGCGTGATCTCGCCCGCCTTGGTCAGCTTGACCTTGCCCTTCATGTCGGACAGCTTCATCGGGCTGTTCTTCGGGATCGGCGGGTTCGTCCGCGGCCCCTCCATGGCGATGTCCGCGGTCTGCGCGCCGGCCGCCTTGAGCGTGCCGGTCGGCTTCACCGTGTCCTTCTCCAGGTCGAGGATGTCGGGGTTCTTGGAAGCCGCCTCGACGAACTTCCACACCACCTCGACCTCGTCGCCGACCTTGGCCTCGGCGGGCGCGGTGATCTGCACCTTCGTGGTGCCCTGCACGGGTGGCAGCCCCGAGATGGGCGGTGGGATGCACTCCGTCTTGTATGCGACCTCGGCTGCCTGGGCGGGGCCGGCGGCCAGCAGGATCCCCGCGCCGCCGAGCATCAGCGCGACTCCGGCCGCGCTCATCCTCCGTTGGGTGCTCACGAATGTCCCTTCGTCGTGGACGGGTTCTCTGACGGTGCGGAGTCAGGTGTGAACCACGGCAGAGCCGCCGTGGTGGTCGGGGTGCCGGCCGGCCGGCTTTCCAGCTGTACGGTGCGGTGGCGTCCGGTGCCGCGGGGGCGGACCCTCGGGCGGAGGCGGTCGACGATCGCCATGCCGATACGGAACACCGCCGCGGGCACGACGACGGCGAGCAGGATCCAGAAGATCGTGACGCCCCACGGGCGGCCGACGCCCCACGGCTGTTCGGCCAGCACCTTGGTGCCGTACTTCACAGAGATCTGGTAGTCGCCGTGCGCGCCCGCGGAGAGCTGGACGGGCAGCTTGACCAGTGCCTTCCGGCCGGGCGCGATGGTGCCGCGCCACTGCTGCTCCTCCCACTGCGGGGCGAAGACGCCGTGCGCGGTGCCGACCTGGAAGACGGGGTCCCGCACCGGCGCGGAGCCGAGGTTGCCGACGGTGAATTCGAGCGTGCGCGATGCCGGGGCGCCGAAGAAGACGAGGATGCCGGAGTCGCCTTCGAGCCGGGTGGCGGCGAGCACGGCGAGCTTGCCGCCGGTGGGCTGCGGCAGCGGCGCGGTGGGGTGGCCCGCGACGGTGAACGGGGCGTCCACTGTGGCCTGTTCACCGGTGACGGTCGCCACGTGCACGACGCAGGGGCAGGGCTTGGGCGGCTCGGCGACCGGCATCTTCTTGCTGAAGGCGCCCTTGGCGTCGGTGGTGACGGCGCGGCCGTCGGAGTTGGCGCAGGCGTTGGTGCCGCCGATCACGCCTCTGTCAGGGACAGCCTGCCCGCACATGAGCATCATCAGGAGCGTGTCGGGCCGCCATCCGGTGCCGCTGACCGTGATGTCCCCGCCCTTGCCGGCCTGCGTCTGCGAGAGGGTGACCTTGGGTTTCGGGTCGGCCACGGCGACGCTGTGCGCGGGCGGCATCGGCAGCACAGGCAGCAGTACGAGCGCCAGCGCCAGGAGCACAGCCGCCGTCGCCCTCAGACCCTTGGTGCTCACCTGGCTGCTCCCGTCAACTCGCGCTGCCCGTCCGCCTGTTCCGCGCCCTTACCGTCCGGCATCCGGCCTGTTGATCTCCTGAGCCGTACGCACCACAGCGCCGTGCCCCCGGAAGCGGCCAGGAGTGCCGCGGCCGCGCCGGCCACCGTCCCCCACGGCACGAACGTCGCCGATGCCGAAGCCTCGGCCCGCGTGTCGCCCGCGGCCGTCACCACGACATGGACCTTCACCGAGTCCAGGGACGGGTGATCCGGCCACTTCTCGGTGAGGGTGACGCGCTGGGCCGGGAGCAGTTCCGGGAGGGTGCGGGGCGCCCGGCTCAGTACCTGGCCGAACAGGCCGTCCGCGCGGACCGTGAGCCGCGGGGTCAGGGCCGTGTTGCCGCGGTTCACCAGAGTGCAGCGAATGATGCCGCCCGAGACTCGTACGTCCTCCACCGTGAGCGCCGCCAGCGTCGGGCCGCTGACGCGCAGATGGATCCGTACGCCCGCCTCCCGCTCGCCCACCGCCGCCATGACCGCGCCCGGATGGTCGCCCGGGAGTGCGCCCGGGGGGACCGTGACCGAGAAGGGGATCTCCGCACGGGTGCGCGGTGGGACCGTCACCCGGTCGGAGGCGAGGATGATCCAGGTGCCCGCGCCCTTGGACTGGCGGGCGCCGCGCACGGCGAAAGAGCCGGAGGAGGTGTTGTACGCGTCGGCCGGGCGCAGGCGCACGGTGAGCGGCTTCGCGCCGGGGTTCGTCACGGACAGCTTGTCCTCCAGCACGGCTCCCGGCACGCCCTCCAGATAGACGTACGGCCTGCCGCCGCCGCCCGGCTCCACCGTCCAGGCCGCGTCCGCCACGTCCGCCACGTCCGCCACGTCCGCCACGTCCGCCACGTCCGCCACGTCCGCCGCCCGCGCCGCTGGTGCGCTCAGCGCGCACGCCAGCGCGGCGGCGACGGCCAGGAGGGAGCGCATCCGCACGGGTCAGCTCGCGGTCCGCTGACCGCGCCTGGTCAGCCACAGCACCCCGGCGGCCCCGGCCAGCAGCACGGTGCCACCGAGCGTGCCGAGCGCCATGGCCGAGTCCAGTGGGCCGGTCCTGGGCAGTTCGTCACCGCCGGAGGGCGCGGTCTGGGGGCCGGTGCCGGACGCCGCGGTGACATCCAGTTCCAGCGACGGCTTCGGGTTGTTCCTGGGCGTGCAGGTCGTGGTCGTACCGAGCGCCTTGATGGTCAGCACCCCGGCGGTGAAGGTGGCCTTGCCGCTCTTCTTGGGGGTGTACGTACCCGTCAAATCATTGATTTTGATAGGGGTGTTGGCCGGGATCGCCGCGGCGTTCGCCGGTCCGGACACCGAAACCGTGCCCTCTCCCACCCCGCCGAGCTTGATCAGGGCGCTCGGCTTCATCGCGCCCTTGCCGAGCTCCACCGGGCTGGAGGAGACGCCCTTCTGGAAGGACATGGTCAGCTGGTAGCCGCTGCCGCTCTTGACGGCCTTGATGTCGATCGGCGAGACCGCGCCCTTGGGCCCGATCGGCGTCTGACACTGGTAGTCGACGTCTACAACACTGGCATGGGCGGCGGGGGCGGCCATCAGCACCACCGAGCCCGCCACCGCTGCTGCCAGCGCGAGAGCTGTCCGCTTCTGGTACGACACCTCGAGTTCCCCTCACGCCGGAAGTTACTACCGCGAGTCGCCGAAGTTACTGACGACACATCAGATCGGGCGCTCAAGGTACGCCTGGGACCTTGGGGAGGGAAGACAAAGAGCACGCCGTATTGACGTGCTCTACAAGAGATTCAAAACCTGCGTACACCAGCACGAAGGCAGTGCGACGGCGCTAGACCGGGGCGGCGAGCTCCGCCCACACCGTCTTGCCCGGCGCGCCGGGAACGCGTACAACCCCCCAGTCCATACAGAGGCGTTGGACGATGAACATGCCGTGTCCGCCAGGCCGGCCGGCCCGGTGCGGGGTGCGCGGCGCGGGCTGCCCGGTGCCGCGGTCCGAGACCTCCAGGCGCAGCACCTTGCCGTCGCACCCGACCTTCAGCGCCTCCGGCCCCTCGGCGTGCAGGCAGGCGTTGGTGACCAGTTCGGAGACGACCAGCAGCACATCTTCGGCCGCCGCTCGGCGGTCGGCCGTGGCGGCGGGCAGCCAGCCCCAGTCGTACAGCGCCTGGCGGGTGAAGTCGCGGGCGAGCGGGACGATGCCGCTGGCGCTGCCCAGGGCAAGGCTGCGCACCGCCCCGCCGGGCACCCCGGAGGAGCCGGCGGCGCCGGCGCCGCTCGGCTCGGGGCCGAGGTCGCCCGGCTGCTGCTGCCGGGTGGTGCTCATCAGCGCTTCACCTCACCGATTCACCAATTCGCCATTACTTCGATACTCAGAGTGCTGGGTGGTCAACGTTCTGCGGGGGTTCTCCTGCCCTGCCGAATCGTGACAACACCCACTACGCCTACGCGGTAAGCGTGACGCGGACTACACGGGGCCGGTCAGTCGGAGAGGGCCTCTTCGAGCGAGTCATGCACGGTGAAGACCGCCTCCGCCCCGGTGATCTCGAAGACCCTTGCCACTACAGGCAGCATCCCGACCAAATGGACCCCTCCCCCGGCGGCCTCCGCCTTCAGCCTGGCGCCGAGCAGCACATTGAGCCCGGTCGAGTCGCAGAACTCGAGCTGTGAGCAGTCGATGACCAGGCGTGCACGGCCTTGCGCGAGTGCGTCGTCCAAGGGCACGCGGAGAAGTTCGGCGGTGTGGTGATCCAACTCACCCGCCGGTTTCACAACCTCACTGTGGCCCTCGGTCCGAACCTCGACCTGAAGCCGGCCCCGATTCGCACTGCCGACCGTCCCGCGGTCCATGGCCGTCCCTCTTCGCCGTGTCGTTCGCTGCGTATTCACTGCGTACTCGCCGATTTCGCCGCTTCGTCCACCATGTCGCTCTTCGCGCCGGACGCCGTCGACAGACGGCGCTGGCGTCCGTCGAACATTACGCCTTCAGTACGCCGACCGGCCAGCCGAACACCCCATCAAACCCGACATTCAAGACATTTGACACTTGCAACTGTCCACATGGAGCGGGTAGGCCTAGTAAAGACACAACCAACCACGGCCGGCTTTGGAGGCGCCGCTCACCGCAGCAGCATGTATTGGCATCGGCGGCCATATGCCGAGAACGATGGAGGAGACCATGTCACCCCGGCTCGACGAATCGCGTACCCCCACCGCGCCGTCGGCACTGCGCACCCCCGCAAGCGACCAGTCCGAGCAGCTGGAAGGCCTCGACGGCCTCCCGGAGATCCCGCCCTTCGACGAGGTGGGGCCGCTGGACGCCCGATCCCTGTCGAAGACACTCTTCGGACGGCTCGAGAACCTCGAAGAGGGCACGCACGAGTACGCCTACGTGCGCAACACACTCGTCGAACTCAACCTGGCGCTGGTCAAGTTCGCCGCCTCCCGCTTCCGCTCCCGCAGTGAGCCGATGGAGGACATCATCCAGGTCGGCACCATCGGCCTGATCAAGGCGATCGACCGCTTCGAGCTCAGCAGGGGCGTCGAGTTCCCGACCTTCGCGATGCCGACCATCGTCGGCGAGATCAAGCGCTTCTTCCGCGACACCTCGTGGTCGGTACGGGTGCCGCGCCGGCTCCAGGAGCTGCGGCTCGACCTCGCAAAGGCGGGCGACGAACTCGCCCAGCAGTTCGACCGCGCACCCACCATCGGCGAGCTGGCCCAGAAGCTCGGCATCAGCAACGACGAGGTCGTCGAGGGCATGGCGGCGAGCAACGCGTACACCGCGAGCTCGCTGGACGCCCAGCCCGAGGAGGACGAGGCCGAGGGCGCCCTCGCGGACCGCATCGGCTACGAGGACCACGGGCTCGAGGGCATCGAGTACGTCGAGTCGCTCAAGCCGCTGATCGCAGGCCTTCCGCCAAGGGACCGTCAAATTCTCTCCCTTCGCTTCGTCGCCAACATGACGCAGTCGGAGATCGGCGAGGAGCTCGGGATCTCGCAGATGCATGTGTCCCGGCTGCTGTCCCGCACCCTGGTCAGACTCAGGAAGGGCCTGACGCTCGAGGAGTAGGCGCGGACGCCGCGGGGACGCGCCCCACCGGCCGCGCGAAGGGCCCATTCCGTCAAGGAATGGGCCCTTCCCCGTTATTGACGGGGCAGTCCGGATTGGTCCACATTGAGCACGGGGTTAGTGGGGGGACGAACATGGCTCTTGGGGAGGGCTGCCCGGCGGCGTACGCACCACTGGAAGAGCTGATGCGCCACCGCCTGGGCAGAGAATGTCTGTATGTGCCGTCATGCCGTCTGGGGCTCTATGTGGCGCTGCGCCACTGGTGCCGGCCCGGCGGGCGGGTGCTGATGTCGCCCGTCAACGACGACGTCATCTTCTTCGTGGTGCTCGCCGCAGGACTGCGCCCCGTACAGGCGCCGCTCAGGGCCGAGGACGGCTCCATCGACCTGGCGGCCGTCCCCGAATCCGTATGGCATGGTCTTTCCGCCGTGCTCACCACCAATCTGTACGGCAATCCCGACCCGGCTCCCGAACTGCGCGCCCGCTGCGACCAGTTGGGGATCCCGCTGCTCGAGGACGCCGCGCACGCCATCGGCAGCACGGTGGCCGGGCAGCCGGTGGGGACCTTCGGCGACGCGTCCGTCTTCAGCCTCTCCAAGCACACCGGGGCCAAGACCGGCGGATTCCTCACCGTCGCCGATCCGGCGCTGCGGGCGGGTCTTGAGCGTGCCCGGGACGAACTCCTCGAACCGGCGCGGCTGTCGGCGGAGCTCGCCTACGGTCTGCGGCCGTACGCCGAAGCCGGTGTGCGGGGACTGCGGCTCGTCGGCGCGGCCCGCGCGACCCTGCGGCTGCTCGGTCTCGAAGAACGCGAGGACATCCGGATGGAGCTGCGGCCCGGCGAGCTGAAAAGGGCGCAGTCCGCGGCGCCCGCGCTCACCGACTTCCACTCCTGGATACGGGTGGACATGCACGACTACCGCCTCAGACCGGGCGGCCTGCGGCTGCGGCGCACCGAGCGGCTGCTGACCCGCCTCGAAGGCCGGCTGGCCGGCCACCGGGCCGGCGTCCAGGTGCTGTCCGCCACCCGGTGGGCGCTGCCGCGGCCGGGACCCGCGCAGCCGCTGTTCCGGGTGCCGCTGCTGGTCGAGGACCGTGACGCCGCCATCGCCGCGCTCGCCCGGCGCCGGATCACCGTCGGCTATCTCTACGACCCGCCGCTCGACGCGTACGCGGGCGACCTCTTCACCGACCCGTCGCCCGCACCGGGACCGGCCGCCTGGTTCGCCCGGCACGCGCTGCCCGTCGACCCGCTCCGGGCCGAGGCGGCGATATCCGTCCTCACAGGGCTGGGCGCCAGGCCCGCGGAGGTCCCGGCGGCGTTCGCCCACCGCGACACAGACCGGGCCACCGGCCCGCAGGGCGGGGACAGTGGCTGATACGACCAGGCTTCGCCGGCCGGACGCGTCCGGCGACGCACTGCCCGGCACCGAGCCGGACGGCAAGGAGCCGGACAGCACCGAGCCGGACGGCGGCGCCGTGAGTACCGAGCGCCCCAGCGGCGACTCGATGTTCCGCAACGCCTACGCGCTGATGCTCTCCACCGGCGTCTCCGCCGCACTCGGCCTCGGCTTCTGGCTGGTCGCCGCCCGGTACTACACCGAGCAAGCGGTCGGCGAGGGCTCGGCCGCCATCGCCGCCATGCGGCTGCTGGCCTCCATCACCGCCACCACCATGATCGGCGCGGTGGTGCGGTACGTGCCGCGGGCCGGACGCGCCACCGGGCCGCTGGTGTGGCGCGCGTACGCCGTCAGCTCGCTGGTGGTGTGCCTCGCCTCCGCCACTTTCCTGCTCACGCTCGACCTGTGGGGCCCTTCGTACGCACCGCTCGGCGGCGTGAGCGCGGGCCTGCTCTTCACCGCGTCCTGCGTCGGCTGGGCGCTGCTGACCCTGCAGGACGGCGTGCTGACCGGGCTGCGCAAGGCCGTGTGGGTGCCGGTCGGCAACGCGGTCTTCTCCATAGGCAAACTGCTGCTGCTCGCCGTCTTCGCCACCGCCCTGCCCGTGCTGGGCATCTTCGTCTCCTGGGCGGCGGCCATCGCCCTGTCCGTGCTGCCGCTCGGCTGGCTGATCTTCCGCCGGCTCATCCCCCGCCAGGCCACGGCCGACCGCCACCGCGAGCTGCTGCGGATGCGCGACATAGGGCGCTTCCTCGCCGGCGACTCGGTCGGGTCACTGTTCTCGCTGGCGATGATCAATCTGCTGCCGGTGATGGTCGCGGTCCGCTTCGACGCCGCGCACAACGGCTTCTTCTACATCGCGTACACCGTCGGCGGGACGATGGAGTTCATGGCCATCAACATGGCCTCCTCGCTGACCGCGCACGCCTCGCACAGCCCGGAGAGCCTGGCCGGCGGGGTCCGTGGGGCGCTGCGCCGGATGGCCGTGCTGCTGGTGCCCGTCGTGGTGTTCCTGGTCGTCTTCGCCCCGCAGATCCTCGCCCCGTTCGGCGAGGACTACGCCGCGCACGGCACCACCGTGCTGCGGCTGCTGGCCGCGGCCGCCCTGCCCCGGGTCGTCGTCGAGCTGTACATCGGGGTGCTGCGCGTCCAGGGACGTACGGGCGTGCTCGCCGCCCTCCAGGGCACGATGTGCGCGCTGGTGCTGGGCAGCGCGGCGCTGCTGCTCGGACCCGTCGGGATCTCCGGCGCGGGCCTGGGGCTGCTGCTGTCGATGACGGTGATGGCGGCGGTTTCCGCGCCGGGCCTGCGCGCGGTGCTCTCCGCGCGCGAGCCCCGGCCGAGCCTGTTCACCCGGCTGGTGCGGCGCGGCACCGCCGAGGAGGAGGCGTACGGCACGACCTGGGCGCGCCGGGCCGCCGAGCGGCGCGAGGAGGCGGCGGCGGAGTACACGCAGGAGTACGGGAAGGACTGGGCGCGGCAGACGGCGTATCTGCGGGGTGCGCACGACGACATGGCGACGCCGGCCTTCGGCATCCCCGTCTACGTACGGGATCCGGCTCGGCGGGCGGGCAGTGGGGACGCCGGCGGGCACGTGCAGCCCGCGCCCGCACGGCAACCGGTGCCCGACCCGGGCGAGGGGCGGCTGGCCCTCGCGCTCTGGCTGCTGCTCGGGCTCTCGGCCGTGCTGTTCTGGGTGCCCCTGCTCCATGCCCCGGACATCACCATGGACCACCTCTCCGGCACGCAGCTGCTGAAGTCGCTGCCGGCGATCACCCTCACCGCGGGCGTCCTGCTCATCGTCGTCCACAGCGCGGCCTGCTCGCTGCTGCGCCCGCGTCCGGCGCTGCTCGGAGCCGGACTGCTGGTCACCTTCGCCGCGCTGCACACCTCGCCCGCGCTGCTCGGCCGGGAGCCGGAGCCCGTCCAAGGCGTTTGGTACGACACCCTGGCCGGCTTCCTCGCGGCGGCCGCGGGACTCGACAGCCCGGAGCCGCTGCTCCGCTGGCTGCCGACAGTCTGCCAACTCCTCTGCCTGGTCGCGGTGTTGGCGATTCTCCGGGCGATCAAGCTGCCCGTCGCGGCACAGTGGGGGGCACTGTGGCTGCTCGCCGTGTGCGGCTGGGCGCTGCAGAGACCTCTCGCGCCCGTCGCGCTCCCGCTCCAAGTGGGCCTCACCTGCGCGGCGTTGGCACTGATCTGGATACGCGCGGCGCGTTCGACGCCGGCACGGAACTGAACCACCAGGGGGAACAAGCGTGCAACAGCCAGCCACCGAAACCGGGAGACCCGTGGCCGCCCCCAACCAGCGGGCCGGGAAGGATCCCGCGATGGATCTTGCCGACCTGCCCTCCGCCGACCACTCGCGCTGGTCGGCACCGCTGCGGCTGGCGGCCCCGCTGGCCGGCGCGCTCGCCCTGTGGGCGTACGCCATGGTGCGCACCGACACCTCCCGGCTCGGCGACTTCGGGCTCGTCGGGGCGCTGCCGGTCGTCTTCTGGGTCGCGCTGGCGCTGCTGACCGTGGGCTTCTGGGTCTGCGTACGGGATCCGCTGCGCGGCAACAGCTGGTCGCTGGCGTACACCGTGGGCCTGATCGTGCTGGAGCGCGCCACCCAGGCGCTCGTCTACCCCACCCCGCTGTACTCCTGGGCGTGGAAGCACGACGCGGTCATCGAGCATCTGCTCACCGCGGGCGGCCTCCAGCGCGGCGACGAGCTGGGCGACATGGCGGTCTACGACCAGTGGCCCGGTTTCTTCGCCGCCCAGGCCGCGCTGGTGCGGCTGACCGGGGTGGAGAACGCGGCGATGTACATGGCCTGGTGGCCGCTGGTCTCCAGCCTCCTGCTGCTCGCGCCGCTGCTGCTGATCTACCGCACCTTCACCCAGGACCGCCGTCTGATCTGGACCGCTGTCTGGATCTTCTACGTCGCCAACTGGGTGGGGCAGGACTACTTCTCGCCGCAGTCGGTGGCCCTCGCCCTGTATCTCGGCGTGATCGCGATCGTGCTGCGTCGCGGCGAGCGCCCCGCGCGGGGCCGCAGATCGCGGCAGGTGCTGTGGACCGTCCTGCTCATCCCGCTGATCACCGCCATCGTCATCTCCCACCAGCTCACCCCGGTGATGCTGGTGGCGAGTCTCGGCGCGCTGTGCCTGACCCGCCGCTACCGCGACTGGACACTGCTGATCACTCTGCTGCTGGTGTTCCTGGCGTGGAATCTCACCGCTTCGCTGCCGTTCCTGCGGGAGGCGGTGCCCGAGATGGTGAGCTCCTTCGGCGATGTGAGCGGCAATCTGGAGACGGGCTACGGGTCCACGCCGACCGGCACCGGACCGGTGATCGTCTCCTGGGTGTCCCGGATCCTCTCGGCCTCCGTACTGCTGCTCGGCTCAATCGGCGTGCTGCGTCGGCGGGTGCTGCGGCACCGCGCCCGGCCGCTGCTGCTGCTCGCCGCGGTCCCGCTGCTGATGCTGGTGGCCAATGACTACGGCAGCGAAATGATCTTCCGGGTGCTGCTGTTCATGCTCCCGGGCGCGTGCTTCTTCGCGGCGGCCGCGCTGCTGCCCGCGGTGCGGCCGCTGGCCGCGGAGCCCGGCGGGCACGGGGTCCCGCAGCCCGCGGTGAGCCTTCGGTTCGCGGTGCTGCCCGGGGTTGTGCTGCTGGCGCTGACGGCGGCGCTCGTGCCCAGCTACTCGGGCAAGGACCGGCTCAGCTACTTCCCGCCGCAGGAGGTCGCGCTGGTCCGGCAGGTCTTCGACCGGGCGCCTCAGGGTTCTCTTGTCGTTGCCGCCCATCGCAACTACCCGCTCGCGTACGCTTCGTACTGGAATGTGCAGCATTACTGGTTCCTCGACGACGAGAAGAGCCATGTCGAAAAGATCCTGAAGGACCCGGCCGGGACGCTCGCCCGGGACATGGCCGCGGTGGAACCGCCCGCCAAGGCGTACTTCCTGCTCACCCAGGGCCAGATCGCCAACTCCGAGATGAACGGCATGCTCACCGGCGACCAGCTGCGGAGCATCGAGAAGTCCGTCGCGGCCTCACCCCTGTTCGAGCAGGTCGGCCGCAACGGCGCAGGCGTCATCTACGAACTGAAGCGCACCGACAGCTCGCCGGGGAGGACCCCATGAGACCTCAGTCGCTCGCGATCCGGCTGCTGCCGCCCTTCGCCGGCTGGTGCGCCGTCGGCGCCACCACGCTGGCCGCCGGATCACCGCTGCGGGTAGCCCCCGTCGCCGTATTCCTGCTCGCCGGTCCCGGCGCCGCCGTCCTGCGTATCTGCGGGCCCGCCCTGACGCGTCATCAGGCGGTCGGGCCGGTGGAGAGCTGGGACCGCGGCTTCGAACGGGACTCCGACCATCTGGAGCAGCTCGTCCTTACGGCCTTCCTGAGTGTGAGCGCGACGCTCATCTGCGCCACGGCGCTGATGGCCGCGCACGCGTTCAGCGGCCTGCGGGTCCTGGTGCTGCTCACCGTGCTGACAATGCTCGCCGCCTGCTGTCCGCAGCTGCCCGGCCGGACACGGACGGCGCGCGCGTCCTCGCCGCCACAGAAAGGCTCACCCCTGTGACGTTACCCCGACGCCCCGTTCGCGGGGCGCCAGGCATCCATCGCAGGCCGCACGACCGACGACGAAGGTGGGCCGTGTCCACAGCCCTCGTCGGCGTGCTGCTCGTGGGCGTACTCGCCCTCAAGTCCTCCGGTTCCGACGACTCCAACCCCTCGGCGCACAGCGCCGAATGCAGGCCGACCAAACTGCTGGTGCCGCGCTGCGGCGCCTGGTTCGGCGCATATGTACGGCACGCCAAGCCCGACCTCGAAGAGAACGTCCTCGCCTACGAGCAGCGCATCGGCCGCACGCTGGACATCGTCTACACGTACCACGACATGTCCCTGGACGGCCTGGAGGGACAGCTGCTGACCGAGCAGGAGCAGCGCGTCGGCAAGGACCGGATGCTGCTGCTGTCCTGGGAGAGCAAGTGGTGGAGCGGCACCCCGGCGCAGCAGCCCAGCTGGAAGCAGATCGCCTCCGGGGCGCTCGACACGAGCGTGATCGACGTCCAGGCAAAGCGGATCAAGGCCTACGGCAAGCCGCTGTTCCTCTCCTTCGACCTGGAGATGGACACCCGCACGCCCGCCAACGGCACACCCGCCGAGTACGTCGCCGCCTACCGGCACATCCATGACCGGTTCCGTGAGCTGGGTGTGACGAATGTGGTGTGGACGTGGATCATCACCGGCTACACCGGCCACAGTGAGCTGTTCCGCACGCTCTATCCGGGCGACGCGTACGTCGACTGGATCGGCTACAACCAGTACAACTACTTCCGCTGCCACAAGGCGAAATGGCAGAGCTTCGAGCAGACGCAGACCGCGTCCCACGAATGGATCCGCGAGAACCTCTCCGCGGACAAGCCGCTGATGCTCTCGGAGTTCGGCACGGCGGACGATCCCGCGAAGCCGTCCGCCCAGGCCGAGTGGTACGAGCAAGTACCGCGTGTGGTCAAGGAATTGGAGGGGGTACGGGCCGCGCTCCAGTGGAACTACCGGGACCCGGGACCCGGCTGCGACCTCTCACTGGCCAGGGACGAGTCCTGGAAGAGCCTGCGCAAGGCGGTCTCCGACCCGTACTTCAACCAGCCGCGGCCATGACGAAGCCCGGTCGCCCGGCCGCGCCCGGTCGCCCAGTCGCGCCTGGTCGCGCCGTTGGTCAGCCGCCGAACCGGCCACTGCCGGACGCTCCTCCGCTGTTCTCGTCGTCGGGGGGCCGTTCGCCGTGAGACGTGTGGGATCCGAAGTTCCCGTACCCCTTCATCTCGTGCGGCAGGATACGCCGCTTCCCGCCCTCGGCACCGAAGTCGTCGTCGGGTTCCCGGGTCTCCCCAAGGTGGGTGGGGTGCTCCGGGGGCCGCGGCTGTTCCTCGGGGCTCGGTGGCTCGTAGGGGCGTCTGCGGTTCGCCCACATCGCCGCGACGAAGATCACCACGCCGATGACCACGACGGCGGCGACCGGCGCGATGGCGGCCCCCAGCCCCCGGGCGAGAGGATCCGCGAGCTGGTCGGCCTGTGCGTACATGAATGCATTCATACTGTGCAGTTACCCGGAATGCCACAACTCTCACATTCCGCATCGTGGAAATGGCCTAGCCCGCGAAGACCGGGCCTCTGACGGCCGCACGGGCCCGTCGGTAGAGCCGCCAGCCGATCGTCGGCAGCGAATCGGGGAACGGCGCGACCGGAGCGCCCCGCCCGTCCATCCATGCCTCGATGTCCGCGACTGTGTGGGTGTGGCGCAGGATGAGGCGGGCGATGCGGTACGCCTCGTCGGTCTCGGAGCTCAGCGCGTGCCGGACGGCGACCGCGGAGGCGTAACCGGCCCCGAGCGCCGCCCTGCGCACGGCCGGACTGTTGTAGCCGTGCGGATAGGCGAGATGCGCCACCTCATGGCCGAGTACGTCCTCCAGCACCGCCTTGGGCTCCCGCAGCTCCCGGCGGAGCGCGCCGGGCGGAAGGGTGTCCAGCTGGGGGTGCGTGACGGTGTGGGCGCCGACCTCCATGCCGTACTGCTGGAGGAGCGGCGCCTGGGAGAGCGTCATCATCGGCGCGGGCGGCAGCAGGCTGCGCCGGCCGGGGGTGATGGCCCCGGTGGTGAGATACGCGGTGGCGGGCAGCGCGCGCGAGGCGAGCGCCTCGGCGGTGGGGCCGGGCAGATCGGCGAAGCCGTCGTCGAAGGTGAGGATGACGGGCCGGTCCGGCAGCGGAGAGCGGCCGGCGAGGTGGCTCACGAGAGCGCTGATCGGGACCGGGGTGCGGCCGCTGGCCACGATCGCGTCCAGCTGTGCGCCGAAGTCCCTTGGCGTGACGGTGAATTCGGCGATCCAGTCGGGCGGATCGTCCATCACCGCGTGGTAGAGCAGTACGGGAATCCGGGGCATCGTCGCACCATCGCCTCTCAGCTCTCCCCCGCCTCTCACTTCTCCCCCCGCTGGTCCCAGGGGAGCGGTACGCCCCGGACCCGTCGGCGTGCCTTCGCATACCCGACCGGCCCGGCCAGCATGCCGCGGCGCTCGAGCCGGGACAGCTGGCGCGGCCAGGGATAGTCCTGCGCCCCGTGCGCCCCCGGCACGGCCGCCCCGGCCGCCTCGCGGTGGGAGGTGATGGCGCGGGCGTGCGCGAGGCCGCGCGGCAGCTTCCGCAGCAGCGCGGGCAGCAGGGCGGGGCGGCGCACCAGGAGAGCGGTGAGATACGCGGTGAGGCCGGCGCCGTATCCGTAGGCCTGGTTCCTCAGGTCCTGCCAGGTCTCCCGGTGGTGGTGCCAGACGAGCGCGTCGGGTGTGTAGCGCAGCCGGTGTCCGGCGGCGAGGACGCTCACAAACGCGTACAGGTCGTCACCGCCCCTGGCGGGGGTGCCCGTGCCGGTGGCGGGGTCGAAGCCGCCGATGTCCCGCAGCGCCGTGGCACGGAAGGCCATGTTGGCGCCGGAGCCGAAGCTGCCCGCGGTGAACGGGAAGAGCGGTTCGTCCGCGGGCGGGCGCGCCGGGTCGTAGAGCCGCGCCTCGAAGCCCTTGGCGAAGCCGCCGTGGCTCTCCAGGAGAATCTGCGCGGGCGTGCGCAGCCGGGCGGGCAGGATCAGCCCGGTCGCGCAGCCCAGGCCCGGGTCGGCGGAGAAGGGCGCGATGAGCGCGGTGAGCCAGTGCGGGTCGGCCACGACGTCGTCGTCCGTGAAAGCGATGACCGTGCCCTCGGCGACGGCGATCCCGCGGTTGTGTGCGATCGCGAGGCCGGGCACGGACTCTCGGACGTACCGGACGCGCTCGCCGTACTTGTGCTCGACGAGATCCTGGGTGGCGCTGGTGGCGGGCGCGTTGTCGACGACGACGATCTCGAAGTCCGGGTGGTCCTGCTCCAGCAGTGAGTCGAGCGCGCGGGCGAGCTGGTCGGCGCGCTCACGGGTGGCGACGACGACGCTCGCACGCAACGTGCGGGGTTCCGTGGTCGCCGTGGGCCGGGGGCGTTGACGGTTGCTGCCCGGTGGGTGGTTATCCGGGGCGCAGCGGGAAACGGGCAGCTCGTGGCCCGCGAGGGCCGCGCGGGCGGCCTCGGCGACGGCGTCGGCGGGCGCCTTGCCGGGCGGGACGCGGCAGACGACGGTGGCGACGGGGCGGCCGCGGAGGCGTACGAGGGCGTAGACGTCGCCGCCATGGACGGCCGGGCCGCCGGCCTGCGCGGGGCCGAAGCTCAGCACGGCTCCGTCGGGACCTTCCAGGTCCAGCTCGGCGACCTGGATCTCGGCGAGCCGAGGCGCGCGCGGAGTGCCTTGTCCGCCCGCCGCGTCGGGTCCGGGTGCCGTGACCTGCCCGGGCGAGGTGCCCGGTGTGTTCCGTCTGTGCGGTGTGCTGTTCACGAGACTCCCCCCGCTTGCGCGGATGCTCCGGCGGTCAGTTGCCCCGCAGCCTGCCGATCTGGTTGAGCGTCTTCTGCGCGTATTCGGCCAGCCGCGGTCTGCCGCGTACGAAGCTGTGCGCGCGGCGCGCGGGCTCGCGGCTCAGCCAGTACAGAGCGGCCCGCGCCCCCGGCCGTACCGACGAGCCCTCGTACACCCGCAGCTCGCCGGTCTTCAGTGCGTCCTTGTACTCGGCCGCCCCGCGCCCCAGATCGAGCATCCCGATGCCTTCTGAGGCGGCCGACTCGGCCATCCGCAGATGCAGGATCAGACCCGGTGAGTACTTGGCGAACTCGGGTTCGTACGCCGGAAACCAGCAGGACAGCACGGTGGACGAGCGCAGCCCGAAGTGCGCGGCGACGGGCCGGTCCGCGGCGTACAGCACGGAGAGCACCCCGGAGCAGCCGGGCGTGCGCGTCTCGTGCAGCAGCCGCACGAGGGTGCTGATCCACTCCCTGGCGAAGCGGTCCCGGCGGCCGGTCCTGCGGTACTGCGCGGACTTCCGCTCCATGAGGGTGCGCAGCGCGGCCGGGTCGCGCTCGTCGAAGACGAACCGCACCTCGCCCACCTGCCGCCCCAGCTTGCGCTCCTTGGCCAGCGTCGTCTTGAGGAACTTGGGCGACTGGGCGCGCAGCACCTCTTCGTACGCCGCGTAGCCTGCGCCGACGTCGATGACGGGAGAGGCGAACTCCTCGGCGGCGTCCGGCTGAAACACGCCTTGACCCGCTTCGAGATTGTCGAACTCCCAGGCCGACAGCGCGCAGGCCCGCAGCAGTTCACGGGGCGCGATCGTCAGCCCCGGACGCAGGACCGCGCCCTGGGAGTCACTGACCCCCAGGCCGATCGCTCGGCCGTGACCGAGCGGCCCTTGTTCGTACGGGAAGAAGCCGGCCGGCTCCCCGTCCTCCCACAGCACCGCCACCCTGGCCGCGGGCCGCACCCGGCCGACGGCCAGGGTGAACTCGGGCTCCATGAACGGATTGGCGGGCGCCCCGCTCTTGGCGCGCAGTTCGCGCCAGGCCTCGGCTTCCTCCTCGTCCAGCTCGTCCGGTTTCAGCACACGAATGCGTACACCGCTCAACTCGACCCCCCGGTCCTCCCCCTTGAGCTTCCCCGGGACAGGACGGTACCGGGCTATATCCCGACAGGGTAGGGAGCGACGCCCTTCTTGTGACGGATCCGTGAAGGAACCGGAATGGCTGGATACAGCTGATGCCTGAGTGACGGAAGGGGAGAGGGGGGCCGACGCGTCGGCAATATGAGCAGGAGTTGTCCAACTGACGTTCGCACGTACTCCTGTTGCTCGTAGGATCGCTCCTCCTGCTGCCGCGTCGCCGGAGGAGAGCCCAGTTGACCACCTCACGTGACACCCCGCACCGGATGAACCCGGCCGGCGGCTGCCCGCACGCGGACAACGCCCGGCTGCTCGCCGAGGGCGCCGTCGCCCCGGTCGTGCTCCCCGGTGATGTGGCGGGCATGGCGGTGCTCGGCCATGACGCGCTCAAGGAGTTCCTCGCCCACCCCGATGTCGCCAAAGGCGCCGAGCACTTCACCGCGCTGCGCGACGGGGAGATACCCGACGGCTGGCCGCTGAAGACCTTCGCGACCGTGCAGGGCATGATCACCGCCGACGACGCGGACCACCGGCGGCTGCGCTCGCTGGTGAGCAAGGCGTTCACGGCACGGCGGGTGGAAGAGCTGAGGCCGCGGATCGAGACGGTGACGGCACACCTGCTGGACGGCCTGGGCGAGGCGGCCGTGGGGGGCGACGGCGTGGCCGATCTGCGTACCCACTTCGCGCTGCCGCTGCCGATGGGCGTGATCTGCGAACTCCTCGGCGTGGACGCCGAGCACCAGGACCGCCTGCACCATCTGTCGAACCAGGTGGTCAGCACCTCCATCGGCCCCGAGGAGGCGATGGAGGCGAACCGGGAGATGGTGACGGTCCTCGCGTCTGTCGCCGCGACCCGTCTGGAGAACCCGGGCGACGATCTGACCAGCGCCCTGATCGCCGCCCGCGAGGAGGACGGCGACCGGCTCAGCCAGCACGAGCTGATCGGCACCCTGCTACTGATGATCATCGCCGGGCACGAGACGACGCTGAACCTGATCACCAACGCCGTGCGCGCGCTGTGCGCGCACCGGGACCAGCTGGAGCTCGCGCAGTCCGGCAAGGCGTCCTGGTCGGACGTGGTCGAGGAGACGCTGCGCTGGGACAGCCCGGTCAGCTTCTTCCCGTTCCGCTATCCGACCCGTGATCTCACGCTCGACGGAACGGTGATCCCCAAGGGCACGCCGGTGCTTGCCGGTTACTCGGCCGCGGGCCGCGACAAGGCCGCGCACGGCCCGGACGCGGACCGCTTCGACATCACCAGGAGCGGCGGCGCCCGGCATCTCTCGCTGGGGCACGGCCCGCACTACTGCCTGGGCTCGCCGCTGGCGCGGATGGAGGCGACGATCGCGCTGGAGCAGCTGTTCGCGCGCTTCCCGGAGCTGGACCTGGCGATCCTGGAGGCAGAACTGCCGCGGCACGCAAGCTTCGTAGGCAACAGCGTGCAGAAACTGCCGGTACGCCCGCGGCCCTGAGGCCTTTGGCTCACCCTCTGGCCCGTGGGGCGAGCCTCTGGGCCCGTGGGGCGAGCATCTCGACCCGTTGGCCAGCCCTCTAGGCCCGTAGCGCGAGCCTCTGGCCCAGTGGGCGAGCCTCTACCGCAGCGCCGCGTCCACGGCGGCCTCGGCGTGCAGCCGGGTCGTCGGAAAGATGGGCACGGGACTGTCCTCGTCCCGGATCAGCAACTCGATCTCGGTGCACCCGAGTACGACGCCTTCCGCCCCGGCGGCGACAAGTTTGCCGATGACGTCCTGCTAGGCGGCGCGGGACTCCTCGCGTACGACACCGAGGCACAGCTCCTCGTAGATCACCCGGTGCACCAGCGCACGCCCTTCGCCGTCCGGCGTGAGCACGTCCAGCCCGTGCCCGGCCAGCCGGTCCCGGTAGAAGGCCTGCGCCATGGTGAAGGCGGTCCCGAGCAGCCCGACGCGGCCGATGCCCGCGGCCCGTACGGCATCGGCGGTGGCATCCGCGAGATGCAGCAGCGGGACCGATATGGCGGCCTCCACCTGGCCCGCGACCTTGTGCATGGTGTTCGTGCAGATCAGCAGCAAGCCCGCGCCCGCGGCCTGCAGCCCTCTGGCGGCCTCGGCGAGAATCTCGCCGGCACGCTGCCACTCGCCCGCGGCCTGGAGCTCCTCGATCTCGGCGAAGTCGAGGGAGTGGAGAAGGCACTTGGCGGAGTGCAGCCCGCCGAGACGCTGACGTACAAGCTCGTTGAGGAGCCGGTAGTACTCCGCGCTGGATTCCCAGCTCATGCCGCCGATCAGCCCGATGGTCTTCATCGGCCCACCGTGCCACGCCCGCCGTACGACCTCTGCGGGCAAGTGTCAAAATGGAACAAAGAGCCACAGAGAGCCCTTCTCGGGGATGCTCGCGTGGGAGGCCACGATGATGGCGTCGCAGAGCACGGAACCCGCCCCGCACGCGGAACCCGCCCCGCACAGAGACCTGTGGCCGGGGATCGCCGGTCTGACGGCCGCGGCATTGCTGATCACCGGGCATGTGCTGTGGATGCGCACACCCGACATCGAGGGGAGGGGCGCGATCAGGAGGGTCGTGCTCTTCTACGCCAAGGACAGCAACCGGGACCTCTCGGAAGCGGCGACACTGATCCTGCTGGCGGCGGGCCTGCTGTTCCTGTTCCTCCTGGTCGCACTTTCCCGGCTGGCCGGCAACCGCTCGCATCTGGTGCTGGTGGGCGGCACTGTGTTCACCGTGTTCCTCATGGTCGCGGCGCTCGCCGGGAACATCTTCGCGATCACGGTGGACCACTCCGACGTCTTTCCGGTCGTCCCGGCGACCTCGCTCGCTGCGATCCTGCTGCTGCACGTGGCGTACGGCGCGATGGTCGCGGCGATGGCGGGCGCGGCGGTGATGCTCTTCGCGATCTGGCGGGCGGCACAGGAGACCCGCGCGGTACCGGCCTGGCTCGGCTGGGCGGGCTTCGTGGTGGCCGTGCTGTCGCTGGCGGGTCCGGTCAGCGCCTGGTTCACGCCGCTACTGCTGGCGCTGTGGATGCTGTGGGCGGGGGTGCTGCTGATCCTGAACGCGCGCGTGCGGGAAGGTGAGGGGCGGGCGAGCTGATATCCGCTGAGCAGAAGCCAGTGACCAGGCCGACGAGCAGCCCGGTGCGGGGCAGCGACCTTAAATTCGGATGCGTCAGGATCACTCATCTGCGACAGTCGCGCGCTGTGAACAGTGCTGAGCTTGTCTTTCGGCGTGCGGATGACTCTGACGCGGCCGACATGGCCGACGTGTGGCTGCGCTCCTTCACCGCTGCGCTGCCGACGGTGCGCCGCGCGCACGGCGACGACGAGGTGCGGGAATGGTTCACCTACGTGGTCGTGCCGCAGTACGAGACCTGGGTGGCCGTCGCAGAGGGCTCCGTGGTCGGGCTCCTGGTACTCGACGGCGGGGAGCTGGAACAGCTCTACCTCGATCCGTCTTGGCGCGGCCGGGGTGTGGGCGACCGGTTCGTGGACTTGGCGAAGGAGCAGCGGCCCGACGGGCTGGGACTGTGGACGTTCCAGGTCAACGGATCGGCACAACGGTTCTACGAGCGGCACGGCTTCATCGCGGTTGAGCGCACCGACGGACTGTGCAATGAGGAACATGAGCCGGACGTCCGCTACGTCTGGAAGCCTCAGGTGTAGGACTGGCTCAGAAGACCGGTCACGCGGCCGCCGACAAGGGACGTCCGCCCATCGAGATCTCAGGCATCGAGGAGCACGCTCATGGTCAGTGTCAGTGTCGAGACCGCCCAGCAGACCGAAGAGCGCCTCCAACGCGTGATCGCCGGAGCCGACTTCGTGATCCATGAGGGCCTGTGGCTCTTTGAGGAGTTCCCGGCCGACCGGCCGCCGGCTCTCACCTCGGACACGCTGGCCGTGGTCCGGGACGAGGACAGCTGGAGCCGCCTGGTTCCCGCCGCGGGAAGCGGCGGCGATGCCGGCGGCGCCGAACGGTTCGGGATCTTTTCCTTCCACTTCCCGGACGGGGCGGACAACAGCGGTTTCGTCGGCTGGCTGGCCACGCACCTCAAGGCGCAGCTGGGCACGGGAGTCTTCGTCGTCTGCGGCAGCAACCGCGGCCGTGGCGGCATCTACGACTATTGGGGATGCCCCGCCGATCTGACCGCCGAGGCGATCAAGGTGATCGCCGAACTGCGGGCGGCCTGAGGCTCCTTGCGCCGGGGCATTGGTTTCCAGGCCCGGTGAGCCGTCAACCAGCTTTGACCCGGGTTTCCTCATTTTGCCCTGAAAGTGCGTGAATAGCTTGCGGTGCCTTCGGTCAGTAGCCGCTCCACCCCGGACAGAATTATGTGGTTGCCAAGTTCAATGCACCGCATGTGCGTGCACCGCCGAGGGGTGCCTATCCGTGATCGGCGCCCCTCGGCGGTTCAGGTCAGGGAGTCCTCGATCGCCTCGAAGACATCCGAGTCGGTCTCCTTCTGCCAGTCCGGCAGCTCGGGCCAGTCGGCCACATAGCCCGGCTTGGGGTCCTCGAAGTGCTTGAACATCTGGGCCGTCCAGCACGTCGCGACGAAGCGGCTCTTCTGCTCGCGCGTCAGCCTCGAAGCGTGTCCGCCGCTCGCCTCGAGGAACTGGCGCACCTGCCCGTACACGGCACTCGCAGCCTGGCGCTCCCATTCCGGGGTGTCCTCCCAGGGGGTCACGTAGCCAGGCTTCGGCTCGCCGGGGAAGTGCTTCCGCACGCCCGCGATCCATGCTTCCCGGAACAGTCGAGCGCCCTCGGTCTGCGACATGCCTACCCCTCTTGTCACGTCGTACTCAAAGCCGCGATCTCGACTCCCAGCTCGGCCACACGGCAATCACGGGCAAGGGAGCCGAACTCGTCTCGTAGGCCCAGAAGTCTACGTGCGACGTACCCGGAGGAGGATTCCCGGGCAAGCTGTAGAGCCTCGCGGCCAAACGTGACGACCTGCTCGATATCGCGGCGCTTCGCTCCGATCGCGGCTAGGTCCGTGAGGGCTGCTCCGCGTCGACGGAACGACTGTCCCTGGGCAAGGGCGCCTTGATTCAGGGCGCTCAAGAGAGCCGTCTCGGCGAGATCGAGGCGGCCGAGGTGAACGTATCGGGCCCCGCGTTCCTCAGCCAGCCGCGAACCGTCGAAACGGAGCCAGCCGCCATTGTGGGCGGGCCTGCCAAGGTCACTGACCTTCTCCGCTTCGTCGAGTGCGCGCTCGCAGGCGTACAGATCGCCGAGACCGGCATGCGCCTCAGCCTGCACGGAGGCGATCCAGTGGCGCGTTGAGAGCGAGCTGTCCCCTCGCTTCGCGATCCTCTCGGCGGCCGACAAGATACCAACGGCCTCCTTGTACTGGTGCCCGGACATCTCGACGTACGCGTGCCGCACGAGAGCGCAGGCCCAGAGGTCGAAGGAACCGGCATCCCGGCTCGCCGACGCGGCGAGCGTGTAGGAGGCTGCGGCATCCGTGTAGCGATTGCTGTCGAAGGCCAATTCCCCCGCGAGTTGGAAGAGGTCGCCCGCAGCCCTGCACAGGGAACCAACCTCCCTGTCCGATCGGCCGTCCAGCGTCTTGTTCAGTGACGCGAGTTGCTCGCACACGATCGGATAGACGGAGCCTTTCGATCGAGCGAGCTGGTACACCTGCCAAAGGTGAGTGTTCATGCGTAGGAAGTCGTCGGATGCTCCCTGGTGCACTCCTTCAGCGAGCGCTTCAGCCTCGTCGAGGGGGAGGGCTGTAAGGGCGCCGGTTACAGCAATCACGCGCAGGAATTCGCGTCGCATCATGTCGTCGATGTCCCCCGAGCCGTGGTGGTCGCTTGGCGGCGGCCCTGCGGACGCCTGGGGGGTGGTTCTTGACTGCGCCACCAGGGTGTCGAGTTCGGCAAGGTCGACTTGTAGTGCCTCGGCCAGGTTCGGCCGTAACGGCGGCTGAGGCACGGTCCGTCCGCTCTCCCAGCGGCCAACTGTTGTGCGGTCGACGCCGAGCGCATGGGCAAGGCCTTCCTGACTGTAACCCAGGACTTTCCGCCGTTCAGCAAGACCCATACCGACCCCTTTCCACGCGGCGGTCGCCTTTACGCAGGTGGCGCACCCCGTGCATCGGATATGCATCAAGACTGCCGCATGGATGCCGTGGAGAGCCCCACCTCCGGGCGGTTCCCTGGATGTTGTCAGCAAGTGGAACCGGTCGACGCCAGCAAGGGGTACGGGCATGGAGACGACGAACGCCGGAGCGTCTGAAGGGGAGCAGCTTCCTGTCGATCTGGAAACCATCGGCGTCACCGTGGCCAACGCGCTCGCCATCCGGCTCTCGATGCCTGAGCGCCCGCTGATCGACGCCACGACCCGAACCTTGATCGGGCACCTCGACGAGCTCCTGCTGGAGGACCTCGGATTCGACGAAGACCCCGATGTCCGAGCGATGTACCAGCAGGCGTATCGGCTTCTGGAACTGAGCCGCCGGCCTACTCGCCAAGCCACTCGGTTCGGCGCGTACGAGTACATGCGGGAAGTTGCGCGGCTCACGAAGCGGTTCGCCTCCGTTTACCGCGAGCTGAACGAGGAGGCGAGCAATGCCACCCCGTGAAGAACGACAAACCGAGCTGTCGGGGCGGCTCCACGCACCAGGCACCCATCCCTTCACACAGGAGGACCGCACTATGAGCACAGCCGTTCAGATCCGGACCCGCGATCCGCGCGTCATCCTCAACGCACTCGCTGACCGGGTACCCAACCTGATCACCGAAGAAGAGCCAACCTTGTGGGATCGCGAGGTCGCGCTCCTGGTCCGCGACAACCCGATCATGACCCGGGCCACCGCCCAGCGGCTGCTCGGCCAGGCCATCGCCTACACGATCACCGCCATGGAGCGGCCCGGCGTGGACATGGGCGTCGGCTACACGGTCGACGTAGCCGTGCACCAGCTCATCCTGGACACCTGGCTCTTTTTCGCGATGTGCGACCAGTACAACAACGGCACCTACAAGCACCACGCGCCGCTCATTCGCCGACGCTGCGACGGCACCGTGTTACGCACGGCCGAGCTTCTTCGGGACAACGGCTTCGAGGTGGACGACGAACTCTGGGCCAAGGACGAGGCCACCTGCTCACCGTGTGACAACAAGGTGCCCGACAGCCACTGAGCGGCAGTAAAGTCCTGCCCCCTGCCACTCTCTTCAGGATGGCAGGGGCAGGGCGCACTCCCACTACTCACGCAGAGGATGCACGTTGCCTGCACGACACGACGTCGACGCCGAACGCGAACTCTGGGATGCGTACGCCCAGAGCACCAAAGGCGATGTGTTCGACTCCGATCCCGTCTTCTGCTGGACCCAGTACGCCGGACACGGGCCAGGCACGGAGCTCCTGGGCAACCCGGAGTCCGCGCTGGAGATCGGGTGCGGCACGGGGCGTGCTCTGGCCTTTCTCGCTCAGCAGGGCGTCAAGGTGACCGGCGTCGACCTCTCGCCCGTGATGGTGGAGCACACCACCGAGCGCTGGGGGCCGATGGGTGCGCAGTTCGTCTGCGCCGAGGTACTCGACCACCTGCGCGCCAGCACGAAAACCTACGACGCGATCTATTCGATCTTCGGGGCCGCATGGTTCACCGATCCGGTCAAGCTGTTCCCGCTGATCGCCGAGCGGCTGAACCCCGGTGGAGTCCTGGTCTTCTCCCAGCCACCGGCCATCCCTGGAGCATACGGTCCGCAGGGAATGTACAAAGGGGGATTCGCCGGCAAGGCAATGTTCACCTACCGCTACAGCTACACGCCCCGAAGGTGGTCGAGCCTGCTGGTCAAGAGTGGTCTCAGAAGTGTCGAAGCGCACGTCCTGGATGCTCCGGTGACCGGCCACATCGGCACACTGATAGTGCGCGCTGTTGCAAGTTGAGGCTCCTTGCGCCGGGCGTGGGAAATCCGGGCACCGGTGGACCACCAACTGGCCTTGCTGGATGCCCCTTTAAAGAACTTGGGAAAGAACTTCCCTCACCCAACCGGACTTCTCACTCGTTCAGGTGACGAAGTGGCAGATGTTCGGGGACGGGCGGTACGGTCGCGCATACCAACCGCATATGACGACGGCCCCCGCCGGGACTGGCATCCCGGACGAGGGCCTGTTCATCCAGGAAGAAAAGGCTTCCCGATGACTGCGACGCAGTTTAGCGCGCCCGTGTCCGCGCGCGCCGAGACCGGCTCGCATGCCGGAGTGATGCACGTACGGCACCGCCACGACTCCGAGTTCACCGTCGTCGGCAACCACCTCGCCCAGCACCGTGAGTTGTCCGCCGTCGCGATCGGAATCGGCGTCCACATCCAGTCCCTCCCGGACGGCGCCCGCGTCAGCATCGGCAAGCTCGTCGAGCGTTTCCCGGAGGGCGAGGTCCGCATCGCCCGCGCATTGCGAGAGCTGGAGGCCGCGGGGTACCTGGAGCGGCGGCTCAGGCGGGTCCCGAGCGGGCAGGTCGTGACCCGTACGACGTGGTACGAGCGGCCGGGCGCCCAGCCCGTCGCCGCGGACGCCCCGGCCGAGCCGGAGCCCGCACCCGAACCCGTACAGGCATCGCAGCCAGAACCGGAGCACGCCGACCCCCTCGCCGCCGAGCTCCTCGCCGGGCTCCGCCGCCAGGACCCCCGCGTGCTGCTCTCCGAGCGGGATGTACGCCGCCTCGCCCCTGCCGTCCGGACCTGGCTGGACCGCGGCGTCTCCCCCACTCAGGTCGCCCGCACGCTCACCGCGGACCTCCCCGTCGGGATCATCCGCCGCCCGGCGGGGCTACTGCGGCACCGGCTCACGGAGTGGCTGCCACCTGTGCTGCCTGCGGCTCCATCGTCGGCCGCCAAGCCCGACCCGTTCCAAACATGCGACGGCTGCGAGCGAGCCTTCCGCGCCCCGGAGCCGGGCCGCTGCCGGGACTGCCCGCCTGCGCCGCGCGCCGCCTGACAATTCGGGCGCGGGGCGCGGAGAGGCATTGCCCGACACGGCTGCGCTGGGAGGAATCCAGCGGAATCAGTAAGCTCTCTGGCGCTCAGTGATAGGCATGTTGGGCGGTAGCCCAACGGCGAGCGGTGGGGGACGCCATGGTTGATGCAGTTGTTCCGATACTTCTGGTGCTTGGGATCGCCGCGTGGTTGTTCCTGCGTGAATCAAACAAAACCTCGGTTCAGTCACTTGATAGCTCAGGGTGCGGCTGCATCCTCGGGTTCGTGCTGCTGATCTTTGTGGCGTTGATGTTCGTCGGCGCGAAGTACGGCGGTTGACCGGCGGCACTGCCCCGCCGCCCCGGAGCCGGAGTGGACGACGCGGAGCACTGCCGCTTCGCGGTCGAGGTGCTGCTCAGCGGAATCGGCGAAGCCCGGCCGTAGCCTCGGAGCAAGCAGCACGACGAGAGGACACCCCCATGCCACCTGTCATCGCCGTCACCGGAGCCAGTGGCCGCGTCGGGGGACGGGTTGCCCGTCGGCTTGTCGGGGCCGGGGCCGCCGTTCGGCTGCTTGGGCGGGATCCGGGGCGGCTGCCCGCGCTGGCGGGGGCCGACATCGCGCCCGCCGCCGATTACCGGGACGGGGAAGCGATGCGGCGGGCCCTCGACGGGGCGCAGACGCTGTTTCTCGTCTCCGCGCACGAGGCGCGCGAACGGGTGCGGGTGCACACCAGCGCCGTCGACGCGGCCGTTGCGGCGGGGATCGAGCGCATCGTGTACGTGTCCTTCCTCGGCGCCGCGCCCGCCGCGACGTTCACGTATGCCCGCGACCACTGGCACACCGAGCAGTACATCCGGGGCACGGGGTCGGCGTACACCTTCCTGCGGGACAGCTTCTATCTGGCCGAGCTGCTGGCGATGGCCGGGGCGGACGGGGTGATCCGCGGGCCCGCGGGCGAGGGGCGGGTGGCCGCCGTCGCGCACGAGGACATCGCGGACGTGGCCGCTGCCGTGCTGCTGGGCGATGGGCACGACGGGGCGACGTACGACGTCACCGGGCCCGTCGCGCAATCCCTCGACGAGGTGGCCGCGGAACTGAGCCGGGTCACCGGGCGTACGGTCACCTATGTGGCCGAGACGCGCGAGGGGGCGTATGCCTCACGGGCCCACTACGGCGTCGAGGACTGGGAGGTCACCGGCTGGGTGTCCTCGTACGAGGCGATCGCCGCCGGGGAGATGGCCACCGTCTCCGATGCCGTACCGCGGTTGACCGGGCACCCGGCGAAGACCTTCGCCGAGTATGTGAGGGAGAACCCGGACAGCTACGGGCACCTCTTGCCCTGACGCCATACGTCCGAGACGAGCGGGACGCCCGGCCGGTAGGCGAGGTGGACATGGCTCGGGGCGTCCAGCAGCACCAGGTCGGCGCGGGCGCCGGGGGTGATGCGGCCGACGTCGTCACGGCGCAGGGCCGCCGCGCCGCCCGCCGTCGCGGACCAGATGGCCTCGTCCGGGGTCATCTTCATGTCCCGTACGGCGAGGGCGATGCAGAACGGGACGGAGGACGTGAACGACGAGCCCGGGTTGCAGTCCGTGGACAGCGCGACGGTCACGCTCGCGTCGAGCAGGCGGCGGGCGTCCGGCCACTCGGCGCGGGTGGAGAACTCCGCGCCGGGCAGCAGCGTGGCGACCGTGTTCCCGCTCGCGAGGGCGTCGACGTCCGCGTCGGTAAGGTGCGTGCAGTGGTCGGCGGACGCGGCGTCGAGCTCGACGGCGAGCTGCACGCCGGGGCCGTAGCTCAGCTGGTTGGCGTGCACGCGGGGGTGCAGGCCCTTCGCCTTGCCGGCGGTGAGGATCGCGCGGGCCTGGTCGCCGTCGAAGGCGCCCTTCTCGCAGAAGACGTCGACCCAACGGGCGTACGGAGCACAGGCGTCGAGCATCTCGCCGGTGACCAGGGCGACGTATGCGGCGGGGTCGTCGGCGTAGTCGGGCGAGACGATGTGCGCGCCGAGGTAGGTGACCTCGTCGGTGTGCAGCGCGGCGATGCGCAGGGCGCGGGCCTCGTCCTCGACGGTGAGCCCGTAGCCGGACTTGGTCTCGAAGGTGGTGGTGCCCTGGCGGAGGGCCTCGGCCATGTACTTCGCGACGTTGGCGCTCAGTTCGTCGTCGGTGGCGGCGCGGGTGGCGGCGACGGTGGTGCGGATGCCGCCGGCGGAGTAGGCGCGGCCGGACATCCGGGCGTTGAACTCCTGGGTGCGGTCGCCCGCGAAGACGAGGTGCGAGTGGGAGTCGACGAACCCGGGGATGGCGGCGCGGCCGCCGGCGTCGTACGCCTCGTCGGCGTCGGGCGCGCTTGCGGCGGGGCCGGTCCAGGCGATGCGGTCGCCGTCGATGACGACGGCGGCGTTCTGGAGGAGCCCGATGGGGGTTCCGTCGCCGAGGGCGGGGTTGTTGGTGACGAGGCTGCCGATGTTGGTGATGACTGTGGTGGTCATGGGTTCCTCTTCACTGGCGAACGGTCACGTGGTGCGGCTCCAAGGGAGCCCCTCCGGCGATTGAGGAGGGGGGTCTGGGGCGGAGCCACAGCAGTGGCCCGGGCTGGTCATTCGCGCAGCGCCGCGATCGACTCGGCCAGCGCCCGCGCGACGTCCGGGATCACCGCGTGCACCCCGTCCCGCACAACCTGCCGGCCTCCCACGATCGTGTGGCGTACGTCCGCCGACGTCGCCGCGAAGACCGCCGTCTCGGCCGCGAGGCGCGGCACCGGGCCCGCCGTGCGGACCGAGTTCAGGGTCACCGTCGTGAAGTCCGCGAGCGCGCCCGGCTCGAGGCGGCCCGCGTCCGGGCGGCCGAGGGACGCATGGCCGTCCGCCGTCGCCGCGCGCAGTAGCGCCGCGGCGGTCCAATGGCCGCGGGTGCGGGTGCGCAGGCGTTCGTTCAGTTCCATCGCGCGCGCCTCCTCCAGCAGGTCGATCACCGCATGGCTGTCGCTGCCGAGCGACAGCGGGGAGCCCGCACGCTGCAGCGCCGCCGCCGGGCCGATGCCGTCCGCCAGGTCGCGTTCCGTCGTCGGGCACATGCACGTGCCCGTCGTGGTGCCGCCCAGCAGCGCGATGTCCTCGTCCGTCAGATGCGTGTTGTGGACGCCCGTCGTACGTGGGCCGAGTACGCCGTGGTCGGCGAGCAGCCGCGTCGGGGTGCACCCGTGCGCGGCGAGGCACGCGTCGTTCTCCGCCGTCTGCTCGGAGAGGTGGACGTGGAGCGGGGCCTGCCGGGCCGCGGCCCATTCCGCGACCGTGCTCAGCTGGCCGGCCGGGACGGCTCGTACCGAATGGATCGCCGCGCCGATCAGCGCGTGATCGCTGCCCTTCAGCGCGGAGGCCCGCTCCGCCCACGCCTCCGCCGTGCCGTCGGAGAATCGCAGCTGGTGCTTGTTCGGGGCCTGGCCGAAGCCGGACGACAGATACGCCGTGTCCAGCAGCGTGATGCGGATCCCCGCATCCGCCGCCGCGGCGATCAGCGCCTCGCCCATCGCGTTCGGGTCGGAGTACGCCACGCCCCCGGGCGCGTGGTGCAGATAGTGGAACTCGCCCACCGCCGTGATTCCCGCCAGCGCCATCTCCGCATAGACCGCCCGCGCGAGGGAGAAGTACGAGTCGGGCGTCAGCCGGGACGCCACCTGGTACATCACCTCGCGCCAGGTCCAGAACGTCCCGGAGCCCACCTGGACCGTCCCGCGCAACGCCCGGTGGAAAGCGTGCGAGTGCGCGTTCGCCAGGCCCGGGACCGTCAGCCCGCGCAGCGCCACCGCGCCAGGCGGAGGGGCCTCGACCCCCTTGCGTACGGCGGTGATCCGGCCGTCAGCCACCTCCAGCGCGACGCCCGGCTCGACGTTCGTCTCCAGCCAGGCGTGCTCCGCCCAGTACGTCACCTGCACGCGAGGCCCTCCAGTACGTCGGCGAGTGCGAGCACCCCGGCCACGCAGTCGTTCTCGGCGGCGAACTCCGCCGGGGAGTGCGAGACGCCCGTGGGGTTCCGTACGAACAGCATGGCCGTCGGGATGGATCCGGACAAAATACCTGCGTCGTGTCCCGCGCCCGTGCCGAGGACCGGGACCGCCCCGCCCAGGATCTTGTTCAGCTCGTCGCGCAGCGCGTGCTCGAACTCGATCACGGGGGTGAAGGATTCCCGTACGACCGACAGGTCCACCCCGTGCCGGTCTGCGTACTCGCGCGCGGCTCTCTCGATCCCGGCCGTCACCGTGTCGAGCGTGGCCTGGTCGGGGGCGCGGGAGTCCAGCCAGCCGCGCACCAGCGAGGGGATCGCGTTGACGGCGTTCGGCTCGACGGCGATCTTGCCGAACGTGGCTACCGCGCCCGCGAGTTCCGCCTCGCGGCGCGCGGCGAGGACCGTCTCCGCGTACGTCAGCATCGGGTCGCGGCGGTCGACGAGCCGCGTCGTGCCTGCGTGGTTGGCCTCGCCGTGGAAGTCGTACCGCCAGCGGCCGTGCGGCCAGATCGCGGACGCGATGCCGACCCGGTCGCCGGACAGGTCGAGGGCACGGCCCTGCTCGACGTGGAGCTCGACGAACGCGCCGATACGAGCGAGCCGTTCGGGGTCCGGGCCGATGGCGTCCGGGTCGTACCCGGCGGCCTCCATGGCCTGCGGGAGGGTGATCCCGTCGGCGTCGCGCAGCCGGTGGGCCGCTTCGACGGTCAGCTGTCCGGCCGCGAGGCGCGAACCGACGCAGGCGAGGCCGAAGCGGGCGCCCTCCTCGTCACCGAAGTTGGTGATGGCGAGGGGCCGGGTGAACTCCGCTCCTCTGCGGCGGAGTTCATCGAGCGCGGCGAAGGAGGAGACGACGCCGAGGGGGCCGTCGAACGCGCCGCCGTCGGGGACGGAGTCGAGGTGCGAGCCGGTGACGACGGCGTCCCCGGCGGCGACGTCCTTATATGTCGCAGCGCCGAGCCAGGCCCACTGGTTGCCGTTGCGGTCGACCTCGTAGGTGAGGCCGCGGGACTCGGCCTGCGCCTGGAACCAGGCACGGCAATCGCGATCGGCCTCGGTCCACGCGTACCTCCTGTACCCGCGGGTGTCGGCGTCGCGCCCGATGGGCGCGAGGTCCCGCCACATTTCGTGGAAGGAGGGGGAGCTTTCCCCAGCCCCGCCCCCGTCCGACCCAACACCGCCCCCGTCCGGCCCACCACCGGTCCCGTCCGGCCCACCCGGCTCGTCCGGCGTTTGAGGACCGGGGTCCGGGGCGGAGCCCCGGCCACGGGATGGGGGTACTCCCCCTGGCTGCGCCGGGGGCACCCCCACCCAGGCGAAGCTCTGGGGGAGGGCGGGGTGGGGGGAAAGTCTCCTCGGTCACGCGGTCCCGCCCTCCCGCATCGGAACCCGCACGCCCCGCTCGTCCGCGACCGACTCCGCGATGTCGTAGCCCGCATCCACATGCCGGATGACGCCCATGCCCGGGTCGTTCGTCAGCACCCGGCGGATCTTCTCGCCCGCCAGCTTCGTGCCGTCCGCCACCGAGACCTGGCCCGCATGGATGGAGCGGCCCATGCCGACGCCGCCGCCGTGGTGGATGGAGACCCAGCTCGCGCCGGACGCGACGTTGACCATCGCGTTCAGCAGCGGCCAGTCGGCGATCGCGTCCGAGCCGTCGAGCATGGCCTCCGTCTCGCGGTACGGGGACGCCACCGAGCCGCAGTCCAGGTGGTCGCGGCCGATCGCCAGCGGGGCGGCCAGCTCGCCGGACGCCACCATGTCGTTGAAGCGCTCGCCCGCGCGGTCCCGCTCGCCGTAGCCGAGCCAGCAGATACGGGCCGGCAGGCCCTGGAAGTGGACGCGCTCGCCGGCCATCTTGATCCAGCGGTGCAGGGATTCGTTCTCGGGGAAGAGCTCGAGCATCGCCTTGTCGGTTTTGTGGATGTCCGACTCCTCACCCGACAGGGCGGCCCAGCGGAACGGGCCCTTGCCCTCGCAGAACAGCGGCCGGATGTACGCCGGGACGAAGCCGGGGAAGGCGAACGCCCGGTCGTAACCGGCCAGTTGGGCCTCGCCACGGATCGAGTTGCCGTAGTCGAAGACCTCGGCGCCCGCGTCCATGAAGCCGACCATGGCTTCCACATGCTTGGCCATGGACTCACGCGCGCGCTGGGTGAAGTCCGCCGGCTTCTCCTCCGCGTACGACTGCATTTCGTCGAAGTCGACACCGATCGGCAGGTACGACAGCGGGTCGTGGGCGCTCGTCTGGTCGGTCACGATGTCGATCGGCGCGCCTTCGGCGAGCATCCGCGGCAGCAGCTCCGCCGCGTTGCCGAGCAGGCCGATGGAGAGCGGCTTGCGGGCGTCGCGGGCCTCGACGGCAAGCTGGAGGGCGTGCTCCAGCGAGTTCGCGCGCACATCCAGGTAGCGGTGCTCGATACGGCGCTCGATCGCGCGCGGGTCGACGTCGATGCAGATCGCGACGCCGTCGTTCATGGTCACGGCGAGCGGCTGCGCGCCGCCCATCCCGCCCAGACCGGCGGTGAGAGTAATCGTCCCGGCCAGCGTGCCGCCGAACTTCTTCGCGGCGACCGCGGCGAACGTCTCGTACGTGCCCTGCAGGATGCCCTGCGTGCCGATGTAGATCCACGAACCGGCCGTCATCTGGCCGTACATGGTGAGTCCGAGGGCCTCGAGCCGCCGGAACTCCTCCCAGTTCGCCCAGTCGCCGACCAGGTTGGAGTTGGCGATGAGCACGCGCGGCGCCCACTCGTGCGTCTGCATCACGCCGACCGGGCGGCCGGACTGGACGAGCATCGTCTCGTCCTGCTTCAGCGTCCGCAGCGTGCGCACCATCGCGTCGAAGGAGCGCCAGTCGCGGGCGGCCTTGCCGGTGCCGCCGTAGACGACGAGCTTGTCCGGGTGCTCGGCGACCTCGGGGTCGAGGTTGTTCTGGAGCATACGGAGGGCGGCCTCCTGCTGCCATCCCAGGGCGCTCAGTTCCGTACCGCGCGGTGCCCGTACGGGGCGGGGTCCTGACATGGCAATGCCTCCTCGCGACTGCGACCATGACTGTTGGCTCATCTATTCACATCCTGTCTGGCTGAATAGTCTTAGTCAACAGCTGCGTCGCAGCCTCCCGGATGATTGGCTGGCGGACATGGCTTCAGACCGTCGGGATCAGGCCGTACGAGCGGCCGTGGGGCAGGGACTTCTCAGCGAGGCGCAGCCGGTCGCCGCCCTCCTCGACGTGGCCGGCATTCGCGCCTCCGCCGCCTCGCTGCGGGCGGCATTCGATGCCGTCACCGACGCACCCGTGCTGCACGCCTTCGCCGTGAAGGCCTCACCCCTCGTTCCCGTACTCGCGCTGCTGCGCGCCGAGGGCATCGGGGCGGAGGTCGCGAGCCCGGGCGAGCTGGCGCTGGCCAGGGCCGCTGGTGTGGGCGCCGACCGCACGGTCCTCGACTCCCCCGCGAAAACCCCCTCCGAGCTGCGCGAAGCCCTCGCCCTCGGGATCGCGGTCAACGCCGACAATCCGCAGGAGCTCGCGCGCATCGACGCCCTCGTCTCGTCCGCCCACAGCCGCTCCCCGCTGGGCCTGCGCGTCAATCCGCAAATCGGCCGCGGTGCCATCGGGGCGCTGTCCACGGCCACCCCCACCTCGAAGTTCGGGGTCGCGCTGCGCGACGACGGGGCTCGCGACTGGGTCGTACGCGCGTATCTCGACCGCCCCTGGCTGACCCGGCTGCACACCCACTCCGGCTCTCAGGGGATGCCGCTGACCCTCATGGCCCAGGGCATCCGGGCGGTGTACGAGCTCGCCGAGGAGATCAACGCCGCGGCCGGGCGGCAACAGATCGACACCATCGACATCGGCGGCGGCCTCCCGGTCAACTTCGCCGCCGACGAGGAGACCCCGACGTTCGCCGAGTACGCCGGGCTCCTCAGGGAGCAGGTCCCCGGGCTGCTCGACGGGCGCTACGGTCTGGTCACCGAGTTCGGCCGGTCCCTGCTCGCCAAGCACGGCACGGTCCTCGCCCGCGTCGAGTACGCGAAGACGGCAGGCTCCCGCCCCATCGCGGTCACCCACGCCGGCGTGCAGGTCGCCACCCGTACCGTCTACGACCCGATCTCCTGGCCGCTACGCATCGCCGCGTACGACTCCAAGGGCGTCCCGAAGGCCGGTGCGGACGTCCGGCAGGACGTCGCGGGACCGGCCTGCTTCGCGGGCGACCTGCTCGCCGAGGCGCGGCCGCTGCCGCTGCTGGAGCAGGGCGATGTGATCGCGGCGCTGGACACCGGCGCGTACTACTTCTCGAACCACTACGGCTACAACAGTCTTCCGCGGCCCGGGGTCTATGGCTTCGGGGCCGGTGCGGACGGGTCGGTGCGGTTCGCGACCGTACGGGCTCCGCAGAGCCTGGCGGAGATCGTCAACGAGTCCGGCGGCGATCACCCGGATGCGCTGACCGGCGACGTCTGAGGTATTCCGTACCGCGCATGGGGCAGATCTTCTCTGTCATCCCACCGACCGGAGGGCCCCATGTCCACGACCGGCACACCGGCCACGACGCCGCTCGACCAGCCGCCGCTCAAGCGGGCCATCGGCCCGAAGCTGCTGATCCTGTTCGTGATCGGCGACATCCTGGGCACCGGCATCTACGCCACGACCGGCAAGGTCGCGGGGAAGGTCGGCGGGGCGCTGTGGCTGCCGTTCGCCATCGGCTTCGTGGTCGCCATCCTCACCGCGGCGTCGTACGTCGAACTGGTCGGCAAGTACCCGAAGGCCGCGGGCGCCGCGCTCTACACACAGAAGGCATTCAAGGTCCACTTCCTGACCTTCATCGTCGCTTTCATGGTGATGTGCTCGGGGCTCTCGTCCGCGAGCGCCGCCGCGCGTGCCTTCAGCGGCGACTACTTCCAGGAGTTCACCGACGCCATCCCGTCGACGCTGATCGCGATCATCTTCATCCTGGCCCTGGCGAGCCTGGCGCTGCGCGGCGTGTCCGAGTCGGTGAAGACCAACGTGGTGCTGACGCTGGTCGAGCTGACGGGCCTGCTGGTGATCCTCGCGATCGGCCTGTACGCCGTGCTGGCGGGCGACGGCGAACCGTCCCGGCTGGGCGAGTTCCAGGCCGAAGGAACCGGGTTCGCGCTGCTCACCAGCGTGCTGGGGGCGACCGCGCTCGGCTTCTTCGCCTTCGTGGGCTTCGAGGACTCGGTCAACATGGCCGAGGAGACGCAGGACCCGGCCCGCACCTTCCCCAAGGCGATCTTCATCGGCGTCGCCGTCACCGGCACGATCTATGTGCTGGTCGCGCTGGTGTCGTCGCTGCTGGTCGAGTACACCGTGCTGGAGAAGTCCAGCGGCCCGCTGCTGGAGGTCGTCAAGGCCGGCGGGGTCGCTTTCCCGCCCAGACTCTTCGCCCTGATCGCGCTCTTCGCCGTCACCAACTCCGCGCTGATCAACATCATGATGGCCTCGCGGCTCTGCTACGGCCTCGCCAACGAGAAGGTGCTGCCGCGCGGCATGGGCCGGGTGCTGCGCAACCGCCGCACCCCCGTCACCGGGATCATCTTCGTCACGGTGATCGCCATCGGGCTGGTGTGCACCGGCGAGATCGAGGGGCTCGGCGACACCACGGCATTCCTGCTGCTGTGTGTCTTCGCGGTGGTCAACGTCGCCGTACTGGTCCTGCGCAAGGACCACGTGGACCACCCGCACTTCCGCACCTGGACGCCGCTGCCCGTGCTCGGCGCGATCACCTCAATCATCCTGGCCAGCCCGCTCTCGGACCGGGCTGCGGACGTCTACATCCGGGCCGGGGTGCTGCTCGCGATCGGGCTCGTGCTGTGGGCGATCAACAAGGTGGTGATGAAGGTACGCGGCGAGGAGTAAGGCCACCGGCAGCACCGATCGCCCCCGGCGAGGCTCTGCCATCGCCCACCCGAACGGGCTACTACTCCACGAAAAGCCCCCGCGCCGCCGCCCTCGCGTCGAACTCCTCCAGGCGCGCCTGTGCGTCCGGCAGGTCGTCGCACATCGCCTCCAGAAGCACCCGGCCCAGCAGCATCGGCGCGCACGCCGTGTCGAAGGCCAGGCCGGTGCCCACCGCCGCCGGGATCAGCAGGTCGCTGTGGCCGGCCACCGGGGCGAAGGCCGAGTCCGCGACCGTCACCAACGTCAGGCCCGCGGAGCGTGCGTACGCCAGTGCCTCCACGACCTCCTTGGGGTGCCGCGGCAGCGCGAAGCACATCAGCGCGCTCGCGCCCGCGCGGCGGGCCGCGTCGATGCGGTCGGCGAGCATCGTGCCGCCCTCGTCGAGCAGGCGTACGTCCGGGTGGACCTTGGCCGCGAAGTACGCGAAGCCCCTGGCCTGCGAGGACGCGGCGCGCAGGCCGAGCACCGGCAGCGGGCGGGACGCGGCGAGGAGCCGGCCCGCGCGTTCGACCGGAGACGGGTCGGCGAGCAGCTCGGCCAGGTGGCGCAGGTTCTCGATCTCGGCGTACACCGCCTGCTGGTACTCGTTGTACGCGTCCGGGCCCGCCTCGCTCTCCGCCGGCGCGACCTCCCGCAGATGCCGGCGCAGCGCCGGGTAGCCGTCGAAGCCGAGCGCGACGGCGAAGCGGGTGACGGACGGCTGGCTGACACCGGCCAGCTCGGCGAGCTCCACGCTGGACAGGAAAGGCACATCGGCCGCCCGCCGCACCATGCTGTGTGCGATCCGCCGCTGCGTCGGGGTGAGCCGGTGGCCCTCGAAAAGCTGCTGCAGTCGCGCGGCAGGGCTGTCGTTCATGCCATCCCCCTCGTCGTGTCCCTCATCAGGTCCGTGAACCGGTCGAGCAGCTCGGCCGCCCGCGTCACATCGTCGGTGAGCGGCCGGTCGGCGACGTCCTCGTCGAGGACCGACTCGGCCAGCTCGAAGGCGCGGCCCACCGGGAGTTCCGGGTCTGGCCGCAGCCCGCGCTGGCGCAACGCCCGTACCGCCGCGACGAGTTCACAGCCGACCACAAGACGGTACGCGCCCCCCGCCCGCAGCGTCTGGCGCGCGGCCAGCGAGGCGAAGCTGGCTTGCTCCTCGACGCCCCGGGACAGTACCGCGTGGCCGAGCGACGCGGGCGCGGAGAAGGCCCGCAGATCGCCGAGGGCCGCGCCCGCCGCGTACTCGAGGATCATCACGCCGGAGCTCGCGGCCTCCGCGTCGGCGAGGAAGGGCCGCAGCCGAGTGAAGGCCGGCTCGTTCAGTGCGGAGAGCCGGGAGGTGGACAGCCGCGCGGTCTGGGTGATGGCGAGCCTGAAGTGGTCGAGATCCAGGGCGAGTTGCGCCATGTAGAAGCCGCCGTGGTGGTAGGCGGCCATGTCTGTGGCCCGGATCAGCGGGTTCTCGGCGGCCGCGTTGATCTCAACCGCGAGGGTCCGCTCCAGCGCGTCCGCCGCGTCCTGCGCGGGCCCGTGGATCTGCGGCAGACAGCGGAATCCGTACGGGTCCTGGATCCGGCCGAGCGGCGGTGTCGGCCGCTCGGGCGCGCCGAGCAGCCGACGCATCCTGGCGGCGACTGCGTACGTGCCGGGGTGCGGGCGGGCCGCGTGCACGGGTTCGGCGTACGCCTCGTAGGAGCCGTCGACCGCGAGCAGCGAGAGGGCGGCGACCAGCTCGGTTGCCGAGACGAGCGCGCGCAGCTCGTCGAGGGCGAGCGCGGCCTGGCCGAGGGTGAGGGCGTTGGAACTGATCAGGGCGAGGGCGTCGTTGTTGTCGAGGGCCTGCGCCTCGGGGGGCCGGCCGCCCGCGTCGACATTCCAGGGCTGTTCGCCGGCGAGTGCGAGCCCCATCTGGGCGAGGGCCGCGATGTCGCCGGTGCCGACCGAGCCGAACTCGTTGACGACCGGGTATGCGCCGCTCTCCAGCGCCTCGCAGAGCGCGGTGACGACGCCGGGACGCAGTCCGGCACCGCCCGCGAGCAGCTGGTTCGCCCGCACGGCGAGCATGGCGCGGACCTCGCGGGCGGGCAGTGGATCGCCGATCGCACCGGCGTGCGAGCGCAGCAGCCGCAGCCCGTGGTCGGCGGCGGCCTCGGTGGGCACGTCCTCGTTCCGGTTGGCGCCGACGCCGGTGGAGCGCCCGTAGACGCGGCCGGACGCGGCGAGCTCCCGCGCGGCGTCCCAGGCGGCCTCGACGCGCTTGATCGCTTCCGAGCCGGGTACGGGACGGGCCGCGCCGACGGCCAGCCGGACGACGTCCGCGACGGGGAGGCTCTGTCCGTCGAGGACCACGATGCCGGTGGGCGAGTCCACCATGTGGGACGACATAACGCGCAAACCCTTCCTTTTCGGACGGTTTGTCCTGCCTTCCGAGCGTCCGTAACGAGTGATTTACCCCGGGGCATTGACAACTTATTCAGACACCGAGAACTCTGCATGACGATATGCAGGCCGGGCAAGGGACGAATGATGATCAAATTCGAAGCAGTGAACAAGCGCTTCCCCAACGGCACGACGGCAGTCCACGACCTCACCCTGGAGATGACCGACGGCGGTATCACCGTCCTCGTCGGCTCCTCCGGATGCGGTAAGACCACAACGCTCCGCATGATCAACCGAATGGTCGAACCGACCTCGGGCACGATCCACGTCGGCGGCAAGGATGTTCTGAAGCAGGACGCGGCTCAGCTGCGCCGCTCCATCGGATACGTCATCCAGCAGTCCGGCCTGTTCCCGCACCGCACGATCCTCGACAACATCGCGACGGTGCCGCTGCTGCTGGGCTGGGGCCGGCGCAAGGCGCGGGCGCGGGCCGCCGAACTGCTGGAGACGGTCGGTCTCACCGCCGACGCCGGCAAGCGCTACCCGCACCAGCTCTCGGGCGGACAGCAGCAGCGGGTGGGCGTGGCCCGCGCGCTGGCGGCGGACCCGCCGGTGCTGCTGATGGACGAGCCGTTCGGCGCGGTCGACCCGGTCGTCCGCACCCAGCTCCAGGACGAACTGCTCCGTCTTCAGCAGGAGTTGGGCAAGACGATCGTGTTCGTCACGCACGACATCGACGAGGCGGTCCGGCTGGGCGACCGGATAGCGGTGTTCCGCACGGGCGGCCATCTGGTCCAGTGCGCGACCCCGGCGGAACTGCTGGCGCGCCCGGCGGACGATTTCGTGGCCGACTTCCTGGGCGCTGAGCGGGGGTTGAAGCTGCTGTCGCTCTCGACACTGGCGGGCGTCCCGCAGCAGCGGGCCGCCGCGCTGCGGTCGGACGAGCCGGTCGCCGCGGCGGCCGCGGACGGCCGCTGGCGACTCGTGGTCTCGCCCAAGGGCGAGCCGCAGGGCTGGCTCGACACGGACGCGCTGCCCGCACAAGGCGTGGCCGGTGACGCGCAGTTGCTCCCCGTACGCGCGCTGCGCGACGGTGACTCGCTGCTCTCGGCACTCAACGAGTCGGTCGCATCCCCGGCCGGCCTGGTGGCCCGGGTCGACGCGGACGGCGTCCTGACGGGCGTGAGCGCACGAGAGGTGATCCACGACAAGGCGGGCGAGTGGCACGGCTCGGCGGCGACCGCGACCGGGCCGGAGCCGGCCGGGTCCGCGACGGACACCGCGACCACCCCCCTCAAGGGCGGCACCTCATGACCATCGAATGGTCGTGGATATCCGACCACGCCGGCGACCTCACCACCCTCACTCTCTCCCACCTCCAAGCCGCCCTCTCCGCAGTCCTGTTCGGGCTGCTCATCTCCCTCCCCCTGGCCGTCGTCGCCCACCGGATCAAGCCGCTCCGCGGATTCCTCCTCGGGCTGTCCAACGTCCTGTTCACCATCCCCTCCATCGCCGTATTCGTGCTGCTACTCCCGGTCTCCGGACTGACCCGCACCACCACTGTCATCGGCCTGACGATCTACACCCTCGTCGTCCTGCTCCGGAACACCGTCGAGGGCCTCGACTCCGTGCCGGCCAAGACGAAGGAGGCCGCCCAAGCGATGGGGACACGCCCCCTGCGTACTCTCCTGACCGTCGAGCTGCCCCTCGCGCTGCCCGTGATCATGGCAGGCGTGCGCATCGCCACCGTCATGTCGATCTCGCTCGTCAGCGTCGCCACCTACATCGGCGACGGCGGCCTCGGCCAGCTCTTCACCGACGGCTTCCAGCGCAACTTCCCCACCCCCGTGGTCGTCGGCGTCGTCCTCACCCTCCTCCTCGCGCTGATCGCGGACACGCTGCTCGTCGCCGTGCAGTACGTCCTCACCCCCTGGACCAGGCTGCAACATTCAAAGCGTGAGAGGGCCTGACGACATGTACGAGCTCTTCAAGAACCTCGGCTCCTGGCTGGTCAGCGGCGAGCAGTGGACGGGACCCGACGGCATCGGCCACCGACTGACCGAGCACCTCCAGTACTCGCTCCTCGCGACCCTCATCGCCGCCGTCATCGCGCTGCCCGTCGGCCTGCTCATCGGGCACACCGGCCGCGGCGCGTTCCTCGCCATCAACCTCTCGTCGTTCGGCCGGGCCCTGCCCACCGTCGGCCTCGTCGTCCTGGTGTTCCTGGCCAGCGGCCTGTCCATGACCCCGGTGTACGTCGCGCTGGTCGCCCTCGCCGTCCCGTCGATCGTCACCAACACCTACGCCGGCATGACCGCCGTCGACCCCGAGGTGAAGGACGCCGCCCGCGGCCAGGGCATGCGCGGCCACCAGGTCCTGTTCCAGGTCGAGATCCCGCTCGCGCTGCCGCTGATCATGAGCGGGCTGCGGCTCGCCCTGATCCAGGTCGTGGCGACGGCAACCATCGCCGCGTACGTCAGCTTCGGCGGACTGGGCCGGTACGTCTTCGACGGCCTCGCCCAGCGCGACCTCGTCCAGGTCCTGGGCGGAGCCGTACTCGTCGCGATCGTCGCCGTCGTACTCGACCTGGGGCTCGCCGCCCTCCAGCGTGTCCTCTTCCGCCACCGCACCGCCGCTCACTGAGGAGCTTCAGCCATGAACCGACGTACCCTCCTCGGCGGCCTGTTCGCCGCGGCCTCCGTCCCCGCTCTCGCCGCCTGTAGCAGCGGCATCACCTCCCTCGAAGGCGAAGGCGGCAACGTGTCAGGAGGCGGCTCCAGCAAGGACGGCGTCACCATCGGCACCGCCAACTTCACCGAGAACCAGATACTCGGCTACCTGTACGCGGCCGTGCTCGAAGCCGCCGGTGTGAAGACGAAGGTCCGCCCCAACCTCGGCACCCGCGAGATCCTCATCCCCGCCCTCCGCGGCGGCGACATCGATCTGCTCCCCGAGTACCAGGGCGCGCTGCTGCACTACCTCGACCCGAAGGCGAAGGGCACCGAGGAGGGCGAGATGCAGAACGCCCTCGCCATAGTCCTCCCCAAGGGCCTGCAGATACTCCCCTACGGCCTGGCCGAGGACTCCGACGCCTTCGCCGTCACCCGCGAGACCGCCGACAAGTACGGCCTCAAAACCCTCGGCGACCTCGCCAAGCAGAACGGCAAGCTGGTCATAGGTGCGGCCCCGGAGGTCAAGAAGCGGGTCGTAGGCGTCGTCGGCCTGAAGGACGAATACGGCGTGGAATTCAAGGAGTTCAAGTCGCTGGACTCCTCCGGGCCGCTGGTCAAGGGCGCGCTGAAGAAGGGCGACGTACACGTCGCCAACCTCTTCACCACCGACACCGACATCGCCGCCGAGGGCTGGGTGGTCCTCGCCGACCCCAAGAACCTGATCCCCGGTCAGCATGTGGTCCCGCTGATCGCGGACCGCAAGGCCGACTCGACCGTGCGCAAGGCGCTGGCCCGGCTCGGCGCCGTACTGACCACGGAGCAGCTGACCGAGCTCAACCGGCAGGTCGACAAGGACAAGAAGGACCCGGAGGACGTGGCGAACGCCTGGGCGAAGCAGCACGGGCTCGCGAAGAAGGGAAGCTGAAACCGACGGCGCATCGCGGACCGTACGACCCTCACCCCCCAGGTAGCCCTAGGGACGAACAGTGGGGCTACCCCCACTGACGCGGGCGCCGCCCGTCCGTAGCGTGAACGGTTATGGAAGCCCGCGACCCTGAGCTCAAAAAGGAGCTCGACGCCACCCTGCACGCCCGCCGCGAGCTGGGGGAGGAGTACGACTCCGCGCTCGTCGAATCATTTCTGGAGAAGGTCGAGCAGCGCCTCGACGGCACGGTGGACCGCCGTGTCCGGCGCCAGCTGGCCGAACAGCAGATGGTGGTCGCCCGGGGCGCCCACCCGCCGCAGTCCGCGGAGGCCAATTTCGGGGAGCGGTTCGGCTTCGGGATCATTTCGATGATCCTCGCCGTCCCGCTCTCAGCGATCGCCGTGGTCAATGCCGACCTGCCGGGCCTGGTCGTTGCCTGGTTCGGGATCGTCGGCGTGAACGCGGTGCATGCGGCGCGGGGCTGGCCGTGGATGCGGGGGTCGCGCGAGCGCGACAAGTCCGGCTGGGAGGACTGACCCGGGGCTCCGCCCCGGACCCCGCGCCTCAATCGCCGGCGGGGCTGTTTTCGCCTCGTCCGCCGGAAGATCAAGCCGGACCGGCGGAAATTCAAGCCCGCTGGGGGGTCCATCCGGACGAAGTCTGGGGGGAGATTGAGGACACGCCCGAAGGGCGTCCGGGGTTCGGGGCCGAGCCCCGCCACGGGGCTCCGCCCCGACCGCCTGGCGAGTGAGCCGAAGGGGCGCGGAGGTGTCGAAAGGGATGGGGGTACCTCCCAGCGGTAGCTGGGGGAGCGCGGAGGCGCCGAGGAACGAGGTGTCGAGCACGATCGACCGTCGACACCATCCGCGGCCGGAGGCCGCTGATGGGCACAGCGGCGCCCCGTGGGGGTCCCCCCGCCGAAGGTAGGGGGAGAACCCGAGCGCCAAAAAAGAGTTGTGCGCGGGGACCGCCGCACCCCCGGCGAACCGGGGGGCGGGACGACGGCGGTCCCCGCGTGGGACACGGTCCCGGGTCAGGGCCGGTCTCCGCGTCCAGGGCGTCTTGGGAGGTCCGGGAGCCGCTCCGGAGGTCCTAGACGCCGCATTGGGTGCCGGCCGGGATCCCTGCCCGGGCCCCCTGCCGACATCCACCAATGTGCCGGACGCGTGTTAAGCGGGTGCTGCGCGTACGTGTCGCGCTCGTACCGTTTTCGCGACCAGGGCACTTCGCGGGGGCCGGGGGTCACCCCCGGAAGGCGCAGCGGGGGTCGCAGCCGGGAGCGCCCCGGTCGCGCACAGAGCGAACTCCCGCCCTCCGGCTGCTACTTGCCGCCGCCCGCGAGGAACGCCAGCAGGTCCTGACGGCTCACCACACCCGTCGGCTTGCCCTCCACCAGCACGATCGCCGCGTCCGCCGCGCCGAGCACCGACATCAGGTCGCCGACCGGCTCGCCCGACCCCACCTGCGGGAGCGGCGCGCTCATGTGCTTCTCCAGCGGGTCGCCCAGCGAGGCGCGCTGCGCGAACAGCGCGTCCAGCAGCTCCCGTTCGACGACCGAGCCGATGACCTCGGCGGCCATCACGTCCGGGTGACCGGCGCCCGGCTTCACGATCGGCATCTGGGAGACGCCGTACTCGCGCAGCACCTCGATCGCCTCGCCGACCGTCTCCTCCGGGTGCATGTGCACCAGGCTCGGGATCTTGCCGCCTTCCTTGTGCCGCAGCACATCCGCGACGCTCGCGGACGGGCCCGAGTCCTCCAGGAAGCCGTAGTCCGCCATCCACTCGTCGTTGAAGATCTTGGAGAGATAGCCGCGGCCGCTGTCCGGCAGCAGCACGACCACCACGTCGTCCGGGCCGAGCCCCTCGGCCACACGCAGCGCCGCGACCACCGCCATGCCGCAGGAGCCGCCGACGAGCAGCCCCTCCTCCTTGGCGAGCCGGCGCGTCATCTGGAAGGAGTCCTTGTCGGACACGGCGACGATCTCGTCGGTCACGGTCCGGTCGTACGCGGACGGCCAGAAGTCCTCACCGACGCCCTCGACGAGGTAGGGCCGGCCGGAACCGCCGGAGTACACGGACCCCTCCGGATCGGCGCCGATGACCTTGACCTTGCCGTCGCTGGCCTCCTTGAGGTAGCGGCCGGTGCCGGAGATCGTGCCGCCGGTGCCGACGCCCGCGACGAAGTGGGTGATCCGCCCGTCCGTCTGCTCCCACAGCTCGGGGCCGGTGGTCTCGTAGTGCGAGCGCGGGTTGTTCGGGTTGGAGTACTGGTCGGGCTTCCAGGCGCCGGGCGTCTCCCGCACCAGCCGGTCGGAGACGTTGTAGTACGAGTCGGGGTGCTCGGGGTCGACGGCCGTGGGGCAGACGACGACCTCGGCGCCGTACGCACGCAGCACATTGATCTTGTCCGTGGACACCTTGTCCGGGCAGACGAAGATGCACTTGTAGCCCTTCTGCTGGGCCACGATGGCAAGTCCGACGCCGGTGTTCCCGCTGGTCGGCTCGACGATCGTGCCGCCGGGCTGCAGCGCTCCGCTCTCCTCGGCCGCTTCGATCATGCGCAGGGCGATCCGGTCCTTGACCGACCCGCCAGGGTTGAAGTACTCGACCTTGGCCAGGACGGTCGCCTGGATGCCTGCGGTGACGCTGTTCAGCTTCAGCAGCGGGGTGTTGCCGACGAGACTGATCATCGAGTGGTGGATGCGCACAATGTTCTCCGGGATCTCCGTAGTGATGCGGCCAGCGTAAGCGGAGCAGCGCGTGATTGGGCGACGGTAGCCACGGGGCAGTTAGCTGATGACGACGTAGAGCTGCGACGCAGAGCTACGAGGCGGCTACGAGGAGGTGGCTCGGACTGTGTCGAGGGCGAGGGTGGCACGACGCATCGCCGCGGGCGCGGCCTACGGCGGCGGCAGCATCGGGCTGCTCGGAGCGGCGACCGTGGGGCTGGTACTGGCGGAGGTCCAGCTGGCGAAACGCTCGGTGGGCGGGGGCACGGCCCCGCTCCCGCCGCGCGGTGACGGCCTGTACGGACTGGCCTTCGGGCACAGTGATCCGCTCCTCCTCGGCGTGCTCGGGGACTCCACGGCGGCGGGGCAGGGCGTACGCAGGGCGGGCCAGACGCCGGGGGCGCTGCTCGCGTCCGGACTCGCGGCGGTGGCCGAGCGGCCGGTGGAGGTGTGCAATGTGGCCCTGCCGGGCGCGCAGTCGAACGATCTGGAGCGCCAGGTCACGGTGCTGCTCGCGGACCGGTCCCGGGCCCCGGACGTCTGCGTGATCATGATTGGCGCGAATGACGTGACGCACCGGATGCCGCCCACACACTCCGTCCGGCTGCTCTCCTCCGCGGTGCGCAGGCTGCGTACGGCGGGCGCGGAGGTGGTGGTGGGCACCTGCCCTGATCTGGGCACTATCGAGCCGGTGTACCAGCCGCTGCGCTATCTGGCCCGCCGGGTCTCGCGCCAGCTGGCGGCGGCACAGACGATCGTGGTGGTGGAGCAGGGCGGCCGTACGGTGTCGCTGGGCGACCTGCTGGGCCCTGAGTTCGCTGCGAACCCGCGGGAGATGTTCGGCGCGGACAACTACCACCCGTCGGCGGAGGGCTACGCGACGGCGGCAATGGCGATGCTGCCGACCCTGTGCGCGGTGCTGGGCCTGTGGCCGGAGACCGACCACCTGGACGCGGACCGCGACGAGGGCATGCTCCCGGTGGCGCGGGCGGCGGCCACGGCGGCAGCGGAGGCGGGCACGGAGGTCACGGGCGCGAGGGCCCCGTGGGCGCTCCTGAAGCACCGCCGTCGCCGTCGCCTCCCGGAGCCGCCCCCGACGACCGAACCGGCACCGGCACCGTCGCCGTCCGAAGTACGGCGGGCGTAGGGCGCGGGCAGCGCGGGGCGGCGCGGGCACATCCCGGGCAGCGCGGGGCGGCGCGGGCACATCCCGGGCGACGCGGGGCGGCGCGGGCACATCCCGGGCGACGCGGGGCGGCGGGAAGTTGCCGCCGTCGCCCGCGCCGCGCAGGCGCATAATGGAGGAGCTGAGCGATCGCTTAGAAAAGAGGTCCGTCTCACACGACCCGGCCCGTGACCCCAGCGATACGGACGGGTAACTTCCCAGACAGTCCTGCCCGAACCGCCTCGCCCCTCATGGAGCTGTGATGCCCGAAGCCGTGATTGTCTCTGCTGCCCGCTCCCCCATCGGCCGGGCCTTCAAGGGCTCCCTCAAGGAGCTGCGCGCCGACGACCTGACCGCCACGATCATCCAGGCCGCGCTCGCCAAGGTCCCTGAGCTCGACCCCAAGGACATCGACGACCTGATGCTCGGCTGCGGCCTGCCCGGCGGCGAGCAGGGGCACAACCTCGGCCGCATCGTGGCCGTGCAGATGGGGATGGACCACCTCCCGGGCTGCACCATCACCCGTTACTGTTCCTCGTCCCTCCAGACCTCCCGCATGGCGCTGCACGCCATCAAGGCCGGCGAGGGCGACGTCTTCATATCCGCCGGCGTCGAGACGGTCTCGCGCAGCACCAAGGGCAACTCCGACACCCTGCCCGACACCCACAACCCGCTCTTCGCCGAGGCCGAGGCACGTACCGCCGCCCGCGCCGAGCAGGAGGGTGCGGACTGGCACGACCCGCGCGAGGACGGCCTGATCCCGGACGCGTACATCTCGATGGGCCAGACCGCCGAGAACCTGGCCCGCCTCAAGGGCGTGACCCGCCAGGACATGGACGAGTTCGGCGTGCGGTCCCAGAACCTCGCCGAGGAGGCCATCAAGAACGGCTTCTGGGAGCGCGAGATCACCCCGGTCACCACCCCCGACGGCACAGTCGTCTCCAAGGACGACGGCCCGCGCGCGGGCGTCACCCTCGAGGGCGTCCAGGGCCTCAAGCCGGTGTTCCGCCCCGACGGCCTGGTCACCGCCGGCAACTGCTGCCCGCTGAACGACGGTGCCGCGGCTCTCGTGATCATGTCCGACACCAAGGCGCGCGAGCTGGGCCTGACCCCGCTGGCCCGCATCGTCTCCACCGGCGTCTCCGGCCTCTCCCCCGAGATCATGGGCTACGGACCCGTCGAGGCCTCCAAGCAGGCGCTGTCCCGCGCGGGGCTGACCATCGGCGACATCGACCTGGTCGAGATCAACGAGGCCTTCGCCGCGCAGGTCATCCCGTCCTACCGCGACCTGGGCGTCGACCTGGACAAGCTGAACGTCAACGGCGGCGCCATCGCCGTCGGCCACCCCTTCGGCATGACGGGCGCCAGGATTGCCGGCACGCTGATCAACAGCCTCCAGTTCCACGACAAGCAGTTCGCTCTGGAGACCATGTGCGTGGGCGGTGGCCAGGGCATGGCCATGGTCATCGAGCGGCTGAGCTGAGCGGCAGCGGAGGGTACGGGTCGCCTGAGGTACGAAGGCGGCACTTGCCCGAAGCGGAGGCGAAGCGGAACGCGACCAAGAGAGCGAGCGCCTCTGCTAGAGCTTTCGGGCCTGCGCGGAACTCGAGTCGTGACCGAATCTCCCCCAGGATGTGACCTACCTCCTGGGGGAGAGCCCTTTCCCCAGGTCAGCACTGCTTTCACGCTAAACACAGGACACAAAGTCCTGTCCAATTCGTGACGTAATGCACTGACAGGGGGCGCGCGCTGACCGCAAGCTGATGTAGGAAGTCGGGGGGATCGAGTGAAACCGGGAGTAAGTCAGTGAGCGCCATGTCTCTTGCCCTGCTGCTGACCACGGCCGCAGCCACGGCCGTGGGTGCCGCTGCCCTGCACGCCGCCCACGGGCTCCGTAAGCAGGTCACGGCCCTGCGCACCGAACTGGTCACCGCGCACGGCACCAGCCGCATCGCCTCCGTACCACAGGCCCGCACCGCCCCGGCTGCCGAGATACGCGCCGCCGTCGCCGAGGCGCTCGCCGAGGAGCGGGAGCGCGAACTGGCCGAGGCGCGCGCCTTCTGGGCCGCGCAGGAGTCCCGCGACGCGGCGGACGCTCCCTCCCTGCTGGGCGGCCTGGCCGCCCCGGGCGACGAGCTGCCCTTCTACGTCCCGCGCCACTCCGACTTCGCCGGCCTCGAGGCGATGGACTTCGAGGCGGCCGAGGCGCTCGACGAGCTGGCGGACCTGCCCGAGGTGACGGAGTTCGCCGAGGACTCCCCCGAGCTGGCCGCGGCCCGCCGCCGCCATCCCTCGCACCCGGACTTCGTCCCGGTCCAGACCCCGGTGATCACCGACCACGAGCGCACCGTGGCCCGCCTCGAGGAGCTCGCCGAGACGCGCACGGCCCTCGCCGACGTACGGCCGGGACCGCTCGGCACGCTCGATGTGTACGTCTTCGCAGACGGCACGACGCTCTGTATGACCCCCGGCCACCGCGAGACCGCCGAGCAGCTCGCCGAGGCACTGCGGGCCGGCGACACCCCGGTGCTGCTGGGCGGCTCCGGCGTCGCGGGCGCTTATGCCCTGACTTTCGCGTGCGGCGAGGAGAGCGTCTATATCCTCGCGGACCGCGTCATCGCGTCGCTGTAGACCCGCCCGCGGGCTACAGCCCCGCCCGCCGGGCGGCCGCTTCAACGAGACCCACGGCCTCGTCCACCTCCCCCAGGGACCGGGACGGGGCCGTTCGCAGCGCTTCGGCCAAATCGTTCCCGGCGACGTTAAGTTGATCCGCAACTGCGAACAGGCCCGCCTCCGGCATGATCCGCGGGGCCTCCCCGGGCGTCTCGATCCGCTGGGCCCGCACCGCCAACTCCCTGGCCAGCGCCAGCCCTTCGGCCGCCGCACCCCGGCTCAGCCGGCTCTGCGGGGCGGCCCGCAGACGGTCGGCGAAGCGGTCGACGGCGGCCGTCAGCTCAGTCGTATCAAGCACTCCGCGACCCTACGCGCCACCCCGGCACTGTTGCCAATCCGCGAACCCTCAGGCACGGTGGCGTTAAGGACCACACGCGCAAAGCGTCCGGAGGCGCCGATGTCCCAAGTCTTCTCCGAAGAGACCCATCGCAACCTGCTCTCCAGAATCCCCCACTGCACCGGTCGTGAAATCTCCGACTGGCTCCGCACCGTCGATGAAGGCCCCTCCCTCTTCCGCTTCGAGGAGAAGGTCAGCTGGCTCCGGAGCGAGCACAACCTCGCATACGGACATGCCAAAGCGATCATCCATGAGTACGACCTGAGGCGCGCCGCGCGCAAACTGCTCTAGGTCCCGAGACGCCGAAGAGCCCGCGGGCAATCCCCGCGGGCCCTTCGTCACGGCCTGGACGGCCGGTCCCGGACAGAGCCGGTCCCGGACGGTCAGTCGTTGCCGTTGAGGATCGACAGCAGTCGCAGCATCTCCAGGTAGATCCACACCAGGGTCAGGGTGAGGCCGAAGGCCGCCAGCCAGGACTCCTCGCGCGGAGCGCCGTACGCGAGCCCGTCCTCGACCTGCTTGAAGTCGAGGGCCAGGAAGCACGCACCGAGGATGATGCCGATGACACCGAAGAGGATGCCGAGGCCGCCGCTGCGGAAGCCGAGGCCGTCACCGCCGCCGATGACGGCGAACAGCAGGTTGACCACCATGAGCAGCATGAAGCCCATGGCCGCGGCCATCACAAAGCCGTAGAAGCGGCGGTTGACCCGGATGAGCCGGGTCTTGTACGCGATGAGCACACCGGCGAAGACGCACATGGTGCCGAGCACCGCCTGCATCACTGTGCCCGGGCTGATGTAGGTGCTGACCGCGCTGGAGATCACTCCGAGGAAGACACCCTCGAAGGCGGCGTAGGCCAGGATCAGCGCCGGCACCGGCTTGCGCTTGAAGGCCTGAATGAGCGAAAGGACCATGGCCACCAGGGCCGCGCCGATCGCGATGCCGTACGACTTGCCGATGTTGGCCTCGTCGACGGGCAGCAGGACCCAGGAGAGTACGGCGGTGAGGACGACCGTGCCGAGCGTCATGGCGGTGCGCGCCACGACGTCGTCGATGGTCATCACATTGGGACGGGCGGGGGCCTGCGGACCCGCGCCGAACTGCGTGTCCGCGGGTGCGTACGGGTTGGTCGCGTACGGGGCGGCCGCGCCCTGGGCGTAGGGGTTGTTTCCTACGGCGGGGCCCCCGGCCTGCGGCTGCTGCGCGTTGAACCCCGCGTAGCCATTGTCGCGGCTGAACCCCCGTCGCGAGAAGACCGGGTTACTGCTCCTCATCTCACTCCTCCATGGCCACCCTGCGCGGCCTTGGGGTCAAGAGTAATGCGGGAGCAAAAGAAGCACCCTAGTGCTCGGGGAGGATCTTTCCGCGATCGTGACCGCAGCGGCGTCCGCCGGGGCGGGCACCGCCAGGTGCAGAGGGCGGTGTGGTGCCCGGAACCGGACTTGAACCGGTACGCCCCCGAGGGGCAGCGAGGTTTAAGCTCGCCGTGTCTGCATTCCACCATCCGGGCGTGGCGCGCGGGTCCGCGTTGGCACTTGAGCCTATCCGGGTAGACCCCCCGGTCCGTGGCACCAGTGGCCCGATGTTGTCTTATTTTATTGACTTCTGAGGGTGTGTCAGTGCAGGTAAGAGGGCATTCGTACCCGCCCCGCCCGGCCCGTGGCCGCCACCGTCCGCGCGCGGGATTGACGGAAAGTCGCCGCCCCCTCCGCCGTCTCCTCCACCGGCCCCTCCCCCTCGCCGGATCTCAGGGACGCCGTCATACCAAAGGAGGACGATCCGGCGCTGCGGTCCGACTGAAGAGGGCCCCAGGAACGGGCACCGGGGCTGACGACTCGCCGCCGGATGGCGGAAAGGATGGTCTCGTTCCCGCAGACCACCTCGACAGGAGAGCCCACTCGTGACCACGACCCCCCTCGCTCACCGCGCCACCGCAGTGGCCGCCCGCGCCACGGATCTGTCCAAGGTGTACGGACAGGGCGAGACCCAGGTGGTCGCGCTCGACCGGGTCACCGTGGACTTCCGGCAGGCGGAGTTCACCGCGATCATGGGCCCCTCGGGCTCCGGCAAGTCCACGCTGATGCACTGCGTGGCCGGCCTGGACAGTTTCAGCTCCGGGTCCGTACGGATCGGTGAGACCGAGCTCGGCTCCCTCAAGGACAAGCAGCTGACCCAGCTGCGCCGGGACAAAATCGGCTTCATCTTCCAGGCGTTCAACCTGCTGCCGACGCTGACCGGACTGGAAAACATCACTCTCCCGATGGACATCGCGGGACGTAAGCCCAACAAGCAGTGGCTGCAGCAGGTCATCGAAATGGTGGGCCTGCAGGACCGGCTCAGCCACCGCCCCACGCAGCTCTCCGGCGGCCAGCAGCAGCGCGTCGCCGTCGCCCGCGCCCTCGCCTCGCAGCCGGAGATCATCTTCGGTGACGAGCCGACCGGAAACCTGGACTCGCGCTCGGGCGCGGAGGTGCTGGGCTTCCTGCGCAACTCCGTACGTGAGCTCGGTCAGACCGTCGTCATGGTCACCCACGACCCGGTGGCCGCCTCCTACGCCGACCGGGTGATTTTCCTGGCGGACGGCCGGATCGTCGACGAGATGCTGCACCCCACCGCCGACGGGGTCCTCGACCGGATGAAGGAGTTCGACGCCAAGGGCCGGACCAGCTGAACGACCGCTGTTCCCCACCCTCCGGCTCTCACCCCAGGACTGACACAGACATGTTCCGAACCGCCCTGCGCAATGTGCTCGCGCACAAGGCCAGGCTGCTGATGACCGTGCTCGCCGTGATGCTCGGCGTGGCCTTCGTCTCCGGCACCCTGGTCTTCACCGACACCCTCGGCAACGCCTACCGCAAGCAGTCGGCCAAGAGTTACGACAACGTCGCGGTCGCCGTCACGACATACGCCGACCAGACCGACGGCCAGAAGAATTCCAACATCGACGCCAAGACCCTGGAGAAGATCCGGAGTCTGGACGGGGTCGCCGAGGCCACCGGGCGGGTCTCCGGCTTCGCCGGGGTCGCCGACCAGGACGGCAAGCTGATCGGCAACGGCTGGTCCAACACCGGCGCCAACTTCGCCCCCGGCAAGGACGGCAAGGACGCCGCGTACACCTTCACCGACGGCTCGGGCCCGGTGAAGGACAGTCAGATCGCCCTCGACAAGGACTCCGCGGACAAGGGCAAGTACCGGGTCGGGGACACCGTGCGGGTGGCGACCAACGGCCCGGCGAAGGAGTACACCCTCTCCGGTGTCTTCACCACTGAGGACGGCGCCGTCAACGCGGGCGGCAGCCTCGTCCTCTTCGACACTCCGGTCGCCCAGAAGCTCTATCTGCAGCCCGGCTACTTCAAGGACGTCACGATCGCCGCCGCGGCCGGCGCCTCCGACCAGAAGATCCTGGACGAGGTCAAGCCGCTGCTGCCCAAGGACGCCGAGGCGCAGACCGGCAAGCAGCTCGCCGACGACCAGGCCCGGGAGATCGAGCAAGGCCTGTCCAACCTCAACACGATGCTGCTCGCCTTCGCGGCCATAGCCCTCTTCGTCGGCGTCTTCCTGATCGCCAACACCTTCACCATGCTGGTCGCCCAGCGCACCAGGGAACTGGCCCTGATGCGCGCCGTCGGAGCCTCGCGCCGACAGGTCAAGCGCTCGGTGATGCTCGAGGCGCTGGTCGTGGGCGCGCTCGCCGCCGTGATCGGCTTCGTCCTCGGTATCGGGCTGGCGACCGGGCTGCGTTCCGCGATGGGCTCCTTCGGCGCGAAGGTGCCCGCCGGTCCGCTGGTCGTCTCGCCCACCGCGATCGCCTCCGCACTCGCCGTCGGTGTACTGGTCACCGTGCTCGCCGCGTGGCTGCCCGCCCGCCGGGCCGCGAAGATCCCGCCGGTGGCGGCGATGGGCAGCGCCCATCTGCCCGCGACCACCAAGTCCCTCGTCGTACGCAACACCCTCGGCAGTGTCATCACGCTGGCGGGTGCGGGGGCGATCCTCGCCGGTGCGGCGATGGGCAAGGAAGCAGGCCGGATGGTGATCGGCGCAGGCGCGTTCCTGACGCTGATCGGCATCATCGTGCTGATCCCGCTGCTGTCCCGTCCGGTCATCGCGCTGGTACGGCCGCTGCTGCACCGGGTGTTCGGGGTGTCCGGCAAGCTGGCCGGGCAGAACGCGGTCCGCAATCCGCGCCGTACCGGAGCCACCGCCTCGGCGCTGGCGATCGGCCTCACGCTGGTCACCGGCCTCACGGTCATCGGTGTCACGCTCGGCGGGGCCATCGACAAGCTGACCACGGACAACATCCGCGCCGACTACATGGTCACCATGGCGGGCGGCGGCGCCCTCGACAAGTCGGCGCTCACCGCGCTGGAGAAGGCGAAGGGCGTCAGCGCCGTCTCCCCGCAGCAGGCCACCTCGGTGGAGATCAAGGACGAGTTCCACTCCGCCTCGGCGGTCACTCCCGGGGACGTGGAGAAGGTCTTCGATCTGCAGACGGTCTCCGGCTCCATGGCCACGCTCGGCAAGGGCCAGATCGCGGTCGCCGAGAAGACCGCCAAGTCGAACGGCTGGAAGGCCGGCGACACGGTCGCGGTCAAGTTCGGCTACGACAGCGACGGCGGCAAGGCGGATACGAAGACCCTGACGGTCGGCGCGGTCTACAAGGAAAACGAGTTCCTCTCGCCGGTCCTGCTGTCGACGTCGCTGGTCGCTCCCTACGAGCCGAAGCCGTACATCCCCGAGGTCTGGGTGAAGATGGACGGCGGCGCGAGCAAGGCGAACGAGCAGGCGCTGGTGGACGCGCTGGGTGACAACCCGGCGATGAGCATCATGGACCGGCAGGACATCCGGAACATGTTCGGCGGCATGATCAACACCATGCTGAACATCATGTACGGACTGCTGGCGATGGCTCTGATCATCGCGGTGCTCGGTGTCATCAACACCCTCGCGATGTCCGTCTTCGAACGTCAGCAGGAGATCGGCATGCTGCGGGCGATCGGCCTGGACCGCCGGAAGGTCAAGCGCATGATCCGCCTGGAGGCGGTGGTGATCTCGCTCTTCGGCGCGGTGATCGGTGTTGCGCTCGGCTCCTTCCTGGCCTGGGCGATCGGCGAGACGATCAAGTCGGAGATCCCCGGGTACGCGCTGGTCGTGCCGTGGGACCGGATCGGGATCTTCCTGCTGCTCGCCGGAGTGGTCGGGGTGCTGGCCGCGCTGTGGCCGGCCCGCAGTGCGGCGAAGCTGAACATGCTGACGGCGATCAAGACGGAGTAGCAGTACGGGATGTGAGGGGCCCCGCGACCGGGAGTCGGTCGCGGGGCCCTTTGCGTACGCGCTCAGTGCCAGTCGCGGGCCCGCAGCGGAAGCCCGGACTCCCCGCTCTCGGGGGTCTTCACGGCCAGGATCTGGTTGACGCCGATCCTGTTCCGCTCGAAGGAGACCGCGGACGCGGCCATGTAGAGCCGCCAGACGCGGGCCCGGCCCGGCGAGCTGTGCCGCACGGCCTGGCGCCAGTTCGCCTCCAGGTTGGTGACCCAGCGGCGCAGAGTGAGGGCGTAGTGCTCGCGGATCGACTCGACGTCGCGGACTTCGAAACCGGCTTCCTCCAGGGTGCTGACGGTACGGCCGAGGGGAGCGAGTTCGCCGTCGGGGAAGACGTATCGGTCGATGAACTCATCGACGTGGTAGGCGGATTCGTCTCTTTCGGGACGGCGGGCGATCTGGTGGTTGAGCAGCCGGCCGCCGGGCTTGAGGAGGGAGAAGAGCTGGTCGGCGTACTCGTGGTAGCGGACCTGGCCGACGTGTTCGGCCATGCCGATGGAGGAGATGGCGTCGTACGGGCCGTCCCTGACGTCCCGGTAGTCCTGAACGCGGATCTCGATCCGGTCGGTGAGGCCCTCTTCGGCGATGCGCTTGCGGGCGTAGGCGGCCTGCTCGCGGGAGAGGGTGACGCCGGTGACCTGAACGCCGTACTCGCGTGCGGCGTGGACCGCCATGGAGCCCCAGCCGCAGCCGACGTCGAGGAGCCGGTCGCCCTCCTTGAGGGCGAGCTTGCGACAGATGAGGTCGAGCTTGTCGCGCTGCGCTTCTTCGAGGGTGCCGCCGTCCTGCCAGTAGGCGCAGGAGTAGACCATGGAAGGCCCGAGGACGAGCTCGTAGAAGTTGTTGCCGACGTCGTAGTGGTGGCTGATGGCCTTCTTGTCACGGCGCCTGGTGTGCAACGGCCCGGCGCGCCGTCGGACTTCCTCGGGGGGCGGTGGCGGCGGGGGCAGCGCCCCGCCGATCTTCAACAGCCCGCGGGCCGCGGCGCGCAGCCTGGGGTCGAGAAGCGGATTGCCGCTGTCCTCGGCCCCGTCGCCGCGAACCCAGATCAGCCCGGAGAGCAGATCGAGGACGTGGTACAGATCCCCCTCGACATCGATCTCGCCGGCCACCCAGGCCCTGGCGAGCCCGAGCTCCCCAGGCCGCCACAGCAGCCGGCGCAGGGCGCGGCGGTGCCTGATGACGAGTACGGGAGCGCCTGGAGGTCCGGATTCACTACCGTCCCAGGCCCGGATACGGACCGGGAGCGGGGTCCCCAGCAACTCCTCGGCAAGAGTGGTCAGCCGCAGCGCGGCGTCGCCCATGGCGCACACCTCCGTGACGATGGATCCCAGAAATGCTCCTGCACCAGGCTGCGGTGGACAGCGCGGTGCACTCCTGAGAACAATCCGACCACTGTGCGTGCTTCCCGGCGGCGCGCAATGCCCAGGCAAAATACATGCTCCCCACATATACCTGGCGGAACGGCCACGCGTTCGAGGATGGGGACGGGCGCGCGGGCTGGCCCGGACACAGCAAACGAGCCCGGACACAGCGAAGGGGCCGCCCGCACCACGGATGGCGGGCGGCCCCTTCGCGGGCTTGCCTGGAGCTAGGAGGCCTTCGCCTTCTCCGGGGCCGGCGCTGCCGCCGCCGGAGCCGGAGCCGGCTTGGCCGCCTCGTAGAACTCCTCGCGCGGCGTCTCGATCGCGCCCAGCGAGACCACCTCGCGCTTGAGGAACATCGCCAGCGTCCAGTCCGCGAAGACCCGGATCTTACGGTTCCACGTCGGCATCGCCAGGCCGTGGTAGCCACGGTGCATGTACCACGCCAGACGGCCCTTGAGCTTGATCTTCATCTTGCCCATGACGATCATCGCGACGCCCTTGTGCAGGCCGAGACCGGCCACCGCACCCTTGTTGGCGTGGCTGTACTCCTTCTGCGGGAAGCCCCGCATGCCGGAGATGACGTTGTCGCCGAGGACCCGCGCCTGACGCAGCGCGTGCTGGGCGTTCGGCGGGCACCAGGCGTTCTCGACGCCGGCCTTGCGGGCCGCCATGTCCGGGACCTGCGCGTTGTCGCCCGCGGCCCAGATGTAGTCGGTGCCCTTGACCTGGAGCTTGTCGGTGCAGTCCACATGGCCGCGCGGGCCGAGCGGCAGGCCGTAGCGCGCCAGCGCCGGGTTCGGCTTCACGCCGGCCGTCCACACGATGGTGTTGGAGTCGACCTCGAGGCCGTTCTTCAGCACCACGTGGCCGTCCACGCAGGAGTCCATCGAGGTCGACAGGTAGATCTCGATGCCGCGGCCCTCGAGGTGCTCCTTGCCGTACTTGCCCAGCTTCGGGCCCACCTCGGGAAGGATCTTGTCGGCCGCGTCGACCAGGATGAAGCGCATGTCCTCGCGCTTGACGCTGGTGTAGTACTTGGCCGCGTCGCGCGCCAGGTCCTCCACCTCGCCGATGGTCTCCGCGCCGGCGAAGCCGCCGCCCACGAAGACGAAGGTCAGTGCCTTGCGGCGGACGTTCTCGTCGGTCGTCGAGTCGGCCTTGTCGAGCTGCTCGAGTACGTGGTTGCGCAGGCCGATGGCCTCTTCGATGCCCTTCATACCGATGCCCTGCTCGGCGAGGCCGGGGATCGGGAAGGTGCGGGAGACCGCGCCGAGCGCGACGACCAGGTAGTCGAAGGGCAGCTCGTACGCCTCGCCGACCAGCGGCGAGATCGTGGCGACCTTGCGGTCCTGATCGATGGTGGTGACCCGGCCGGTGAGCACCTCAGCCTTGGGCAGCACGCGTCGCAGCGGGACGACGACATGCCGAGGCGAGATGCTGCCGGCGGCAGCTTCGGGGAGGAAGGGCTGGTACGTCATGTACGAGCGCGGGTCGACGACCGTGACGGTCGCCTCGCCGTAGCGCATCTTCTTCAGAATGCGACGAGCTGCGTACAGGCCTACGTACCCACCGCCTACAACGAGGATCCTGGGACGCTCCGTGGTGCTCATGCCATCGAGTATCCACCCCCCTCAGGGGGGGTGCTCGTGAGCCCCTTCACAAGCTGTCGACCCACCTCTGCTACACTGCGCGGCCCACGTGACCGAGGTCATGGCGCGGCGGGGGAACCACGGTATAAGGGGAAACGTTGTTCACCCCTCGTGAGCTGGACCCTAAGGGACCTCCCGTAGGTGAACCAGCGGCCCGCTTCACACCTCCGTAACGCGCCCCGCGCCGCCCCGAACACACCCAGCGGGGCGGGGCGAACGGGCCGGAGGGGCCTTTCGGCCCCCCACAGCACCCCTCAGGGGCCTTTTCCTTGTGAAGAACTTCACGAAGTTCGTTCCGAGGCTGATTCAGAGGGTGTTTCAGAGGCCGCTTCTAAGCGATCGACCAGGCGATCCCGTCCAGGATGTCGTGCTCGCTCACGACCACCTCCGGCACCCCGATCCGCTCCATGATCGCGAGCAGTACGAGCGCCCCGGCCCCGATGACGTCAACCCGCCCCGGGTGCATCGCCGGGTGTGCGGCTCGCTGCTCGTGGTCGGCCTTCAGCAGCGCGTCGCTGATCGCCTTGACCCGGGTGTACGGGATCCGCGAGTGGTGGATCCTCGTCGGGTCGTACTCGTCGAGACCGAGCGCGATCGCCGCCACCGTCGTCACCGACCCGGCGAGGCCGACCAGGGTCTGCGCCTCGCGGATCGGGACGGTCTCCTCGGCGAGGTCGAGCGCGGCCTCGATGTCGGCGCGAATCGCGGCGACCTCAGCGGGCGTCGGCGGGTCGTGCCGGATGTGCCGCTCGGTCAGCCGTACGCAGCCGATGTCCACGGACCGCGCGGCCTCGACCTCCTCATGGCCGACGACGAACTCGGTCGAGCCGCCGCCGATGTCCACCACCAGGCGCTCCTCATGGCCCGGCAGCTCCCTCGTGGCGCCGGTGAAGGAGAACTCCGCCTCCTCGTCCCCGGTGATCACCTCGGGTTCGACGCCCAGGATGTCGAGCACTCCGCGGACGAAGTCGTCCCGGTTGGACGCGTCGCGCGAGGCGGAGGTGGCCACGAAGCGGATCTTCTCCGCGCCGTGCTTCTTGATCACTGCGGCGTACTCGCGGCAGGCCGCGAAGGTCCGCTCCAGCGCCTCGGGTGCGAGGCGCCCGGTCCGGTCCACGCCCTGGCCGAGCCGGACAATCGTCATCCGCCGGTCGAGATCGGCCAACTCACCGGTGGCCGGGTCCGCGTCGGCGACAAGCAGCCGGATGGAGTTCGTACCGCAGTCGATGGCGGCGACCCGGGTCACTTCTCGTCCCCTTCTTCGAACGGCGTGACGCACGGGCCCTTGCGCCACCACTCGGGCAGCATCGCGATCGCCTCGTCGCCCAGCGGATTGACGCCGGGTCCCGCCGCGAGCGAGTGGCCGACCAGGACGTGCAGGCACTTCACCCGGTCCGGCATGCCGCCCGCGCTCGGGAAGCCCTCCAGCACCTCGATGGCGTCACGGCGTGCGATGTAGTCCTCGTGGGCGGCGCGGTACTTGGCGGCCAGCTCAGGGTCGGTCGCGAGGCGCTCGTTCATCTCCCTCATCACGCCGTTGGCCTCCAGCGTGCCGATCGCCGAGGCGGCCCGCGGGCAGGTCAGGTAGTACAGCGTCGGGAAGGGGGTGCCGTCGGGAAGCCGCGGCGCGGTCTCGACGACGTCGGGCTGACCGCACGGGCAGCGGTGCGCGATGGCGCGCAGTCCGCGCGGCGGACGGCCGAGCTGCTTCTTGAACGCGGCGGTCGATGTCCGCGTCGGTGGGCTCGGTCGGGGCGGTGGTGGGAGGGGGCGTTTCCATGCCTGCCTTGGTTCTACTTGGTTCCAGCGGTGCTTCTGTGTGGCTGCTGCTTGCCGCGGCTGCTACTTGGTGCGGTCGGCGTTGTCGACGCCGTCCCAGACGTTCGAGTACCAGGGGCGGTCGGTCGCCCCCTCTTCGGTGCGGCGCTTCTCGGCGGCCTCGGGGTTGATCATGATGTAGCCGGTCTCTCCCGGCAGCACGAGATGCAGGTGCTCGCGGGCGAGGCGCCGGATGTACATGTCGTCCTGGAGCCGCGCCTTCTCGTCCCTCAGCCGCTCTACCTGCTCCTCGGCGTCCGCCATCCGCCGCTCCTGGTCGGCGATGTCGGCGCGCTGGGAGACGTACTGCCGCATCGGATAGGCGAGCGCGACGGCCAGCGAGCAGACCACCAGGGCCAGAAAGGCCGCGCGGCCGGTGAGCCGGGAGCGGCGGGCCTGCCTGCGGTTCTGCGACCGGTAGACGCGAGCCGCGGTCTGCTCGCCGAGCAGCCGAATCCTGGTCGCGGTGGAGAACCGATCGCGGTCCTGCCCGGCCATGTCCCGCCTCCCCATTACGTACCTACGTCCCCGGACACGGTACGGGACCGCGGCCGGGGACGTACGTAAGGGAGAGCGTCAGCCCTTGCTGTGCTTATTAGTTCGCATAGCGAAACCGCGGAAACGCCGAGCGGCCCGCGTACACCGCGGCGTCGTCGAGGATCTCCTCGATGCGCAGCAGCTGGTTGTACTTGGCGACGCGCTCGGAGCGGGCCGGGGCGCCGGTCTTGATCTGGCCGCAGTTGGTGGCGACGGCCAGGTCGGCGATGGTGACGTCCTCGGTCTCGCCGGAGCGGTGAGACATCATGCACTTGAAGCCGCTGCGCTGGGCGAGCTCGACGGCGTCCAGGGTCTCGGTCAGCGAACCGATCTGGTTGACCTTGACGAGCAGGGCGTTCGCGGCGCCGTCGTCGATGCCGCGGGCGAGGCGCTCCGGATTGGTGACGAAGAGGTCGTCGCCGACGATCTGGACCTTGGTGCCCAGCTTGTCGGTGAGGACCTTCCAGCCGGCCCAGTCGTCCTCGAACAGCGGGTCCTCGATGGAGACGAGCGGGTACGCCGCGACGAGCTCCTCGTAGTACTCCGTCATCTCGGCGGCCGAGCGGGACTTGCCCTCGAACTCGTACGAGCCGTCCTTGTAGAACTCGGACGCGGCGACGTCGAGCGCGAGCGCGATGTCCTTGCCGGGGGCGTAGCCGGCTTCCTTGATGGCCTCGAGGATCAGGTCCAGCGCGGCGCGGTTGGAGTCGAGGTTCGGCGCGAAGCCGCCCTCGTCGCCCAGGCCGGTGGACAGACCCTTCTGCTTCAGGACCTTCTTGAGGGTGTGGTAGACCTCGGCGCCCCAGCGCAGGGCCTCGGAGAAGGACTCCGCGCCGATCGGGGCGATCATGAACTCCTGAATGTCCACGTTGGAGTCGGCGTGCGAGCCGCCGTTCAGGATGTTCATCATCGGAACGGGCAGCAGGTGCGCGTTCGGGCCGCCCAGGTAGCGGAAGAGCGGCAGGTCGGAGGCCTCGGAGGCGGCGTGCGCCACGGCGAGGGAGACGCCGAGGATCGCGTTGGCGCCGAGCGAGGACTTGTCCGGGGTGGCGTCCAGGTCGAACATCGCCTGGTCGATCAGGCGCTGCTCGGTGGCGTCGTACCCGACGAGTTCCGGGCCGATCTGCTCGATGACGGCGAGGACGGCCCTCTCGACGCCCTTGCCCTGGTAGCGGTTCTGGTCACCGTCGCGGAGCTCAAGAGCCTCGAACGCACCGGTGGAGGCGCCGGACGGAACAGCAGCACGACCCGTGCTGCCGTCGTCGAGGCCAACCTCGACCTCGACCGTGGGGTTGCCTCGGGAGTCCAGGATTTCCCGGGCTACGACGACGTCGATGGACGGCACGAGCATCTCCTTCTGGGATGTGACGCTAAATGTGACGCAAGCAGTGGGACTCAAGCAGTGCGGGGCAGTGCAGGGGTCTCCTTGGCCTTGCGACAAGAGCCTAACCGGCTCCGGGGCATCGGTCGGCCGGTGCCCGCCCGCTGGGACGGAAAAGGGCATGAACAGGCAGTGACAAGGCAGAACCCCGGCCCGGCGCGTACGGGGGATGGCGCGCCGGACCGGGGTGGTCTGGGGCCCGGGGGGTCAGCTCGGGCGGAGCCGGGTCGGCCGACTCGGGGGAACCGGGTCAGCCGACTCGGGCGGAGCGGGGTCAGCTCAGGTGGAGCTGCTGGCCCGGGTAGATGACGTCCGCGTCGTCGATGATGTCCTTGTTCAGGTCGAACAGCTTCTGCCAGCCGCCCTTGACCTTCTCGGTCTCGGCGATCTTGCCGAGGGTGTCGCCGGCCTTGACCTTGTACTCGCCGTCGCCCTTCTTGAAGCCCTTGGCCTTCGCGTCGGGCTTCGCCGGGGCGGCGGGGCGCTCGGAGCGGGTGGTGGGAACCTCGGCACGCTTCGGCTGCGCCGGCTGCGTGGTGCCGGCGTCGGCGGCGCCGTCGTTCGCGGCGTTGGACAGGTTGACGCCGCAGTTCGGCCACGCGCCCTTGCCCTGGCCGGCCAGGACCTTCTCGGCGACCGCTATCTGCTGGGACTTGGAGGCCTGGTCGGCGCTCGCGGCGTACTGCGTGCCGCCGTACGCGGCCCAGGTGGAGGGCGAGAACTGCAGGCCGCCGTAGTAGCCGTTGCCGGTGTTGATGGACCAGTTGCCGCCGGACTCGCACTGGGCGACCTGGTCCCACTCGGAGGTGGTCGCGGCGGACGCCGAGGTGGCGCCGAGGAGCGGGGCGGCGACGGCCGCACCGGTGACGCCGGCGATGGCGGCGAAACGCGTAGTCCGATTGAAAACGTTCGGGCGACGGTGCTTGCCCTTGCTGGAGAACAGCATGGAACATCTCCTCACCGACGCCTACGAGGTGAGCTGTCGGGTTCGGGCCAAGTGAGTTGCCCGGCCGCGCGTCCTGCGCGCGGCTTCACCCCAAGCCGGTTGGAGCCGTCGTTCTCAACGGCCGGGGCCGGCGCTTACCTTGGGTCCCCCGCTCCTGCCTTCGGCGCTCTGCGCGACGACTCTCCCCCCGACCGTCGGCAGGATTCGGCGTGACGGTCAGCGGTGCCCGCGGTGGCGAGCGGTCAGACCGTAAACACACCTCTCCCCGATGTTCAAAGGTGAACATCGGGGAGAAATCGCCCATCTCGCCGCCCCAGTCACTCCCGTTTCCGCAGGTGAAGGGCGGAATGAGTGGTTCCGCCGGGCAAGTCACGGCAGTTGGGACAAAGAGACCCTTGTCTCACTTGCACAGACTCGGACATAAGCCCGCGAAACTGACCTCGAACTGGCGGCGAATTACCCCTACTTCACGCCCAGATCGAGGCTCTGGCCAGGAAGAATGAGGTCGGGGTCGGCGCCGACGGTCTGCTGGTTCGCCTCATAGAGCGCGGTCCAGCCGCCGGAGAGCTTCTGCTCGTCGGCGATGACCCACAGACTGTCGCCCGGCCGGACGGTGTACTCACCGGGCGCGGCGTCCGCATTGCCCGTCTCGCCCGCCTCATCCGGGTTGCCCGCATTGTCGCGTGCCGAACCGTCACCTCGCGAGGCATGGCGGCCCGCTTCGCGCTCATTGTCCGTATTGCCCGGCTCGGTCTGCTCCGGGGCGGCCTCGCCGCGGTGCTTGCCGCTGCCGCTGTCGGCGCCGAGCGACGCGTCCGAGCCCGCCGACTCGTCGGGCTCGGCCGACCCGGCAGGGCCCGCGGTCGGCTCGGCAGACGCCGCCGTGGTGGGCTCGGCGGAGGGGTTCGTGGGTATGAGCGACTCGACCGGGGCGCTCTGCCCGGGCGACGGCACGATGCCCGGGTCGACGCCGGTCGCGGCGCCGTCGTTCTTCAGGCCGGCGAGTTCCGCGCAGCCGGGCCACGCCGCGGGGCCCTGCGCGTCGAGGACCTTCTCGGCGACCGCTATCTGCTGCGAGCGGCTGGCGAGGTCGGCGCGGGCCGCGTAGTCCGTACCGCCGAAGTCCTGCCAGGTCTCCTGCGAGAACTGAAGCCCGCCGTAGTGCCCGTTGCCGAGGTCGGCGCTCCACATGCCGCCGCTCTCGCACTCCGCGACGCGGTCCCACACGGAGGCGTCGGCGGCGGAGGCCGAACCGGCGCCGAGAAGGGGGATGGCGATGGCCGATCCCGTCACCCCTGCCGCGACAACAAGGGCAGGAGCCTGACGAGGTCGGCGGTGTCGCCCGTTCCCGGAACGCATGCGGTTGCCTTTCACGTGACTGGTGAGACGACGGTGAACGTAGCCGCATTCGAACGCGAGTCACAAGTCGATGCAGCGGAGATCACGTGAAAGTCACAGTCTTGACAATGCGTCAGATCTGTCGAGCGGTGAACTCAACCGGCAGGGTGCGCAATCCGCGCATAATGAGACCCCCACGCCACCGCAAATCGGCCGGATCGCCCGCAAGCCGCAAGTCCGGCATTCTCCTGAGCAGCGTGGCGAGCGCGGTCTGCCCCTCAAGACGCGCGAGGGGCGCGCCGAGGCAGTAGTGGATGCCGTGCCCGTACCCGAGATGCTGATTGTCGCGCCGGGACAGATCGAGGCTGTCCGGGTCGGCGAACCGCTCCGGGTCCCGGTCGGCGGCCGCGAGTACGACGAGTACGGGATCGCCCGCCGCGATCCGCTGCCCGCCCACGACGAGCGCGTCGGTGGCGAACCGCCAGGTGGCGAGTTCCACGGGCCCGTCGTAGCGCAGGAGTTCTTCGACACCGGCGGCCAGCAGCTCGGTCTCACCGGCGGCGAGGGACGTCTGGAGCCGCTCCCGCTGTTCCGGATGGCGAAGCAGGGCATATACCCCATTGCCGATCAAGTTCACGGTAGTTTCAAAACCCGCGAAGAGAAGGATGAAGGCCATGGCAGCGGCCTCGTTCTCGGTGAGGTGCTCGCCGTGGTCGCTGGCCCGGATCAGCCCCGAGATCAGGTCGTCCCCGGGCTCCTCCCGCTTTCGGTGGATCAGCTCCGCGAGATAGCCCCGCATCTTCTTCACAGAACGGGCGACGCCGCCGCGCGGCCCGCCGCCGTGGCGGATCATCATCCCGGCCCAGTCGCGGAAGTCGTCCTGGTCCTCGCGCGGGACGCCGAGCAAGTCGCAGATGGCATAGATGGGGAGCGGGAACGCGAACTCATGAATCAGGTCCGCCTCCCCCTTCTCCACGAACCCATCAATGAGCCGGTCCGTCAACTCCTGTACGCGCGGGGCGAATTCGGCGACCCGGCGCGGGGTGAACGCCTTCGACACCAGCCGCCGCAGCCGGGTGTGGTCCGGCGGGTCGATGTTCAGCAGATGGGTCATCAGCTCGGCCTTGCGCTCGCCGGGGATCCCCGTCTTCCCCTTGGCGTGGGCGGGCTCGTCGTGATGCGCGGGATTCTTGCTGAGCCGCTGGTCGGCGAGGGCCTGCTTGGCATCGGTGTACCGCGTCACCAGCCATGCCTCGACCCCGCTGGGGAGGGTGGTCCGGTGGACCGGCGAGTTTTCCCGGAGCCACGCATAGGCGGGGTAGGGGTCGGTGGCGAACTCCCAGGTGAACAGCTCGGGCTGAGCGCTCACTCCTGCCCCTCGGCGGCGCGGATCGCGTCCCGGTAGGCGCGGGCCGCTGCGCGCAGGGCGGCCTCGGGGTCGGTGCCGGACTCCTCCGCCCGGACGGCCAGGGCGAGCAGTTCGTAGCCGGTGCCCGGGCCGGCGGGGAGCGGGACGTCGAGGCCGGCGGTACGGACCCGGCCCGCGAGTTTCGCGGCGAGGGCGAGGCCGGGCTGGCCCAGCGGCACGCCGTCCGTCACGGAGTCGCGCTGCTTCTCGATCGCCTTCGTGCGGAGCCAGTGCTCCTTCACGTCCTCCGGCGTCTCGGCGTGCTCGTCGCCGAAGACGTGCGGGTGGCGGTGGATGAGCTTCTCGACGATCGTCCCGGCGACGTCGTCGATGGAGAACGCCTCGGCCCCGTCCTCATCGCGGCCTTCCTGCGCGATGCGCGCGTGGAAGATGACCTGCAGGAGTACGTCGCCGAGCTCCTCGCGCAGCTCGTCGCGGTCGCCGTCCTCGATCGCCTCGACGAGTTCGTACGCCTCCTCGATGCCGTATTTGGCGAGGCCCTTGTGGGTCTGGGTCGACGACCAGGGGCACTCGGCGCGGATCCGGTCCATGACCTGGACGAGGTCGAGGAGACGGGCGCCGGGCAGGTCGTACGAGCCGGGGAGCAGCTCCAGGTCCGGCATCTGCACCCGCCCGGACCCGGCGAGCCGGGCGAGCCCGTCGGTCAGGGCCGTATCGCCCTCGCCGGAGGGGACGACCACGACGGTGCGCCCCCCGGCGCAGGCGTCGACCAGCTCCTGCGCGGTGACGGCCGTTATCTCCACGGCGACACCGGCCTCGCGGAGATACGGCAGCTGGGGGTGGGCCCCGTCGGCGCAGAGCACCCGGTCGGCGGCGTGCAGCGTCTGCCACGCGGGCCAGGACAGCAGCCCGGGCGCGACGCGGTGGCTTGCGGTGAGCAGAACGATTCGGCCGGGGGCGACTGGTGCTTCTGTGGTCACCCCTCGAACCTACCTCGCGCCGTTACGCACCCGCCTCGACGGGCTCCGGCTCCTTGCTGACCTGGGTGATCCACGGGGCCTTGTAGTTGCCGAGCTCGAGTTTCCGGTCGTCCCAGGTGCCGAAGCGGGGGTTGACGTCGATGTCCAGCGCCTTGGCGGCGGTGGTGAATGCCTGGTTCAGCTTCTGCTGGCCCTCGGGGGTGTTGGTCGCGCCGAGGGCTTCGGCGAGCTTGCTGACCAGGATGTCGCGGCGTACGACGTCGCCCAGCTGGTCGGGGGCCACGCCGCGCTGCTGCAGATACATGGCCGCGAGCTGCTCCTCGCCACCGGACTGCTGCACGAGGGCGGCCCGCCCGTCCTGGATCTCCTTGCGGCTGACCTCGACCCCGGCGTCGTCGGCGGCGCGCTGGACGACCCGCTCGACGATCAGGTCGTAGAGCTTGGCGCGGCTGAGCTGCCCGCTGTCCTTGATGAGCTGGGCGGACTGGGGGGAGCGCTGCTGGGCGGCACGCACGTCCTTCACCTTCGCCTGGACGGTGGACACCTCGATCCGCTCCCCACCGACGACGGCGGCGGCCCCTGGGTGAGCCTCACTGCCGCAGGCGGCGAGGAGGGGCGCGGCGACGAGCAGCGCGGCTGAGACGGTGAGCGCGGTGCGACGGCGGCGGTGCAAAGGAGCCTCCCGGCGTGCGGCGTGATTGTGCGACGATGCACAAGACCCTGCGGTGATCGATGTTAGGCAGTCTCCCTGGCCTGGGCCACTGATTCGACCGACGATTCGCCGGAAGTTGCGATACACCCGGCAGCCGTCAGCCCGGCCCGGCCGACCTTCACCTCGCGTTCGACGCGCGCCGCCCAGCGGGCATCGAAGCCATGACGGGCGTGATGCACCTGCGGGCTACGGTGATCGCGGGACGGATGAAGGACCTGGAACATGCGGACGCCCGCCTGGCCGAGGCCCGCGCCCTCGCCCTCGCCCGGACCACCGGAGAGCTGCCCGACTTCGGGGTCACCTGGGCACCGACGAACGTCGGCGTCCACCCCGTGGCCATCCACCAGCAGATAGACGCCGCTCGTGGTGACCACGAAGTTCGCGGCGTCGGTGAGCGGGAAGAGGAAAACCTTCGCCAGCTCGGGTGGGTCTTGTACGTGATGTACGAGGTCGGGAAGAAGGACCCGACCATGCTGAGCGCGAAGGCGACGACATGCGCCGCCACATGCGGGGTCAGCAGGGTCAGGGCGAACCGTCGACGGTCGGCCGGGTCCCGATGCCGGCCGGTGCGGTCGGCCCGCTGCCCGTGATCACCGTGGGCTGAGCGATCCCGCCCGCACGGGCAGGGAAGCTGAGAGGTCAGGAACTCTCCTCGTTCTGCTCGCTGCTGCGCAACAGAGGGGCGCGGAACAGTAAAGCTGTTCCCATACAAAAGAGCCCCAGCGCGCATCCTGCGGAGAACAGATCGCCGCCTTCATGGAGTGCCCATGCCCACCACACCGGTCGATGCCCCTGCATACCGAGCGACGCGATGAAAAAAGGCACGAAGGTGCTGACAGCAGCAGCCACCCGGTAATTCGTCAGCCAGCGGATCGTCAACCCGAGACCCAGGTACCCCACCACATTACGGCCGACCGCAATGCCATCGGGGACTATTGGGGCAGAGACCAGCGCGACCACTGCCACTGTCACCACGAAGATCGCATCCATGACGGGGACAGACCGGACGGCGACCTTTTCCGCAGCATGGTCGGCACGACTCTGCCCGTAGAGAACGATAAGTGTTGGCAGTATGGGGGCTAGATAACGTAACGGCAGCCCCGTACCCAAGGCACCTGCAATCGACGGCAGCGGTACAGAAGATGACGGGATGACGACTGCCACGCAGCCGACGAGAAGCAGCGACCCGAAGATGGCCGGCGCCGCGCGTACCCGTAGCCACCAGCTCACTCGGCACTTCCCGCATAAGCCGACGGATCGATCTGGGGCTGTGTCACGCAGTCGGTCAGTGCCGCTCGGTTTGTCCGGTACCAGTTCAGTTGGGCTTCGGCGGGGAGAGCACGTACCTGCTGGACAAGAGACAGGGTCTTGCCTCCGTCGCCGAGGACACGCTGTGCCACGTCGTCCGCCCGGCCTCCAGCCGTAAGTTCAAGCCACGTCGCCACCGGCGCACCCGCCCGACCGCCAGGCCATGCAGCGCCCTTCTGAGCACAACTCGGCGCATCCTTCGGCATAACGCTGCCCACCAAGGAAGCGAGGACCCTGGCCCGTGTTGGGCCAACGAATGACGGCGTATAGGTCTCTGGCAGATCAACGCCAGCTTCTTTGAGGCGCTTCGTTCCTTCTTCCAGCCACATCCTGAACTTACTGGCGTCATGCTGTTGTTCCGGCCAGAGACAGATGCGAGGCGTACCCGAAGAACAACTCAGGGCGCTGACATCACGATTCCGGGTCGGGTCGTACCCCATGGGCATCACCAGCGGCACGGCGACGGCACAGGCCACCGCCACCGGCGCAAGCGCGAGCAAACGGCTCATCGCGCTACGCCCGCCGATGATGACGAGAGCCGCCACGAAGAGTCCCAAAGCGACGATGGCCGGAGCCTGGAGCGCGCGTGGGTCCAATGTGCGGTCAACTGCACAGCAGTAGTCCAAGTTGGTGCCGTTCAAGCGCCGCAGCCACAGCGGGTCCATGGCCACAGGGTAGGCAAGCCACAGAAAGGTTCCGACAGCTACCGCAGGCACCGCGAGGATTCCAGGCAGGAGCCAGCCCACGGCATACCCCAGAGACGCGTATGTGCAGACCAAGAATGCCAGCAATGCAATGACCCTGAAGTCCGGAACTCCCGGGGCTCCCTTGGCCCCCTCGGCTACACAGAAGAGGGCCCACGCGATGCAGAGCATCCCTACGGCCCCGACGACACCCAATTGCTGCAACATCACGGCGACCGGCGAGCGTACTGCTGCGCCTCCGTCTGCTGCTATCTGCGAACGCTTGAGCCGGACGGCCTCCCAAGTTCCCGCTGCCGCACAAAGGGCCACAGGAAAGATGCCGATATAGGATATCTGAGCCGTCGCCGCTTCCCAGTATCCAACGGTGAAAGTAAAGTCGGGAGAGCGCGAAATGAGCCACATCCAAGCAGCGACAGGCATGAAGCCCCACACCGCACCCGACGTGCGTAGCAGTGATCGCCAGGGCATTTCAGACCTCCCTGCTTATATACCCGATGTACGCAGCCTCGGCCAGCCGCCCTGGAGCAGCATCGGGGGGCGCTTCGGCAAGGAAGCGAGGAACTGTTCCTTGGTAGCGAACTACCCCTCCGTCCAGCACGATCACCGTATCGAATATGTCCGCCAGGTCTTCCGTCTGATGAGTGGAAACGATGAAACTCGTGTCCTCGGAAAGCTCTGACAGGAGATCGCGGAATACGCCACGCTGGTGCGGATCCAGCCCAGCCGTCGGTTCGTCCATGAGGACGACGTCAGCGCCATGAACAAGCGTCTGCGCAATCCCGAGACGCCTCAACTGACCGCCGGACACCTCACGCCCACTTCGGTTCGTGAGTTCCGCCAGTCCAACGCGATGGAGCGCGCCTGCGGCGGCATCCCACGCATCCCGCCTGCTCATGCCCTTCAGCCAGCCTGCATAAGCGACCTGCTCGCGGAGCTTTAATCCAGCGACAGGTTTGACATACTGAGGCAGCCAGCCAACCGCCTTGCGGTATTCCTTGCGGAATTTTCTGGAGCTGGGCGTCAGCCCGTTGAGGCTGACGTGCCCGGACGCAGGACTCAGAGCCGTGGCTGCGATTCCGAGTAGGGTGGATTTACCTGCACCGTTAGGACCGAGCAGGACAGTGCAGCCCGAATCAAAGGTAAGTGACAGACCATCGAGCACGCGTCGCGTGCGCCGATATCCAAAAGTACAGTGACTGATCTCGAGTTTCATAGGGCCTCAAGTGATGAAGTCGGGGCTTGCCAATAGGCAAGCCCCGCAGGGTGGTTCGCTGAGTGACGGTTACCAGTAGATCCCGACGTTCCTCACAGAGATTACGTAAGGACCTTCGTACGCGAAGTAGTAGGTCCCACTTTTCACATCCCCCCAGCTGCTGGCATTGCAAGTGTTGATCCTTGTCCCCATGTCCTCATCGGGGATTCCCCCTCTCACCCGATACAGAGTGATTGGCGCCGAGAATCCGCCAGCTTTATCCGAGTCACAGTTCAGGGCGAACACAACCCTGGTCGCGGCTGCATCGTTGTTTGCGTCACCCCAACGCTGGGACTCCGCACCGTAGCGCCATGCGGAAATGTATGTAGCCCTGCTGCCTTCAGCTTGAGCCGGTATAGCACCAGCTAACGCTATTGTCGCAGCGAGTGCGGTAACCGTAGCCGCCCGCTGTTGAGTCCGACCGCGAAGTTTCGCCACCGTGAGTCTCCCATTCCGCTTACAGACGAGTGAGACGGTGCCGTAACATCGCACCGCCTTGAAGATTGCGCACGAAATGAACGGGCCCAGACGAAACCTCAGTTTCGCCTACCCAGGGCGCGAATGGAGCCGTCGTGGCTCGATAGAGTTTTTGGCTCGCGCGGAGAGCGAGGCGACCACCGTGATGGTCGCAATCTTCTTTCTTATTTCACCCCCGGCTCACACAAGACCCCCACTTGCGTGCGCTGCAAAGTTACGTTGTCATACCGAGATACAGCAAGCGCTATTCCTGGGTGTGATGACGGTCACCCTCCGGGTCTCTGTAATGGAACGAACCGGAAAGCATCTACTCAGCAGGCAAATGGCGGTGTGATCGCCCAAGGCCAGCGGCGTTTTTCCGACAATTGTTTTGAGCCACGACACAGCACACGCTTCCTTTGCAGGCGCTGGCAGCCCGGGCGTCGGGGTTCCTGAGCCTTGAGGCCATCGCCACTCAGCTCCACGCCTACGAGTGGGAGGTCGTCCCCGGACTGCTGCAGACGGAGGCGTATGTCCGTGCCATTCATCAGCGTGCCCACGCCGGGATCGGCTCCACGGAGATCGACCGTCTCGTCGAAGTCCGCATGACGCGGCAGCAGGTCCTGCGCCGGGCGCAGGCGCCGTTGAAGGTCACCGCAATCGTCAACGAATCCGTGCTACGCCGCCGAGTGGGCCAACGCTCAGGTGATGCTGGTGGATTCCTCTGCGCCATCCAGGACGGCCGACCCCACCGACTGATCCCGCCTACGACAAGGGGGCGGCCACCAGGCCGCCCCCGAATGCCTCCCCGCGTCACGCCTGGGGTACCCGCTCCGGCTCACGCTCGCGCGGGGCCGGCTCCGGGCGCAGCATGATCGTCCGGGACACGACAAAGGTGATCGGGACCGCGGCACCCGCCGCGATCAGCGGGGCGTAGCGGCTGCCGAAGTGCAACACGTCCACCAGGAGATAGACGCCGCTCGTGGTGACGACGAAGTTCGCCGCGTTGGTGAGCGGGAAGAGCAGGAACTTCCGCCAGGTGGGGCGGGTCCTGTATGTGAAGTACGAGGTCAGGAAGAAGGACCCGACCATGCTCAGCGCGAAGGCGACGACATGCGCCGCCACATAGGGCAGCCAGGTGAGCAGGGCCAGATACAGGCCGTAGTACGTCCCGGTGTTCACCACCCCCACCAGGGCGAACCTGACCAGCTGGACCTGGACCGTCATCGTCTTACGAGCTCCCCGTTGCGTTTGTGCCGCTCATCTTCCTGCTGGCGCGGAAGGCCGGCGTTGGTGGCCTTCACCAGGAAGTGCGGTCGCCGCTTCACTTCGTAGTAGATACGGCCGACGTACTCGCCGACCACCCCCAGCATCAGCATCTGCACGCCGGAGAGTGCCGTGACCGCCACCAGAAGGGTGACATACCCGGGGGTGTCCACGCCGTTTACCAGGGCGACACCGACAATCCAGGCGGCATACGCCATGGCGAGCGTGACAAGCAGCAGCCCGAGATAGACGGCGGCCCGCAGCGGCTTGTTGTTGAAGGAGAGCAGGCCGTCGAGGCCGTAGTTGAGCAGTTTTCCGAAGCTCCACTTGGAGCGGCCCTGCTCACGCAGCGCATTCTCGTACTCGAAGGTCGTGGTGCGGAAACCGACCCAGGCGAACAGGCCTTTGGAAAAGCGGTTGTACTCGGTGAGTTCGAGGATCGCGTCCACCGTGCGGCGCGACAGCAGCCGGAAATCGCCCACGCCGTCGACGAGTTCGACGTCGACGAGCCGGTTGATCAGCCAGTAGTAGGCGCGGGCGGTGACCGTGCGGGTGACCCGGTCACCCTTGCGGGTGCGGCGGGCGATGACCTGGTCGAAGCCCTCCTCATGAAGCTGCAGCATGCGCCTGACCAGCTCCGGCGGGTGCTGGAGGTCGGCGTCCATGATGACCACGGCGTCGCCCTCGGCATGCTGGAGCCCGGCGAGCATCGCCGCCTCCTTGCCGAAGTTGCGGCTGAAGGAGACATAGCGGGTACGAGGGTCGGCCTCGGCGATCTCCTCGAGGAGAGGGAGCGTCCGGTCCTGGCTTCCATCGTCCACATAGACCAGCTCGAATTCCTGCCCGAGCAGGGAGAGTTCTGCGGTCACATGTTCATGGAAGCGGCCGATGATCTCCTCTTCGTTGAAGCACGGAACAACTATCGAGATCAGCACGGAAGAACAACAACCCACCCGAATGTCCCATGCGGATTCCCTGCATGACGCTCAGGCGACCATTTCGTGAACTGGGCTTCCCACGACATGTTTTCACCATCCACGCTGGCATATTCGAGGAATCATGTCGACTCTGCAATCCGCGCGCGGCCGCGCCGCCGCCCTCGCCGCGCTGATCACCGTGGGAGCCGTGTGCGCCGGTGACGCCGTCGCTCGCAGTTTCCCCTTCGGACCGCACACCCGCAGCGTGAACGACCTCGGCAATCAGTTTGTGCCATTTCATGCGCATCTGTGGGATCTGCTGCACGGGCGGGCCGACGGCGGACTGCTGCTGAACTGGCAGTCCGGATACGGCACCAGCTTTCTGCCCGACCTCGGGACCTATCTGACCAGCCCGTACTCGATGCTGGTCGGACTCTTCCCACGGGACCGGATCGACCTCGCCGTCTATGTGATCACGCTGCTGAAGATGGCGACCGCGGCCGCGGCCATGACCTGGCTGCTGCTGTCACTGCGCAAGGACACGGGCGGGCGCTGGTGGATGGCGGCGGTGCTCGGCGGCTCGTACGCGCTGTGCGGCTGGTCGGTCGTCGAGGCCTCGTACAACCCGATGTGGATGGACGGCCTCGTCGCCTTCCCGCTGCTGTGCCTGGTCGGCGAGTGGGCACGCACGGCACGTCGGCCGGTTCTCGGCCCGGTGGTCGTCGCGGTGGCGTGGATCGCCAACTTCTACACCGCCTACATGGCGACCATCGGAGCCGCGCTGGTGCTTCTCGTGCGGCTGCTGCTGGAGGAGACGGCGGTACGGGACCGGATGCGGGCGCTGCTGCGGGCCGCGCGGGCCGTACTGCTCGGCATCGCGCTGGCCGCGCCCGTCCTGATCCCCGTCTTCCTCGGCTCCAAGCACGCCTATCCGGGGTGGACGAAGGAGTTCGCGCCGGCCGGCTGGGCCGATGTGTTCGCCCGCACGCTGCCGGCGACGTACAGCTTCTTCACGCCCGCGGTCTTCCTCGGCAGCGGCGCGCTGTTGCTGGCCTGCACGCTCGCCTTCAACAGCGCGGTGCCGCGGCGCGAGCGGTGGCTGTGGACGGGTCTCGCGGCGGCGACCCTGGTGTCACTCCAGTGGGCGCCGACGCATCTGGTGTGGCATGTCTTCGCGACGCCCAACGGCAGCCCGTACCGGCAGACCTTCGTCTTCGCCGGGATGCTCGTGATCGCCGCCTGGATCTGCCTCTCGTACGACTGGCCGGGGCGGCGCGCCCTGCTCGGCGGCGGCGCCGTGGTGGCCGTGATCGCACTCACCGCCTCCACCAGCGACCTCGTCACCGACTGGACCTTCCCGCTGTTCGCGGCCGGGATCGCGGCGGTGGCGGGCGGTCTGCTGCTCGCCAGGCGCGGCAAGTACGCCGTGCTCGCGGCGCTGCTGCTCAGCGGCGCTCTGATCGGGCAGGCAGCTGCGACCACCGCCTACGCCGACCGGCAGCGGCTCGGCAGGCTGGACGACTACCCGGCATGGGGCGAGCCGCAGAGCGAGCGGGCGGCGGCCGTGGCGAAGGCCGACGGCTGGCCGCGCTACCGCACCGACCCGGGCCGCGACCAGATCACCGGCAACGATCCGATCCTGATGGGCGGCCAGGGCGGCTCGTACTACAGCAGCCACACGCCCGATGTGTACACCCGCACGCTGGCCGCGCTCGGCGCGGGCTGGACGTCCAACGGCCGCAGTGTGCAGTCCCTGGACAACCCGGTCACGGACGCGATCTTCGCCGTCGGTGCACGGGTACGCACCAAGCCGGGACAGCACCCGGAGGTGACTCGGGCCGACCGGACGCCGCCGCTGCTGACGGTGCGGCCCGCAGGTCCGGCGGGGCGCTACAACTGGAACCCGTTCCGCAACCAGGAGCTGCTGCTCGGCTCGCAGGCCTACGACTCTCCGGTGAACGGCTCCTGCCCGGTCGGCAGCGAAGTCTTCCTCTGGGCGCCGAACTACACCGGCAAGGCCCGCCTCGGCGACAACGAGCAGGTGACGCTGCGCGGCGGACAGCCCAAGCGGCGTGCCGCGCTCACCTCGCTCGGAACAGTGAACTCCCCAGGTACGACGATCAGTTACAGCCGTGGCAATCCTCGCACGACCGTGGGCTGTCTGGACCGGGCGAAACTCACCGCCGCCGTGGACCGGCTGAAGACGACAGGGCCGGTGTCTCTCAAAGTCACCGACAGCGGAGTACGGGCCGAACTCCCGCCCGGCACCCGGGGGACGGCCGTCCTCGCCGCGCCCCGGATCGCGGGCTGGAGCTGCAACGGCAAGCTCGCGGACTCCTACCTCGGGCTCGTCGCCGTACCTCTGGAGGGCAAGGCGACGACGGTCGACTGCTCGTTCCGCCCGCCGGGCCTGAAGGCGGGCGCGGCGATCGGAGCTGCGGGGCTGCTGGCACTTGGGGGCCTGGCTCTGCTGCCCCTGCTGCGGGCGCGCCGGACCGGACGGCAAGTCCAGCCGTCCGGCGCCCCAGGACCGGGTAACGGGGGCGGAGCCCCCTAAGGGGGACGCGGCATTCCGTCGTAACGACGTCACAATTCCGCCGCCGCAAAGCCATCAGGACTTCATCTGCGCAGCATCCCGCCGTGGCCCGCGCGGCGGCGCTCCGGCGTAGCTTCCCCGGCATGCCCTCTCTCCTTCGGAACCGGCTGGCGAAGTGGGTCTTGAGCCCAGCCGACACCATGATCGAACGGCGCATCGAGCAGCATGTGAAGCATGCCACGCAGGCCTTGCAGACCGATCTCGACGCTCTCCACCGAAAAGTGGCCGCCCTGCAGAACCCGCAGTACGGACTCGGCCTGCTCGTCGACGGGACGGGTCGAAGCGGCCACCGGACGCCCACCGCCGCCCAGATCGACACCCTCGCGCGTCAGATCCAGGGCGTGGCAAACGGCAGTGAACACGCTCTCCGCAATGTGACCGTCGCCTATCGCACGGTGATCGCCCTGGAGTCGCTCGGCGTGGGCAGGCTGGCCGGGTCCACCTCCAACGTGTGCGGAAAGCTCGCCACGGTGCCGCTGCTCTCCCCGCCGAACGGCAATGTCCTCGAAATCGGCACTCTGTACGGGATGTTCGCCGCGGGACTGCTGCGGATGCTGCACCGGTCCGGGCTCGAACCGCATCTGACGATCGTCGATCCGCTGGCGGGCGCGCAGCTTCAGCCCGGTGCCGCCCCGCAGGGCGCGGATCCCACCGGCACGCCGGTGCGCGAGGACGTCGTACGGGCCAATCTGGCGCTCGGCGGCGTCGGTTCGGTGATCGACGCGCGAATCCAGCAGGGCTTCTCGGGTGATCCGGAGGTGCGGGCCGCCGTCTCCGACCGGGAGTACGGAGTGATCGTGGTGGACGGCGATCACTCCTTGGACGGGGTGCGTGCCGATCTGGAATGGGCCGAGCAGATCGTGGCCCCGGGCGGGATCGTGGTCCTCGACGACTACGGCGACAAGGCGTGGCCCGGGGTGCAGGACGCCCTGGACAAGCACCTGGCGAGCGGGACTTCGCGGCTGAGCCTGCTGGGGCGGGTGTCCACCTCGGCGTATCTGCGCGCGAACTGATCGTTCGGCGAGAGTCCCGCGGTTAGGTGCTCCCGCGGTTACTTGCTGTGGAACTGCTGCTGCCGGTTGAGCGCGCGTCGCAGCTCGACCGGCAGCTGGTGGTACGGCCCCAACGCCCGCTCGGCGTCGTACAGCAGGCCCTGCAACTGGTGGCTCGCCGCCGTGTGGTCGCCCACGGCGAGCAGCAGATTCCCGATCCGGTGGCGGACGTCGAAGGCGCGGGCCGTGTCCGCGCCGCCCGACTGCTTGTTTTCGTAGTACGGCAGGACGGCGCGGTACTCGGCGAGCGCGGCGGCCGCCTCGCCCAGCTGTTCCAGGCACTGCGCGGCGTCGTAGCGGTACTGCAGCGTCTGCGGGTCGGCCGGGCCCGCCTCGGCGGCCCGGTCGTCGGCAAGCCGCCGCAGCTCGGGAAGCGCACGGCGGTACTGCCCGTCGTCCATCAGCGTCGTCGCGTACTGTTTGCGCAGGATCCGTACGACCGGCGAGTGCTCGCCGTGTTCGGCGGCGGCCGCCGGGAGGATCCCGCCGAGGATGTCCACGGCACGGGTGATGCTGCCCTCGCCGAGGAGGCGCTTGACCTCGTCGACGGCGGCCGCGACATCGGGGCGTGGCGCCGGCGGAGTCGGGGGTGTCATGGGCGGCGGCGGGGCGGTGACACGGTCCGGCCAGGGGGCGTGCGGGCGCAGGAAGGGCCGGGTCGGGTCGAGCGGTCCTGCGGGCGCGCCGCGGCTGGGCAGCAGCGGGGCGAGCGCCTCGTACACCTCCTGCGCGCCCGTCGGGCGGTGCTGCGGGTCCTTGGCCAGCAGCCGCAGGACCAGTGCTTCGAGCGGCTCGGGGATGTCGGGGCGCAGCTGGCGGACCGGGAGCGGCGGCTCGTAGAGATGGCGGTGCAGCACACCGAGTGCGGTGGAGCCCGCGAACGGGACGTTCCCGCTGAGTAGTTCGTGCAACAGCACGCCGAGGGCGTAGAGATCGGTGTACGGGCCGACCGCGCCGCCCATCGCCTGCTCGGGGGCCATATAGGCGGGGCTGCCGATCGGCGATCCGGTGTGCGTGAGGCGGGTGGTGTCCACGTCGATGACGGACGCGACGCCGAGGTCGAGGACCGTGACCGTGCCGTCGGGCTTCACCATGACGTTCCGCGGCTTGAGGTCGCGGTGGACGATCGGCACGGCGTGCACGGCGGCGAGCACCGCGCACAGCTGGGCGGCGACCGAGACGGCCCACGGCCAGGGGTACGGCTCCTGCTCGGCGAGATGGTCGGCGAGGTCCGCGCCCTCGACGTACTGCATGACGAGGAAGAGCTCCTCGCCGTCGCTGCCCGCGTCATGGACGGTGACCAGACCGGGGTGCGAGACCTGGGCGGTGACCCGGCACTCGCGGACGAAGCGGCGGCGCATGTCGTCGGCGGCGGCGGCCGCGGCCATGTGGTCGGGGCGGAGCAGCTTGACGGCGACGCGGCGGTCGAGGCGATTGTCGTACGCCGTCCAGACCTGGCCCATTCCGCCCTGGCCGATGACGGTGGAGAGCTCGTAACGGCTCGCGATGACGCGTCCGTTCACCGGCCCTGCTCCGGGCGCTGCTCCCGGCCCTGCTCCTTGCGGAGGTAGTCGCTGAGCTCGTCGAGCTCGGCGCGTACCTGGTCGATGCGGGGCTTGTCGGACGGGGAGTGCGGCTGCGGCTGCGGCTGGGGCCGGGACTGCGGCTGCGGCCGGGACTGCGGCTGCGGCTGGTGCGGGACCGTCGGGTAGCCGTATCCGGCCACGGGCGGCTTCGGCGGCAGCGGCTGTGCCTGCGGCGGCAGGCCGTAGGGCACGGTGGGCCCGTAGTACGGCTGCGCGACCCGGGAAGAGAAGTGCTTGATGTCCGCGTACAGGAAGTAGGGCTCGACGGCCAAGGCAACGGCGAGCATGATGCCGATCGACACATCCGACCGGGTCATGGTCAGGTTTTCGGTGGGGTCCGACAGCAACACGCCGAAGCAGGCAATGAAGGAGACCAGCACCACCGCGAAGAGCACCCAGTCGAGCGCGCGCTTGGTGACGAGCGCGAGCCGCAGCATCGTGCCCCAGGCCAGCATCCCGCAGCTGAAGACGGGGAGTATCGCGAAGAGCACCCGCAGCACGATCACCGACGTCGGTATGTCGCGCGGAGGCTGCGGCGGCATATAGCCGGGGCCATGCATTGGTGCTCCTGAAGGCCTGGGGACGAGGCGGTATGCGAGGACGAGCGTATACACCGACACGGGCAACGGCTGCCGGGTTGTACGGAACCGTTGTCGAACCGGTCACGCCGTGAGACTGCCGTCCGCCAGACCGTCGTACAGACCCTGGACCAGCTGCTCCCCCAGTCGCCCCGTCAGTCGCAGCGCGTCCTCGAACGCGGCCAGTGCGCGGAAGCGTTCACCGTACCGCCGCTGGTCGGCCAACGGCAGCCGGGGCAGCTGCAGTCGGCGTACGTCCAGCCGGGTCGAGGTGGACGCATAGCTGCTGGCCTGCCGGGTGTTGGCGGTGCCACGCAGGAACCCGGCGAGGAACCACGGGTCGAGCGCCGCCGGATCAGGGCGCAGCAGCTGGAGGTTGCGGCCGAGCGCCGCGCCCGCCGTCGCCGCGTCGACGACGCGTACGACCGAACCGCCACCGAGCACGGGCACGACGACATCGCCTTCCGCGACGAGCACGGCCTCCTCGTCGGGTCCTTCGGGGAGCGTGCCCGAGGGCGCGGTGCCGGCGAGGACGTCCTGCTCGCTGAGTACGGGTACGGATGCACCGGACAACGCGCCCGTGCCGCCGGCCCGGATCACCAGCGCGCCCGCGCGTGCCAGTTCGCCGACCGTGGTGGCGGGCCAGGGCGCGGGCCGGTCGTGGGCGGACGGCGCCGGGGTGAGTTCGCCGGTCAGCCGGAGGGTGTCGGCGAGCCGGTCCCGTACGCGCAGCAGCTCGGCCGCCCCGCCGCCCGCGGCCGGGGGCGGGAGGTGCCGGGCGGGGGCCAGGTCCACGTCGTCGTCGAGGAGTTCGATGACCGGGACCGCGCGGCTGACACCCGGACGCTCCTCGGCCGTGCCGTGCCGGTCGAAGGGCTGCCAGGCGTCGAGTACGGCACTCTGGACGGCCTGCCAGTCGAGCTTGTCGCGGCCGCCGCCGGCTCCGGCCAGCTCGGCGGTGTCCACGAGCAGCAGTTCGGACGCGGACGGCTTGCCCGCCTCGGGCCTGCGCAGCACCCAGAGGTGGAGGGGGATGCCGTACGGGGGCGCGGCGCCGGCCGGCAGCGAGACGACGGCCCGAAGCGCGCCGCGGCGCAGCAGGCCCGCGCGGATACGGCGTCCCGAGCGGCGGGACGCGGCGGCCGGCGGCATCAGCAGGACGGCGGTGCCGCCGGGGCGCAGTCGGGCCAGCGCGTGCTGCACCCAGGCCAGTTCGGACTCGGTGCGGGCCGGGAAGCCGTACTCCCAGCGCGGGTCGTAGGCGAGTTCGTCGTGGCCCCAGTTGCGCTCGTTGAACGGCGGGTGACAGAGCACGGCGTCGACGGAGGCCTCGGGGAAGGCGTCGGCGCGCAGGGTGTCACCGCAGCGGGCGCGGACCGTGGCGTCGCAGTGCAGGGCGAGGCGCAGCGCGGTGAGCGCGGAGAGGTCGGGGTCGGCGTCCTGGGCGTACAGGGCGGCGGGGTTCTCGACGGCGCGCAGCAGGGTGCCTGCTCCGGCGGCCGGGTCGAGCACGGTCGCGGCGGGCCCGGCGACGGCAGCCATGAGGGCGGCGGGGCCGGGCGGCGTGAGGGTGTACTGGCGGAGGTTGGTGTCGAGGAAGCGCCCGAACAGGAACTCGTAGGTCTCCCGGTGGCCCAGCTCGGCGGCGAGCTCGGCGACCGAGCGCAGCAGGGGCACGCTGTGAACCCCTCCGGCGATCGAGGGCACGCCCGAAGAGCCTTCCAAGGCCCCGAGCTCACGGAAGAGGTCACCTCGGTCCTCGCCGAAGCGCCCCCCCAGCACCGGCTCCATCGCGGTCGGCAGCAGTTCCGCCATGCGCTTGTCGGAGGCCGCCGACAGCTCCTGCCACAAGCTCGGCCTGTCCCGTACGAGCAGCAGGGTGCAGCCGGCCTGGACCAGCGCGGTGGCGGCCGTCGCCGGGTGGTCGGCGAGTAGTTGCCAGACCCGTTCGCGCAGCGGGACTTCGGCGAGTTTCCCCTGGTCACGCAGCCACTGCTCGACCTCTGCCAGGGCGAACGACGGACTGGTCTCGGTCCCGCCCACGGGTTTGGGGAAGTCCGCGTGCCGTCGCCGCCAGTTACTGACCGCGGCCCGTCCGACTCCTGCCAGCCGGGCAATCCCGGCGGCGGTCACCTCGCTTGCGTTCTCCGGCACCTGGCCGCCTCCCTCTCCCACGCCAGCCGGTCTGCCCGCCTGCTGTGTCGCCGAGCATACCGGCGCACGAAAGACGCATCCCTTCACAGCGTGAGTAAACCTGAATCTCGTGAATCGTGTTGACTCGGTTCACAGCCTCTGTTCTCATTAACCCGTCGCTACACGAAACTTTCGGCAAGTCCGCACCACACTCCACGTCCCCGGAGGACATCCATGTCCCATTCCATGCAGCAGCCGCAGTACGGCCCCCCGCAGTTCGGGCAGCAGGCACCGCCCCCGGTCCCGATGCGCAACGGCCTCGGCACGGCCGCGCTGGTGCTCGGCATCATCGGCACCGTCTCGGGTCTGATCCCGTTCTTCTTCTGGCTGGCCGGCATCCTCGGCCTGATCGCCCTGATCCTGGGCCTGTCGGGACGGGGCCGCGTCAAGCGCGGCGAGGCCGCCAACAAGGGCGTGACCACCACCGGCGCGATCCTCGGACTCGTCGCGCTGATCCTCTCGGTGGTCGGCGCGGTACTCACCTTCAAGGCCGTGGACGAGGCGGTCGACGAGATCAACAAGGCGGCCACCGGCACCACCGCGTCGAAGGAGCCGGCCGCCGGCAAGAGCGACGGCGCGGCGAAGGGCGACGGTGCCGCGAAGGGCGACGCCAAGGGCAAAGGTGCGGGCCTCGCGGCCGGTGACACCGCCGTCTACGACGACGACCTGAAGATCACGGTCTCCGCACCCAAGGCGTACACCCCGAGCGAGTTCGCCGCCGGTCACACCGCGGGCAACAAGGCGTACGAGGTGACCGTGGTCGTCGAGAACGGCGGCAAGAAGAAGTTCGACACCACGCTGCTGACGACGGACGCCCGCGCCGGGAAGGACGGCGTCAACGCCGAGCAGATCTTCGACGAGAAGGTCGGCAGCGGCTTCAGCGGCACGATCCTGCCCGGCAAGAAGTCCACGGTACGTTTCGCCTTCGACGCCCCGACCGCCGCCAAGGAGCTGACGGTCGAGGTCAGCCCGGGTCTGACGTACGACGCCTCGCAGTGGGAGCTGAAGCTCTGATCCGCCACACCCGTCCCTGACCCACCCCCCTTCCACCCGGAGAACACGCCATGCACGCCATCGCTCCCGCCCGCCGCCGCACCGCCTTCGCCGTACTCGCCGCCGTTGTCGCCCTCGGCTGCGCGGCCTGCGGACCGCTCGACCCGGAGCCCGCCTCCAAGGGGTCGAAGAGCTCCTCGAGTTCGAAGGGCGCCAAGGAGAACGCCAAGGACAAGAAGGCCGCCGAGCCGTTCGCGGGCCTGTCCGGCCCCGAGATAGCCAACAGAGCGGCCAGAGCCACCAAGGCAGCCACCTCCCTGACCCTCGACATCACGATGAAGACGGCCGACGGTCCCACCAAGGGCTTCATGGCCATCAGCACCAAGGGCGACTGCAAGGGCACGCTCTCCGTCGGCACCGACGGCACCGTCGAGCTGATCAAGACGGGGAACACCGCGTACATGCGGTTCGACGAGGCCTTCCTGCGGGAGCAGAGCAAGGGCGAACCGGCCGCGGAGGCCGACGCCGTGATCAAGACGCTCAAGGGCCGCTGGATGCGGACGGACGTCTCCGACCCCGAGGCCAAGGACAGCCTCGAACTCTGCGACCTCGACACCGTGCTGTCCGACCTCGAGGCGAACGACACCGCCGCCCGCAAGGCCGAGGAGACCACGGTCAACGGCCAGAAGGCGCTGAAGCTCACCGAGTCGGACGGCGAGGCGACCTACACGTTGTACGTCGCCACCGAGGGCGAGCCGTATCTGCTGAAGGTCGAGCAGGTGGGCGGCGAGGAGCCGGGCACGATGACCTTCTCCGCGTACAACAAGCCGGTCGCGGCGAAGAAGCCCGCGGCCAAGGACATCCTCGACCTGGACAAGCTCGGCGAGCAGTGACGTACAGCCGCGAGCAGTGAAACACAACAGCTGGAGGCCGCCCGTGAGGCGGCCTCTTCGCGTCAAACCCGGTGCCGCACCCACACATTGGGCTCCACATACACCGCGTACCCGCGCTCGGCGTCGCAATGCACCGGCACGAGCGCGCCCGGCACCTCCACCGGACCGGACTCCTCGAAGGGCAGCCCGGTCCACTCACGCCACTGCTTCAGCGACCCCGAGACCGTCATGGAGGCCGCCGCCACCGACTCCACGAGTCCGCCGGCCCGGACATGGACCCGCAGCCAGGGGTCGTACGGCAGAGCGTCGGCGGCCCGGGTGCGGTGCGCGTACTCCTCGATCAGGGCGTACGGTTCACCGCTCTTCGCGCTCGGCCGCACCGGCGCGACCAGCTCCTGGAAGCCGAGCCTGCGGACGTTCTCGCGCAGCGCGGCCAGCATCCGGCCGGAGATGCCCTGACCCTGCCGGTCCTCGGCGACGGTGATCTCGATCGCGCTCACCGTGTCCGGCGTACGCCCGTGCCGCAGATCGGAGAAGGCCCACAGCATCACCTGGTCCCAGCCGCCTTCGGGGAGCCCGCCGCGCCCCTCCACCGCCATCAGGAACGGCACGCTGAACGCCCGGCCCACGACCTGGCCGTCCGGGTCGGTCGCGACCAGCACGTACTCCGGCAGTTCGGCAACGATCCGCCCGATGTTCGCCCAGCCCACCGGGTCGTTGATCACGAACTTCGGCCAGGTGTCGAGCATCTGCCACATGGGGCCCTGGAGTTCGGGCCGCTCGGCGAGCGTCGTGATGATCAGCTGCATGCGGGGCAGGCTAGCCGCCGCACTGCGTGAGCATCGACTCCTTATCCGCTGCCGTCACCGGCAGGTCGTACTTGACCGCGACCTGGGAGATCCGTACCGCGTACGAGCAGCGGATCCGCTTGCTCGGCGGCAGCCAGGACGCCGGGCCCGAGTCGCTCTTGGAGCTGTTGGCGGGGCCGTCCACGGGCAGCAGGTTCAGCGGGTCGTTGGCGAATTGCTGCCGCTTGGCCTTGTCCCAGCGGGCGGCGCCCATCTGCCAGCCGTAGGAGAGCGGGACGACATGGTCGATCTGGACGGCGGCGGCCTTCTGCTTGCGCCAGTCGATGACGGTGCCGGTGTACGGGTCGTTCAGCGTCATCGCCACGACCACGCAGTCGGAGCCGGAGCGGTAGCGCAGATTCCGCCCGTCGCGGGCGAGCAAGTCGTTCCTGGTGTCACAGCCGTTGCGGGCCAGCGGGACGCCGTCGGCGGTGTCCATCCAGGCGTAGCCGAAGCGGTCGCGGGCGTAGCCGGTCTTGGGGCCGCGGCCCTTGGTGGTCACCTTCTCGATCAACCGGCGGGCGGCGGCCCTGTCCTGCTCGGAAGTGAGGGGGGCCAGGCCCGGCTTCGCGCCTTCCGGGTTGGCCAGCGGGCTGGTGCCACTGCCGGCGGCGGCCGGCGCGGAGCCAGAGCCGGAACCGGAGCCCGGGCCGGAGCCCGAGGGCTTGGCGTCACCCGAGAGTCCGGATCCGTCACAGCCGGTGAGCACCGCCGCAGCGACCGCAGTCGTCAGTACGGCCGCGAGCACGCGCGATATTCGTTCCCCGGGTCTGTTCACCTTCGTACCCTACTGAGCCCAAGTGGCGTACGCAGCACAGCAGTTCGTCCACATCACGGCATATTTGTCCGGGTGTACACCGCTATGGCTCGGCCGGGCCAGGTTCCAGCGCGCGCGAGGGGGAGGGTGCGCGTAGCGTCGAAAGTGTCCTGACCCCCTGCGGAAGGCATCTCATTACGACAGCGATACGCACACATACACATACGCACGCACACGCACCGCCCGCGGAGCCGAGCCGGCCGCCGCGGGCGGTGTCACGTCCCGGGCCCGGGCAGGGGCGCGTCACACCTTGCCGATGCCGAGAGTGTTCTCGGCGGGCAGCACACCCGCGCCCAGCACCTCGATCCAGAGCGGGCCGAGCAGATCCGCCAGGCGGTCCCGTTCTTCCGTACCGAGGGCTGCCCAGGGCGCGGCGGCCAGTTCGTCCGTACGCCGCTCGACCTCGGCCCGCAGCGCCCGCCCGGCTTCCGTGGCCACGCCTTCCACGTCCAACAGCCCGCGCATGACCAGCCGTTCACGCCCCGCGGCCCACTCCTCCGTCAGCGTCGCCCAGTTGGTCAGGGCAGGCTTGTCCGGGTTGGCGGCCGCGGACAGGATGCCGACGTTGGCGTGCTGGCCGGGCAGGCCGACGTAGAAGTCGATGTACACGTCCTGGTCCTGGACGTAGAGCGGCACAACACCAATGCTGTCGATCATAAGGAGGAAGCCGTTCGTGATTCCGACTCATGTCACTCACGGGGCACTTTCCAATCCGGCCAAGTAGACCAGGGGAGACCCTCACCGGGGAACCCGCGAGCGCCCGGGGCGAAACCGACCGGCTCGCCTCCGTGCGAACCGGAATGGAGTGGCCTCGAGAAATATCCACTTGCGGGAGAGAGCGGCCCGCACACACCCGGCCGTCAGGCGGAAGCGTGCTGGCGGTATGTGTCCCAGCCCGGGTCCTCCGCGGCAACCGGCTCGGCGACGACGCCTGCTTCCTGAGCCGCGAGCACGACCACATCGATCCCGGTCCGGCTGTGCCCGGCCGGATCATCGACCACGCCGGAACCGACCACGGCGGGAAGGCCTCCGTACAGATCGGTCTCCGAGCAGATCGGCCTCGGTACAGACCGGCCTCCGCATCCGCGGGAACTGCGCATTACGCCGCGAAGACGCCGGTCACCACTGGCCGATGGCCGGCGCGTCGGGTTCGTGCTGCCGCCACATCCCGGTGAGGCGGGCGAGCCGTTCTGCGGCGGCGAAGCCGTGCAGCGCCGCCACCTTGCCGTCGCTGATCTCGAACGCCACGGCGCCCACGATCCGGTCCTCGAGCACGACGAGCTCGGCGGGCCAGCCGTTGACCTGCCCGATGTGGATCGTGGGCGAGCCGCCGACCAGGCGCCGCTTCGCAGGAGTGGGTTTGAAGGCGGTCCGCATCATGGTGGCGACGCGCTCGGGGGTTTCGTAGCGCCACAGCGTCCTGGCGAGTCCCGCACCGTCGGAGACCGCGGTCGCGTCGTCGGTGAGAAGCGCCACCAGACGTTCGGTACGACCCGAGGACGCGGCGGCGAGGAACTCCTCGAGGACCTTGCGCGCCGACGCCGGGTCGACCTCACCGCCGCCGCGGCGCGCGGCTGCGACCCGGCGCCGGGCCCGGTGGACGTGCTGCTGGCTCGCGGACTCCGAGATGTCGAGGATCCCGGCGATCTCGGAGTGGGGGTCTCCACCTGGTGGCCTTCGAAGTCGGGTAAGTGGGCGTAACCATGTATGAGTGAGTGTCGTTGTCGGAGTGTGAATCTGACGGAATGGGCGAAGAGGCAGGGCGTGCATCCGCAGACCGCGTATCGCTGGTTCCGTGAGGGGACGTTGCCGGTACCGGCTCAGCGGGTCGGGCCACGCACGATCTTGGTGAACATCGACGCGAACACCACGCCCGGAGCCATCGGCGGTCTGGGCCTGTATGCCCGTGTCTCCTCGCACGATCAGAAGACCGATCTGGAAGGCCAGGTCGCTCGGCTGTCGGCGTGGGCGGCGAAGGCCGGTCACCGAGTCGTTCGTGTCGAGGCGGAGATCGCTTCCGGGATGAACGGCTGCCGTTCCAAGGCCCGGCGTCTGCTGGCCGACTCGCAGGTGACCTGCGTGGTGGTGGAGCACAAAGACCGGCTCGGCCGGATGAACGTCGAGCTTGTCGAGGCCGCCTTGTCCGCGACGGGCCGTCGCCTGCTGGTGCTGGACGACGGCGAGGTTGAGGGCGACCTGGTGCGCGACATGGTGGAGGTGCTGACGTCGTTCTGCGCCCGCCTGTATGGCCGCCGCTCGGCGAGGAACCGGGCGAAGGCCGCGCTGGAGGCCGCCGAACATGGCTGACCTGCGCCCGATTGATCCGCCGTTCGTTGCTCTCGGGCCGTCCGGCGTCGCGATCCGTACCCGGCTCAAGGCGATCACGGCCGAGGACGAGAAGGTGCTCAGGCTGGTCGGTGACCACTTGGGGACGCTGGCCGGGCGCGACCTCAAGGCCCGCTGTGCGGCCGGTCTGGAGCACGACACCGACCAGTGGGCGGCGCGGAAGCGCACCCTGACGCAAGCGGCGTCATCCCGCTGGGCCGGGAGCATCACGAAGGCCACCCACGACCAGTGGGCGCTGTCCCGCCGCGCCCAACTCGCCCACATCCAGAACCTGGAGGCCGGTGTCCGTACGATTGCGCACCGGTTGTCCCTCCCAGTCGGGGAGAAGGGCACAAAGCGGGCACCGGGCGGATACCGCACGAAGCAGGAGTGGTTCGCCAAGTCCCGCCGCCTGCACGTGCTTGAGGACCGGCTGATTGCTGAACGCGCCGACCGTGAGGCCGGGCGCGTCCGGATAGCACGCGGCGGTGAACGCCTGCTGGGCACCCGGCGCAGCCTCACGGCCGCAAACCTGAACGAGGCCCAATGGCGTGAGCACTGGGAGGCTGAGCGCCGGTTTCTCCAGGCGGACGGCGAGTCGGGGAAGCGGTTCGGGAACGAGACAATTCGCGTCACCCCTGACGGGGAGGTCAGCATCAAGCTGCCCGCCCCGCTGGCTCATCTGGCCAACGCCCCGCGCGGCCGGTACGTCCTCACTGGCACCATGGTGTTCCACCACCGGGGCGACGAATGGGCCGACCGCGTCACCGGCAACCGGGCGGTCGCCTACCGCATCCACGAAGACGTGCAGCGCCGGCGCTGGTATCTGACCGCCTCCTGGTCCATCCCACCGGTCAAGACCGTTCCCCTGGCCCACGCCCGCGCCAGAGGGCTGATCGGCGTGGACACCAACGCCGACCACCTGGCCGCCTGGCGGCTCGACCAGCATGGCAACCCGAGTGGTCAGCCCCGAAGGTTCTACTTCAACTTGTCCGGCACCGCCGATCACCGTGACGCGCAGGTCCGGCACGCCCTCATCCGACTCCTGCACTGGGCAGCCCGGCACCAACTCGCCATCGGCATCGAAGACCTGGACTTCAGCGCGGAGAAGACCAGGGAAAAGCACGGCCGCCGCAAGCGGTTCCGCAAACTGATCTCCGGCATGCCCGTCAGCAAACTGCGCGCCCGGCTCGTCAGCATGGCCGCCGAACTCGGCTTGACGATCGTCGCCGTTGACCCCGCCTACACCTCGATGTGGGGCGCCCAGCACTGGCAAAAGCCCCTCACCAGCAACACCAGGAAAACCACCCGCCACGACGCGGCAGCCGTGGCGATCGGCAGGCGCGCCCTGGGGCACCCGATCCGGCGACGGACGGCACCGCCCCCACACGACCAGAGCGATCGTGCGGGGCATCGGACCGTCCAGGCCCGACCGGGCTTCTCGGGGCGTGAGGAAACCCGCCCCTCCGTCCCTGGACAACGGACACGACCCGTTGCGCCGGACGTGAGAGCGAAAGCGGGGGACCAGTGTGCCCAACACCGTTCGGGGCACACGGCTGAGCACGGGTTCTGGCAACAGGACTCACTCCCGCTCAGTCTTTAGGAACGGTAGGAGAACACCTCGCGCAGGACGTAGACGGCCCGTTCGACCGGTGAGAGTCGCTCCATCAGGGTCAGGACGGCGAGCGAGACCGATTCGCGCTGCTCGAAGGTGTCGGCCGGGCCGAGCATCGGGTCGCCGTCGAGAAGTGGCTCGGGCATCCAGGCGCCGGCCGCGCGTTCGCGGCGCGCCGGTGCCGAGCGGAGCCGGTCCAGGCACAGGTTGGTGACGACCTTGGCCAGCCACGCCTCCGGCACCTCGATCCGCCCCCGGTCAGCGGCGTGCCAGCGCAGGTACGCGTCCTGCACGACGTCCTCGGCGTCGGCTGCCGAGCCGAGCAGACGGTACGCGAGCGAGGCCAGCCGTGCCCGGCCGGCCTCGAAGCGATCAGCGGCGGTGCTGTCCATGCAGACGACCTTATGCGGCAGCATTCTCGGGCGCGGTGGCAGTCGCCGTGGTGCTGGCAGCCGTCGTGGTGGCGGTCAGGCGGCGCTTGCGCTTCGGCATGCCGAAGGTCGGGTTCGAGACGCCCCACAGGCTGCCCCTGAGGACGCCCGCCTTGAGCCGCGCGGCCTTCCGGCCACCCACGAACCAGGACTTCGCCCTTACGTCGCCATCGACCATCTGAAAGATCGCGTCGTACCGCCCGAGGCTGATGTGATTGCCGATGTAGGTCTTCTTGCCGCTCGGAACCCGGCGTCCGGTCAGCCGTCCCACGATCGCGTCCGTCGCCTGCATGTTGGTATGTCCTGCCGAGGCGCAGGACATCGGCAGCGGCCGGCCGTTCGCGCCGATCGCGTACGCGCTGTCGCCCGCGGCGTAGACGTCCGGGTGCGAGACCGAGCGCATGGTGTCGTCGACGACGATCCGGCCGTCCTCGGTGACCTCGAGACCGGCGGCGGCCGCGATGGGGGCGACGGCGAACCCGGCCGTCCACACGGTCGCGCCGACCGGGAAGGAGGTGCCGTCCGCGCCGACCGCGTACGTCGCCCCGACGGCTTCGATGCCGGTGTACTCGTGGACGGTGACGCCCAGCCGGTCGAAGGCCTCGCGCAGGTGGAGCCGGGCCCCCGGGGAGAGCCAGGCTCCCACCTCACCACGGGCGGCGAGCGCCACGGAAAGACCGGGACGCGACTCGGCGATCTCGGTGGCGGTCTCGATGCCGGTCAGGCCCTCGCCGACGACCAGTACGGTGCCGACTCCGCCCAGACTGTCCAGGCGTGCGCGCAGCCGCAGCGCCGACGGCCGTCCCGCGACGTCGAAGGCGTGCTCGGCCACACCGGGGACACCGTGGTCGGCGACCCGGCTGCCGAGCGTGTACAGCAGCGTGTCGTACCCGAGCTCGCCGTCACCATCCTCGCCCGTCACGGCGACAGTCCTGCGCTCCGGGTCCACCGCGGTGACACGCGCCACGCGCAGCCGTACCCCGGTGCCCGCGAACACGTCGGCGAGCCGCCGGGTCGCGAGTTCCCGGCCCGCCGCGAGCTGGTGCAGGCGCATCCGCTCGACGAAGACCGGCTCGGCGTTGACGACGGTGATCTCGGTGTCGGCGGGCGAGAGGCGGCGGGCCAGGCTCCCGGCGGCGAAGGCCCCGGCGTAACCGGCGCCGAGGACGAGGATGCGGTGCTTCATGGTGTGGCTCCTGTCTGAATCGCTTGCCCCTTGAGCGGGACAGCGCAGCGATTCCTGACAGGAGCCGGGTGTGAGGTGGGTCACTGGACCGGTGCGGGTGGCTCTCCGTGGGCGCGCCGGAGCCGTCCGGAAACAGGGGGCGGCATCAACCACACGTTGAAGCGGAACATCCGAACCAGATTTTCGACCTGCGGAAACACCGAAAAGCCGGCGCGGATCCAGCCACGATCCAGCCACCTGAAACGGCCGTCCGCGACCCGTGGCCTACTGGAGCACCGTCACCATGCTGGAAGACGTGATGCCCAGCGCAGTACGCGAGTTCCGCACGACGCCGGAACGCCCCTGGTCACCCGCCTCGGCCCCCTCCCCCCATACAGGGACGGCTCCCGACTTTCATGAGGAGGACCAGGTCAGAGCCCCCGTTCCAGACAGCACAGCACGACGGAGTCAGCTCGGCTTCGGCACTTGAACAGCCAGTCAGGATCGCACAAGGGACTGTGTCCTGCGCCGCAATCGGCGATTCTCCACTGCCGCCGCGAACCCCCGCTAGAGTCCAAGCAATCTCAGGTCCGTCACTGACTGGCCTGTCCGCTCCCTGGGCGGCCCGGCCACAGTGCTGGGGTGCCAGGAAGAACAGATGTAGGCGGGATCAGTGGCCGGCACCACTTCCTGTGTGCACTGTTGGCCCTCGCAAGGCCACCCCTGCTCCACGTATGACCCGCAGTACCTGCACCAGGGGGCTCCCTGCCCCCGAACTGAATTTCTGTGTCGGCGGGAACTCGGTTCGACCATGTTTAGAAATGGTCGAACTGATCCCGTCGGGAGAGGTTCGGCCACTCATCAGAGAGGCCGGACCGTGGGAGACAGCCTTACCCTCGCCATCTTGACGATCTCAGGCGTGATCACTGTGACGCTATTCGTCGTCAAGGGCATTCTGGACCAACTCCCTGGCGTTTTGGATTCCTGGCGCCGCGCTGCACGCGCGTTGCGCGAGGCCGATCTCAGGGATGAGGGCGAGGACGAGGAGCCGCCGAACCGGCCCGGCTGACCTGGCTGGTGAAGGGCACCGGAGATGCCAAGCCGTACTTAGCTTGAGTTTAACCTCGACCGTCGTCCCCCTCGCGTGTCGGTGCAGGTCAGCGGCAGACCTGATCCAACTGGCAGCGGGCCTGCTCAGGTTCTGGAACACCGCCCCGCCGAAGGCTTGTCCCGCGGGTGTTCCTTAACCTGGGCTTTCACGGTGTTGGGCGTCCCGGATGCTGATCGAATGAGTAGAGAGCGCTCCTGACCTGGGGAGATGGGGCTTGTCGAGGCTCCGTCCACCGCGGGAAAGAAGTCACTCACCAGGTGAAGCGTGCGGCTCTGTCTCCGCGTGTTCGGGTCCAGGCCGGGGCGTCGGCGGTGGTCTCGCAGGCCGGCGGGTGCTGCTGGTCGAGACGGTTCCGCAAGACGGGACACCCCGGCTGCTCAGGCGGGGACGGGCTCCAGGTCAGCATCGTCAAAGGGTGGATAGCCCTCGTTGCCCATTCGCTCGGCCGCATCGATGTAGTCGGCAAGAGCGTCGCGGGATTGAGCGAGCCTGTCCATCTGATCGTCCAGTCGCTGTAGCCGTGACCGCATCGCGGCCAGCAACTCGGGACACCCGGGCAGCTCCGGGGCCTCTCCGGCCGCACAGGGCAGCAGGTATGCGATGTCCTCGGAGGATAAACCGGCACCAAGCAGGTGCCGGATCTGCTTCACCCGCAGCACGGCGCTCTCGTCGTATTCGCGGTAACCGTTCGCGCCGCGGTCTGCCTCCAGCAGGCCCCGGGCCTCGTAGTAGCGCAACTGATGGGCGTTGACGCCCGTCCGACGACTCAGTTCCCCGATCCGCATCGAAACCTCGCTTGACCTTCACACCGGTATCAACGTTGACGATGCTGCCATGAACAACAAAACCGATACACCCGTGACAGTCATCGGACTCGGACTGATGGGCCAGGCACTCGCCGGCGCGTTCCTGAAAGCCGGGCATCCCACAACCGTGTGGAACCGTACGGCCTCCAAGGCCGACCAGTTGGTGGCCGAGGGCGCACGGCTGGCGCCAACGGTTGGCGACGCGCTCAAAGCAGGTTCCCTGACGATCATCTGCGTCACCGACTACCAGGCCATGCACGAGCTGTTCGGCGCGAGCGATGTCGAGCTGGGCGGCACGATGTTGATCAATCTGACCTCGGGCGACTCGGCCCAGGCCCGGCAAGCCGCCCAATGGGCCGAGCAGCGCGACGCCCGTTACCTGGACGGCGCCATCATGGCCATCCCGCCGGCGATCGGGACCGCCGAGGCAGTGATCCTGCACAGCGGGCCGCAGTCGGACTTCGAGGCACACAAGTCAACACTCGACGCGCTCGGTACCGTCACCTACCTTGGCGCGGACCAAGGGCTGGCGTCCCTGTACGACGTAGCCGGCCTGGCCATGATGTGGAGCGTCCTGAACGCCTGGCTCCAGGGCACTGCCCTGCTCAGGACGGCCGGTGTTGACGCCGCAACGTATGCGCCGTTTGCGCAGCAGATCGCTGCCGGTGTGGCCGCATGGCTGCCGGGGTATGCCGAGCAGATCGACAGCGGCTCCTTCCCGGCCGAGGTGTCGGCCCTGGAGACCGACGCGCGGGCGATGGCACACCTGATAGAGGAGAGCGAGGCGGGGGGCGTCAACGCCGAACTACCGAAGTTGATCAAGGCGATGGCCGACCGCTCGATCGCCGCCGGACACGGTGGAGAGCAGTATCCCGTGCTGATCGAAGAGTTCGGCAAACCCCACTACGACTGACCGATCCCGACACCGGGCTCTAGTCGGGGGCTTTCGCGTGGCGGGCAAGGCGGCTAAGACCCCAGGATCGTCGTCAGGAACTCGCCCGTCCACGCCAGCAGTTCCCGCCCCACCACCGGCTTCCCGCCGATCTTGCCCGCCGTCGGGCGGGGCACCAGGATCTGGTGGACCGCCGGCTTGATGACCGTACGCGGGTAGAGACGCTTGAGCCGCAGCTCCTGCGACTCTCTCAACTCCACCGGCGCGAAGCGGATGTTGGAGCCCTGGAGCACGATCTCGCCCACCCCGCACGCCCTGGCCAGCATCCGCAGGCCCGCCACCAGGAGCAGGTTCTCGACCGGCTCCGGGAGCTTGCCGTAGCGGTCCGTGAGCTCTTCGCGGACCGCCTTGATGTCCTCCTCCGAGTTGGCGGAGGCGATCGCGCGGTACGCCTGGAGACGCAGCCGCTCGCCCGGTGCGTAGTCGTGCGGGACATGCGCGTCGACCGGGAGCTCGATCTTGACCTCGAGCGGGGGCTCCTCCTCCACGCCGCCCTCGACCGCGGCGCGGTAGTCGGCGACCGCCTCGCCCACCATGCGGATGTACAGGTCGAACCCGACGCCCGCGATATGGCCGGACTGCTCGCCGCCGAGCAGATTGCCCGCGCCGCGGATCTCCAGGTCCTTCATCGCGACGTACATCCCCGCGCCCATCTCGGTGTGCTGGGCGATGGTCGCCAGGCGCTCGTGGGCGGTCTCGGTGAGCGGCTTCTCCGGCGGGTAGAGGAAGTACGCGTAACCGCGCTCGCGGCCCCGGCCCACCCGGCCGCGCAGCTGATGCAGCTGCGAGAGACCGAAGTTGTCGCCACGCTCGACGATCAGCGTGTTCGCGTTGGAGATGTCGATGCCCGACTCGACGATCGTGGTCGAGACGAGGACGTCGAACTTCTTCTCCCAGAAGTCCACCACGACCTGCTCGAGCGCCGACTCGTGCATCTGGCCGTGTGCGGTCGCGATGCGGGCCTCGGGCACGATGTCGCGCAGCCGGGCCGCGGCCCGGTCGATGGACTCGACCCGGTTGTGGATGTAGAAGACCTGGCCCTCGCGCAGCAGTTCACGGCGGATGGCCGCGCCCAGCTGCTTCTCCTCGTACGGCCCGACGAAGGTGAGCACGGGGTGCCGCTCCTCCGGAGGCGTTGTGATCGTCGACATCTCGCGGATGCCGGTGACCGCCATCTCCAGGGTGCGCGGGATGGGGGTTGCCGACATGGTCAGTACGTCGACGTTCGCGCGGAGCTTCTTCAGCTGCTCCTTGTGCTCGACGCCGAAGCGCTGCTCCTCGTCGACGACGACCAGTCCCAGGTCCTTGAACTTCGTCTCGGCGGAGAACAGGCGGTGCGTGCCGATGACGATGTCGACCGAGCCGTCCCGCAGGCCCTCCAGGGTCGCCTTCGCCTCCGCGTCGGACTGGAAGCGGGACAACGCCCGTACATTCACCGGGAATTGGGAGTAGCGCTCGGAGAAGGTGCCGAAGTGCTGCTGCACGAGCAGCGTCGTCGGCACCAGGACCGCGGCCTGCTTGCCGTCCTGGACGGCCTTGAACGCGGCCCGTACCGCGATCTCCGTCTTTCCGTAGCCGACGTCGCCGCAGATCAGGCGGTCCATCGGGACCGTCTTCTCCATGTCCTCCTTGACCTCGGCGATCGTGGAGAGCTGGTCGGGTGTCTCGACGTACGGGAACGCGTCCTCCAGCTCCCGCTGCCAGGGTGTGTCCGGGCCGAAGGCGTGGCCGGGGGCGGCCATCCGGGCGCTGTACAGCTTGATCAGGTCGGCGGCGATCTCCTTGACCGCCTTCTTCGCGCGCGCCTTGGTCTTCGTCCAGTCGGCGCCGCCGAGCCGGTGCAGGGTCGGGGCCTCGCCGCCGACGTACTTGGTGACCTGCTCCAGCTGGTCGGTGGGGATGTAGAGCCGGTCGCCGGGCTGGCCGCGCTTGGCGGGCGCGTACTCGACGAGCAGATACTCGCGGGTCGCGGTCTGCACGGTGCGCTGCACCATCTCGATGTACCGGCCCACGCCGTGCTGCTCGTGGACGATGTAGTCGCCCGCCTCCAGGGTGAGCGGGTCGATCGTCTTGCGGCGCTTGGCCGGCATCCGCTGACCGTCCTTGCCGGCCGCCTTCTGGCCGGAGAGGTCGGTCTCGGTCAGCACCGCGAGCTTGAGGCCCGGGTCGATGAAGCCGTAGTCGATCGAGCCGCAGGCCACATGGACGACGGACGGGGAGAGCTCGGCGAGGTCGGCGTCGAGGCGGGCGGCGATGCCTTCGCCGCCCAGCACCTCGACGGTACGGGCCGCGGGACCGTGCGCCTCGGTGACGTACACCGTGCGCCAGCCGTCCGCGAGCCAGCCCTTGGTGTCGGCGAGCGCGCGGGCCGTGTCGCCGCGGTACATCTCCGGGGCGTGCATCCCCAGCTTGATCGTGTCGTCCGACAGCTCCTCGTCGGCGGCGAACGGGGATACGGACCACCACATCATGCCGAGCTCGCGCGCCCGGTCCCGTACGTCCGCGATCCCCCACAGCGAGGCCGCGTCGACGTCGATCGGGGCGTCCCCGCCGCCAGCGGTCGCCGCCCAGGACGCCTGCAGGAACTCCTGGCTCGTCGCCACCAGATCCGCGGCCCGCGTCCGCACCCGCTCCGGGTCGCAGACGACAGCCATCGAGCCCTTCGGCAGGACGTCGATCAGCAGCTCCATGTCGTCGACGAGGACCGGCGCGAGGGACTCCATGCCCTCGACCGCGATCCCCTCGGCGATCTTGCCGAGCAGCTCGCCCAGCTCGGGGTGTTGTTCGGCGAGGGCCGCGGCCCGTTGCCGTACGTCGTCGGTCAGCAGCAGCTCGCGGCAGGGCGGGGCCCACAGCCCGTGCTCGGCGACTTCGAGCGAGCGCTGGTCGGCAACCTTGAAGTACCGGATCTCCTCGACGTCGTCGCCCCAGAACTCCACCCGAAGGGGGTGCTCCTCGGTCGGCGGGAAGACATCGAGGATGCCGCCGCGGACGGCGAACTCGCCGCGCTTCTCGACCAGTTCGACCCGGGAGTACGCGGCGGCGGCGAGCGCCTCCGTGACCTCACCGAGATCGGCGCTCTCCCCGGTCCGCAGCGCCACAGGCTCCAGGTCGCCGAGCCCCTTGACCTGCGGCTGCAGCACGGAACGGACCGGCGCGACGACGACCGAGACCGGTCCGGCGGCCGGGTCGTCATCCGCCGGGTGGGCCAGCCTGCGCAGCACCGCGATCCTGCGGCCCACCGTGTCGGAACGGGGCGACAGCCGCTCGTGCGGCAGCGTCTCCCACGAGGGGTACTCGGCGATGCCCTCCTCGGGCAGCAGCGAGCGCAGCGCCGCCGCGAGATCCTCGGCCTCGCGCCCGGTCGCGGTGACGGCCAGCACCGGCCGCCCGGACTCGCGGGCGAGCGCGGCCACCGCGAAGGCGCGGGCGGCGGGCGGGCCGACCAGGTCGACATGCATACGGTGGCCGTCACCGGCAGCCTTCACCGCGTCGGCGAGCGCCGGGTCACGTACGACGGCATCGAGCAGACCGTGCAGGCTCATGAAGGGCTTCCATCCGGGGCGGGGGGTGGGCAACGCGAACCGCCCGACACGTCGAACGGGCCGGGGGTCTCCAGCGTACGACGCGGCTGTGACAGCCGCGTCCGGAACCCTCGCGCGTGCGTCCACCGGGAGCCGCATCGACCGACGAGGAGCCCGCGGAGTTCCGCGCCGCACACCGTGAAACAGCAGGTCGGGCAGGTGTACCTGATGACCGGGGCTCTCCGCGGGGCCCAGGACGTCGTCCGGGAGGCATTCGCACGGGGGCACACCCCGGCCCCGGGGTGTTTGGAGGAACACCCCGGGCCGGGACCCCCTACGGTAACGCGCCGCCGCCCCCTACTCCGTGGCGATCGCGTTCAGCACGTTCATCCGGCCCGCCCTGAACGCCGGCACCAGTGCCGCGAACAGGCCCACGAACGCCGAGCCCACGAACACGGTGAGGATCGTCGGCCACGGGATCTCCAGGACCCCCAGGCCTTCCAGGGCCAGCAGCTTCTGCGCCGTTGTGCCCCAGCCCATGCCCAGGCCGAGGCCGAGCAGCGCGCCGAAGAGGGCGATGACCACCGACTCCAGGCGGATCATGCGGCGCAGCTGGCGGCGCGAGAGGCCGATGGCGCGCATCAGGCCGATCTCCCGGGTCCGCTCGACCACCGACAGGGCGAGGGTGTTCACCACGCCCAGCACCGCGACGATGATCGCGAGCGCCAGCAGGCCGTAGACGATGTTCAGCAGCTGACCGATCTGGTCCTTCAGGTCCTGCTTGAAGTCGGTCTGGTTCTGCACCTTGTACTGCGGGTACTTGGCGACCGACGCCTTGAGCGCCGCGTAGGCCTCCTTCTCCTTGCCGTCCTCCGCCTTCGCGAACATGATCAGGTTCTTGGGCATCTTGTCGGCGGGGACGTACTGCGCGGCGGTCGTGATGTTGGTGTACATCGCGCCCTTGTCGACGTTCCCGTCGTCGGAGGTGATCGCCGCGACCTTCAGCTCGGCGGTCCGGCCGTTCTTGAAGGCGACCTTGATCTTGTCGCCGACCTTCACGCCGTGCCTCTTGGCGTAGGCGTCGCCCACCGACATCGCGTTCTTCCCGTAAGCCGCCGAGAGCTCGCCCGCGACGGTCTCGCGGCGCAGATCCTGTGCGTACGTCGGGTCGGCCGCGACGATTTCCTCGTCCTCCGTCTTGCCGTCGGGGGAGGTCAGCTTCGTCTGCACGCCCTTGTAGTTGGTGACGTGCTCGATGTGCGCGGCCGACTTCAGCGCCTTCTCGACCTGCGGCATGATCGGCTGGCCCTTGCCCGACTGGACGATGAAGTCCGCGCCGACCGACCTGTCGAGCTCATCCGTCGCCGATGCGACCATCGAGGAGCCGACCACCGACAGGCACGCCACCAGGGCGAGGCCGATCATCAGGGCGGCGCCGGTCGCTCCCGTACGGCGGGGATTGCGCAGCGCGTTGCGCTCCGCGAGCCGCCCGACCGGGCCGAACATCCGCAGGACGACCGCGCTGATCACCCGGACCACGACGCCCGCGAGCAGCGGGCCGATGACCACGAAGCCGATGAGCGAGAGGACCACGCCGAGGCCGAGGAACATCGAGCCCTCGCTCGCCTTGTCGGCCTGGGTGGAGACCAGGAGCGCGGCGGCACCGGCACCCGTGAGCAGGAGGCCGATCCCGGCCCGGATCCAGCCGGCCTTGCCGTCCGCCGGCGTACCGGCGTCGCGCAGCGCGGCCATCGGGGAGACCTTGCCGGCCCGGCGGGCCGGGACATACGCGGCGACGACGGTGACGACGATGCCGAGGACGAGTCCGACCACCGGGGTGGTCCACTTCACGGTCAGGTCCTGGGTGGACAGGTGCATGCCCATGGAGCCCATGAGCTTCATCAGCCCGACGGCCAGCCCCACGCCGGCGGCGACCCCCGCGATCGAGCCGACAATGCCGAGCAGCAGCGCCTCTACGAGCACGGAGCGGTTGACCTGCTTGCGACTTGAGCCGATGGCCCGCATCAGGCCGATCTCGCGGGTGCGCTGGGCGACCAGCATCGAGAAGGTGTTGACGATCAGGAAGATGCCGACGAGGAGGGCGATCCCGGCGAAGCCGAGCATCGCGTACTTCATCACGTCGAGGAAGGAGCCGACGTCTTCGCGGCTCGCGTCGGCGGCTTCCTTCGCCGTCTGCAGCTTGAAGGGACCGCCGAGGGTCGTGGCGACGTTCTGCTTGAGCTGCTCGTCACTCACGCCCTCGGCCGCTGTGACGGAGACATGGGTGAACAGGCCGTCCTTGCCGAGCAGTTCACGCTGCGCGGTGGCGGTGTCGAAGTAGACGACGGCCGCACCCGGGTTGGTGACCTGGAAGGAGGCGATGCCGGAGATCTTGGCGGTGAAGTCGCCGGTGACGGCGATGGTGCGCAGCTCGTCACCGAGCCCCAGGCTGTGCTTCTCGGCGGTGTCGGCGTCGACCATCACCTCGGTGGGGCCGCGCGGTGCGTGGCCGGAGGTGATGTCCATCGACTTGAGCACATTCTCGGTCCAGTTGCCCGCGATCGTCGGAGCGCCGCTGCTGGAACCCATGTCCTTGTTCTTGGAGTTGACGACGGTCACGCTCATGCTGACGACCGCGCCTTCGGCGGACTTCACGCCGTCGGCCTTCGCCACCTTCTCGACGAGCGAGGCGGGCAGCGACTCGGGCTTGCCGGTCTGCGGGTTGTCGTTGTCGTCGCCGCTGTCACCCGAGCCCTTGGGGCTGACGGTGACATCGGACGCGGTCGCGGCGAAGAGCTTGTCGAATGTCGTGTTCATCGTGTCGGTGAAGACAAGCGTCCCCGACACGAAGGCCACCGACAGCAGCACCGCCACAGCGGAGAGCGCCATTCGCCCCTTGTGCGCAAAGAAGTTGCGCATCGACGTCTTCCATACAGTCACGACGTCCGCCCCCGCGCGTCGAAGTCCTTCATACGGTCGAGTACGGCGTCGGCGGTCGGCCGGAACATCTCGTCGACGATCCGGCCGTCGGCGAGGTAGAGGACCCGGTCCGCGTACGAGGCGGCCACCGGGTCGTGCGTGACCATCACGATGGTCTGGCCCAGTTCGTCGACCGAGCGGCGCAGGAAGCCCAGCACCTCGGCGCCCGCGCGGGAGTCGAGGTTTCCGGTCGGCTCGTCGCCGAAGATGATCTCGGGTCGGGCGGCGAGCGCCCTGGCCACGGCGACACGCTGCTGCTGGCCGCCGGAGAGCTGGGTGGGCCGGTGCTTGAGGCGGTCGATGAGGCCGACCGTCTCGACGACCCGGTTGAGCCAGGCGGCGTCCGGCTTGCGGCCGGCGATGTCCATGGGAAGCGTGATGTTCTCCAGGGCGTTGAGCGTCGGCAGCAGGTTGAAGGCCTGGAAGATGAAGCCGATCCGGTCCCGGCGCAGCTGCGTGAGCTTCTTGTCCTTGAGCTTGGTGATCTCGGTCTCGTCGAGGTAGATCTCGCCCGACGTGACGGTGTCGAGGCCGGCCAGGCAGTGCATCAGCGTCGACTTGCCGGACCCGGACGGGCCCATGATCGCGGTGAACTGCCCGCGGGCGATGTCGACGTCGACATGGTCGAGCGCGACGACGCGGGTCTCCCCGAAGCCGTACGCCTTGACGACCTGCCGCCCTCGCGCCGCGACGGCCGTACGCCCTCCGGTGTCCCCGTGCCGGGGAATGGTCACAGCCGTTGTCACGGTATGTCTCCTAAATCGGTGATGAGCTGGTGTCGCCGCTACGGTCCGAGTGCGGATGCGAGTACGGGTTCGAGTCTGTCGGCGGAAGCGGTCCGGCGCGCTGGTGCGCAGCGCAGTCTTGAACCGGGGGTTTTCCCCACCCCCCGGTGGTGCGGGCCTCAGCTGCGGCCGTAAGACCAAGCTAAGGAATTGATCCCCGCCACCTCGTCGTCCCCCGGGACGAACCACCCCTGGCCATTAGTAAGGAGGAGCCCCTAAGGGGACTCCACCTCCGGGTGGAACGGCACGGGTCGAGCCTGCACCCTCCCCCTGCGTGAGGCTCAAGTGAGAGGCTGTCCCGGGAAATACGTGCAGGGGGAAAGGATTCAGGGGTGAGCGCCACGGGCGGCAGTACGGGCAGCACCGGCGCCGACGGCGAGACATCCGGGGCGGCGAGTGGGTCGGTGAGCGGGGCGGCGAGCGCGGCATCGGAGGCGTCCGAGGCATCCGCGGCGTCGGAGGCATCCACTGCAACCGCCGCCCCGCGCGGCCGCCGCGGCCCGGTCGTCGCCGCCCTGATGCTCGGCATGGCGCTCGCCGCGCTGGACGGCACCATCGTCTCAACCGCCGTACCGCAGATCGTCGGCGACCTCGGCGGGTTCTCGGTCTTCTCCTGGCTCTTCTCCGGCTATCTGCTAGCCGTCACCGTCTCTCTCCCCGTCTACGGAAAGCTTTCCGACACCTTCGGCCGCAAGCCGGTACTGATCGCCGGCATCATCCTCTTCCTCGCCGGCTCGCTGCTGTGCGCCGCCGCCTGGAACATGGCCTCGCTGATCGCCTTCCGAGTCGTGCAAGGCCTGGGCGGCGGGGCGCTCCAGGGCACGGTGCAGACCATCGCCGCCGACCTCTACCCGCTCAAGGAACGCCCCAAGATCCAGGCGAAGTTGTCGACGGTGTGGGCGGTCTCGGCGGTGGCGGGCCCGGCGATCGGCGGGCTGCTCGCCGGGTACGCCGACTGGCGCTGGATCTTCCTGATCAATCTGCCGGTCGGGGCAGTGGCGTTGTGGCTGGTCGCCCGCCATCTCACCGAGCCAGTACGGGAACGGGGACCCCGCCCCCGTATCGACTGGCCCGGCGCACTGGCCGTCTTCCTCACCGGCAGCCTGCTGCTCTTCGCGCTCGTGCAGGGCGGTATCGCCTGGCCGTGGCTCTCCACCCCGTCGCTCGCGCTGCTCGGCGGCAGCGCGGTCCTCGTCGCCGTGACCGTCGTCATCGAACGGCGGGCCGCGGAGCCGATCATCCCCGGCTGGGTCTGGCGCCGCCGCACGATCGCCGCGGTCAATCTGGCGCTCGGCGCGCTGGGCCTGCTCATGGTGGCCCCGACCGTCTTCCTCCCGACGTACGCGCAGTCGGTGCTCGGCCTCGGGCCGATCGCCGCGGGATTCGTACTCTCCGTCATGACACTGAGCTGGCCGATCACCGCGGCGCTGTCGAACCGGGTCTACACACGGATCGGCTTCCGGCTCACCGCGGTCGTCGGGATCACGCTCGCGATGCTGGTCCTGCTGGCCTTCCCGCTGCTCCCCCACCCCGCCGAACCCTGGCAGCCGGCCCTGATCATGCTGCTGCTCGGCGCGGCGCTCGGCCTCTTCCAACTCCCGCTGATCGTCGGCGTCCAGTCGACGGTCCCCTGGTCGGAGCGGGGTACGACAACGGCGTCTGTCCTCTTCTGCCGCCAGGTCGGCCAGAGCGTGGGCGCGGCCCTCTTCGGGGCGATCGCGAACGGAGTGCTGGCGACTCGCCTCGGCGGCGGCGACCTCGACTCGGTGGCACGCACGCTGGCGACGGACGAGTCGGCGGACAATCTGCGGCGTGCGGTCGCGACTGCGGTCGACTATGTCTACGTGGGCGCGGCAGCGGCGGCCGGAGTCGCCCTGCTGGTCCTGGTGTTCGTCGCCCCGCGCCGCTTCCCGGTCATCGCCGACAAGCCCGAGAAGTAGCCGGCGCGTGCACTACGGCGTGCCCGAGCTTGCCCTCAGACCGCGACCGGGTCGGCCCGCACGACCGGCGTAGGGCCCGCTCAGCCCTCCGCCGCCGCGCGGCCCGTCAGGGCCGCCAGACTGTTGCTGATGTGCGCCATGTGCGCCTCCATCTCCTCCCGGGACTCCTCGTGCTCCCGCAGCAGCCGCTCCGTCTCGCGCGCGATCCGCTCCGCGGACGCCCGGGCCTCGGCGAGCAGCTCGGCGGCCCGGGCCTCCGCGTCCTCCTGGCCGTGGCGGGTGTACTCCTCCGACTCGGCGAAGATGCACTTGGCCTCCGAGAGACCGGCCTCCGCGTCAGCGGTGAGTTCGGCGTGGCGCGCGTCCAACTCGGCTGAGCAGTCTGCAAGTTCGCGCTCCACCGCCTCCCAGCGACCGGCCTGCTCCGTCTCCAGGTCGGCCAGGGCGCTCTCGGTGCGCAGACGCATCTCCTTCCACGCGGCAACCGCTTCGCCGCGCCGCTCCTTGACGTCGCGGCGGGCCTCGATGCGGATCTCGTCCGCCGTGGCCTGCGCGGCGAGGAGGGTCTGCTGGGCCCGGGTCTCGGCGTCCGCCCGTACCGAATCGGCGTGCTCGCGGGCCGCGTCGCGCGTCCGGCGGGCGGCCGCGTCGGACGCCTCGATCACCGCCTGCGCCTCGTCCTGGGACGTGGCCCGCAGTTCCTCGGACGCCTCAACGGCCAGCGCCAGCAGGCACTCGGCGCGTCGGCCGAGTGTCTCGTACGTCGGCGGTGCGAGCGCCGCGACCCTCTCGCGCAGGCCGGCCGCCTCCGCCTCCATCTCTCTGGCGAGGACGGTGAGGCGCGCGGCGCGTTCCCAGGCGTCGTCGCGGTCCTGGGACAGGGAGGTGACGTAGGCGTCGGTCTCCTTCAGCGGGTAGCCACGCCCACGTACGGCGACGAAGCCGTGAGGTGACACCGATGCAGCACTCATCCCAATCTCCTTGCGGGTAAACCCCCGGTTTCAGCCGGGGCGGGAAACGCATCCTTGGCCCGGAGCCGCGAAGCGGCGGTGTGTCGTTGCATCTCTGTTCTGACGCTTCGACCTCTCACCAACTGGCCTATAGTTTGTGAGATATGAAGACCGAGTATGTGAAGCGGGCGTTCAAGTACCGCTTCCACCCGACCGATGCGCAGGCAGCCGAGCTGTCGCGCACGTTCGGGTGCGTGCGCAAGGTCTACAACTTGGCGCTGGAGGCCCGTACCACGGCGTGGTTCGGCGAGCAGCGGCGCGTGAACTACAACGAGACCTCGGCCATGCTCACCGCGTGGAAGAAGACCCGGGAACTGGCCTTTCTGTCCGAGGTGTCGTCGGTTCCGTTGCAGCAGACGCTTCGTCACCTGCAACACGGGTTCTCGAACTTCTTCGAGGGACGGGCGAAGTATCCACGGTTCAAGTCGAAGAAGAAGACGCGCCGCTCCGCGGAATACACCCGCTCCGCGTTCAAGTACCGGGACGGTCAGTTGACGCTGGCCAAGATGGACGGCCCGCTGGCGATCGCGTGGTCGCGTCCCCTCCCGGAGGGTGCTGAGCCGTCTACGGTCACCATGTCGCAGGACAGCGCCGGGCGCTGGTTCGTGTCCATGCTGTGTGAGGACCCCGGCGTCCAGCCGCTCCCCGCCACGGATACGGCAGTGGGGATCGACGCCGGGATCGCCACCCTCGTGACGCTCTCCACCGGGGAGAAGATCGCCAACCCCCGGCATGAGCGCAAGGACCGCGCCCGGCTCGTCAAGACCCAGCGTGTGCTGGCGAAGAAGGAGAAGGGCTCCGCGAACCGGGCCAAGGCCCGGCGCAAGGTCGCCAAGGTGCACGCCCGGATCGCCGACCGCCGCAGGGACTTCCTGCACAAGCTCACCACTCGACTCGTTCGTGAAAACCAAACGATCGTGGTCGAGGACCTGACCGTACGCAACATGGTCAAGAACCACACCCTGGCCCGCGCGATCTCGGACGCGGCCTGGACCGACATGCGCTCCATGCTGGAGTACAAGTGCGCCTGGTACGGACGGAACCTGGTCGCCATCGACCGCTGGTTCCCCTCCTCCAAGCTGTGCTCCGAATGCGGCACCATCCGAGACACGCTGCCCCTGAACGTCCGGACATGGACATGCGACTGCGGAACAGTCCACGACCGGGACGTGAACGCAGCGAAGAACATACTGGCCGCCGGGCTGGCGGTGACAGTCTGTGGAGACGGTGTAAGACCTCAACGGAGCACTCCTGAGAGGCAACTGTCAGCGAAGCAGAAAGCCCAACCCGCAAGGGAAGGAATCCACCCCCGCCAGGGGGTGGAGGATGTCAACCTTCAAGCCTCTCTCGAGTGACAGACAATGACAGACATCGTGATTTGCGCACATCCTGCTGGATCGGACTGAAGTACTCATAACGCAACACTCCACCTCACCACGCTCAGAAATGCGCCATTTGGTGAAAGAAGTCGGAGTCGAGTGCAAACGGAGGGGCGCCCGGTCTGCCGCAGCAGACCGGGCGCCCCGGTGATTCGTCGTGTACGGCGTTACAGCAGTCCGTCCCACATCTGCTCGACCAGCACCGACCACCAGCTCTCCGGCGACGCCAGCGCCGCCGGGTCCAGCGCGGCGAGCTGCGCCTGGAAGTCCACCGTCCAGCGGCCGGCCTGCTCAGGGTTGAGCCCGAAGCGCAGCCGCCACATCCGGCCGAGCAGCGCCAGGCAGCGGGTGAATTCCGGCAGCCCGCTGTTCACGAACTGCGGCGCCACCGGCTGACCGCCCGGACCCGCCTCCACCGGCACCGCCACGATGTGCGCCGTGCCGTACTGGACGCAGATCGCGCGGCCGAAGTCGCTGCCCACCACGAGGTACGAACCCGCGTCGGCGGCGGGCTGGATCTGCCGCTGTGCCGCGAGCTCCGCGAGCGTCGGGACGACGGGCTGGGCCGGCTGCGCCCAGAAGAACGGGTTGAAGTCGCCCGGCAGCCCCGCCCACACCAGCGTGGCCGCGACAATTTCCGGCACTCCCTGACGCGAGACGGCCCGCTGGTCGAACCGGCAGATGCCCTGCGGCCCGAACGCGCCCACCAGTTCCTGCGCGATCCCCTCCGGGGGGATCGGCGGGGCCGGCGCCACCTGCGGCAACGGCGCCCGCACCGGCGCGGGCCGCGCCGGGCCGTCCGCGACCTGGTGCAACTCGCCCTGGTGGGTGAGCAAATGCTGCATGCCCTGCTGCCGGCTGGCGTGATCCCTGCCGTACGGAGCGACGGAGGTGATCCGCACCTGCGGCCAGGTCTCCCGGATCATCCGCGCGCAGTAGGCGCCGGGCAGCTCGCACGACTCCAGCTCGGTGTGCAGCTCCAGCACCTGCTGCGGCGGCACGTTCATGGCGCGCAGCTCATGCAGGATCTGCCACTCCGGGTGCGGAGTGCCGGGCGCCGAGCGGCGGATCAGCTGGGCCTCGGAGCCGTCGGGCGCGCGGTAGCGCAGCACGGCCTGGTAGCCGGGGCCGACGGTCGGCATGCCGGACGGCGGCTGCTGCGGATAGCCGTACGCGGGTGGCTGCGGCGCATGCGGTACGGGACCACCGGGCGGCGGGCCGGGAGGCGCACCGGGCGGGCCGGGGGGCTGCGGCGCAGCGGGGCCCGTCTGGGCGGGTCCGGCGAGCATCGTCGCGGCATGGTGCACGCCACCACCGGGCGGACCAGGGGGCGTCGGCGCACCGGGCGGACCCGGAGGCTGCGGCGCACCGGGGCCGCCCATCTGGCTCGGATCGGCCAGCATCGTCGCGGCATGGTGCACGCCGCCACCGGGCGGCGGCGTGCCACCAGGAGGGCCGGGCGGACCAGGAGGCTGCGGAGCCCCAGGCGGACCGGGGGGCTGCGGAGCCCCAGGCGGACCGGGGGGCTGCGGCGCACCGGGGCCCGTCTGGGCGGGTCCGGCGAGCATCGTCGCGGCATGATGCACGCCACCACCGGGCGGACCAGGGGGCGTCGGCGCACCAGGCGGACCCGGAGGCGTCGGAGCAGCACCGGGCGCACCGGGCGGGCCGGGCGGCTGCGGTCCCTCCGAACCCAGCTGCGAGACGAGCTGCGTCGGCAGATAGCCGGCCGCCGGAGCACCGGGAGCACCCGGCCCCGACGGCGGCGGCGTCGCCCCCGGCCGTGCGCCCGGAGTGCCGGGAGCGCCGGGCGGCGGCGGAGTCGTCGGACCGCTTCCGCGCGAGCCACGCGGCGGCAGGACCGCCTTGCTCGTCGCCGCGTCGGCGATGTCGGCCGCACCCGGACCGGCAGGTCCCCCAGGCTGCTGGTTCAGCGCCGGGGCGACCGCGGTCCGCGGCAACTGGCTGCCGCCAGACATCAGCGCGGTCGGCGCATCCGCGCCCACCGCGGGCGACGGGGTGTCTTCGTCGTCGGCACCGGAGATCGGCGGCGCGAACACCGTGGCCGGCAGCGGCACGGACGCGTCGTCCGACCCCGCGGCGTTGGTGTCCGTCCACGCGGCGGCCCCGGACGGCGTGGAGGGCACACCGTCGGATGCCGTCGGCTCGTAGTCGCCGCCACCGGCGCTGGGCCACAGCGACCCGCCCTGCGAGGCGTCGCCGCCCGAGGACCCGGCGGCGGGCCACGCCGACCCGGAGGCGGACGAACTCCCGCCCGCCTGCGACGCGTTGGGGCCGGTGGCATCCGAAGCGGCAGCGGGGGCCGACCAGTCGGCCCCGGAAGACGGCGCGCCCGCAGCCGCCGGTTCCGGCGAACCCGAACCCGAACCCGAACCCGAAGCCGCCGCGCCGGACTCCGGCGACCGCCGGTCCGGGATCCCCAGCTTGTCCGCCGCCTCCTGGAGCCACTCCGGCGGGCTCAACAAGAACGACGTCTGATTCAGGTCGATGCGCTGCGGCGGCTCCGGCGCGGCGGCGACCTCTTCCTGGATCCCGTACTCCTCCTCGTACCGGCGGATCACCTCACCCACCGGCAGCCCCGGCCACAGCGTCGCCTCACCGCTGTCGCGGGCGATCACCAGCCGCTGCTGCCCGCCAGTCGAACGGGCGCCTCCGCCAGAGCCTTCGGCCTGGGAGGTACCCCCATCGCGGTCCTCCGCCCAGACCACAAAGCCCAGCTCGAACTCCCGCACCCGCACCTCACGGTGCTGATACGCGGGCACATCGCCGTTGACCCACTCTTCCGCGCGCTCCTGCGCCTGCGCGAAGGTCACCATCGGACCGTCACCCCTCGTCCGAGATCGGGACGGCTTGCGCGAAGCCGCCGTCCACCATCAGGTTCGCCACGGTCTCCAGCTCCGGCGGATTGCCCGCCAGGCGCTGCAGAAAACCGTCGAAGTCGTCGCCGCACGGCAGCAGCAGCCGCTCCACGCGCTCCTGCACGCTCCAGCCGTCCTGGTCCCGTGCGTCGTCGTACGCGCAGAACCACACCGAGCCGACAGCCGAGCCCTTGACCTTCACCGCCAGGATCCCGCCCTGGACGAACGCGACGCCCAGGTAGTCCTTGGTCAGATGGTCCCGCAGGCACTTGTTGACGTACACCAGGTCATTGACCCCGGCCTCGTCCCGCACCGTGAAGAACGGCTGGTCGACCAGCAGCCCCAACTCGGCGTCGAGCGCCGCCCCGACCGGCGCGCAGCCGCCCGCCGCCTTGAGGAAGGAGCGGTAGGCGCCCGGCAGCCGATAACCCAAGTCCTCCTCGACGCCGAGCAGTTGCTGCTCAGTCACCGACACCACGCCCTTGGGCAGGCCGAAGTGCGCGGGCCGGGTCTCCTGGAGCGGCCGGGTGCCCCGCTTGCTCTGGTCCACCGGCGTCGTCGCCAGTCCGCCGTGATGCCGCAGCAGCGCCTTCACCTCGACCGGGACCAGCTCGAGACGGCGGGTGCCCGGCACGTGGTGCCAGGTCCAGCCGTGCGGCGTGGCGACCGCGGGAATCGTGGCCCACAGCGCATGGCCGTCGGCGTGCAACGCCGCATTCGCCGATACGTAGTCGGTGAGCCGCAGTTCGTCGACGCCGAAGCCCTCCGGGGGCTCGGCAATCTGCGCGGCGGCACGCGCGTACGGCGAAAAGTCCGGAAAGCCGTTCTCGTCCACGCGCACACCTCTAGGGTGGCGGGAGGCCCGGACCGGATCCGGGAAGTTCACGACCTGCCCGGCGTAGGCCGCGTTAGGTGGCGCGGTTTGTCCCCCGGCCTGGGGGCCGGGAGGTGCCCCCAGCCCTTGCCGACCTGTCGTCATGGCGGTATGCCCCCTGCTGCGTTCCGGCTGGTTCAGGACAGCCTATGCGGTGGGGCAGTAGGGAGAACCGACGCTCCGGTTCCGTCACGAACAGTCACAGTCGAGTGACCGTTTGCCGACGGGTCGACACGTTTCAGTGCCCCAGCTTCCGCACCCCCCGCCCCATTTGGCAGGCTGTCCCCGCAACTCGGGGGATTGCAGGGGAGGGGACGACAGCACCATGCACACAGCGCAACCAAGTACGTCTGGCACCTCAGGTGATCCACGCCTCAGTTGGAGCAGCACCGAGCCCCACTGCCCGCCCGCCCTGAACCACCGCCGCGACGGCATCCTGCCCGCCGTCGCCGCAGCCCTCTCCGTCCGCGGCGAGACCCTCACCTGCACCGCGGGAAAGGGCGACCAGCCGCCCGTACTTCACGCGCTCGTACAGGATTTCCTCGATACCCTCACCAGCGGCCAGCGCGAACGCTTCACCGGCCGCTGCCCCGAGGCGATCCTGCTCTCGCGCCATCTCACCGCCGCCGAGTCGCAGCGCTCGAAGCGGGCGCAGCGCAAGCCGCTGACCCACAGCGAGGCGCGGCGCACACTCAAACAGTCGAAACTGACCGCACGCCGGATCCGAGAGGACGGCGACCCGCTGCACGGCAGCTACGCACCGCCCTGCCGTTCCTGTACGGCGATGCTCGACCACTTCGGGGTACGCCCCGTCGACCCGACCGCACCCGAGAACGGCTGAACCCGCACCGATGCCCGACCACCTCAGCACCACCCGGTTCCCGGTCGCGGTCGACGCCGCCCTGCGCGAGGCGGGGTGGCAGCCCGGCCGCTGGGACATCAAGCTGGCCGAGCACTGGGCGGACACGCTGCGCGCGTACGCCTCGCCGGCCGGCCACCGGCACGCGGTGTTCCCCGCGGCCGTCGAGGCCTGGGCGGAATTCGGCGGACTGCGCGTCGCGGCCCCCGGCCCCGGCCGGCAGACGGCCCCCACGCCCGTGCGCTTCGACCCGCTGGCCGGGCTCCACCTCGCCCGTACCCTCGCCGATCTGGGGCGCGCGCTGGACACCGAGATCTCCCCGCTCGGGGAGGAGGGCGACAGCCAGGCGGTACTGGCGATCGACGTCGAGGGACGGGTCTACAGCCTCGACCACACCGGCGACTGGTACCTCGGCCCGGACATCGACCATGCGCTCGCCACGCTGGTCACGGGCGCCCAGCCGCCACGGCTCACGCTCGGCTGAGCCCAGGGCCGACCGGAGCCTACGGGGCCGACCGGGGCCGATCAGTACAGGCCAGTACGGGTCAGAACTGCTGCTCGCCGTGCCCGTCCCGGTCCGGCAGCACCGCCGACACCCGGAAGCCGCCCACGTCGGTCGGCCCCGACACGAACACCCCGCCCAGCGCAAGCACCCGCTCCCGCATCCCCACCAGGCCGTTGCCGCCGCTCGGCAGCCGCGCGGCCGCTGCCGCACCGTCGGCGTCCGGAGCGCCGTTCTCCACCTGCATGGCGACCTCGGCCCCGCGGTGCGCGAGCCGCACCATCACCTTCGCCCCGGCCGCGTGCTTGTGGACGTTCGTCAGAGCCTCCTGGACCACGCGGTACGCGGTCTGCTCGACCTCCGGCGCGTACTCCCGTCCCTCGCCCTGGACCACGAGCTCGACCACCATCCCCGCCTGCCGCGACTGGCCGACCAGACCCTCCAAGTCGGCGAGACACGGCCCGTCCTCGGCGGCGGCGGCCGCCGCGGCGGCCGCGGCGACCCCCACCGCGGCCAGCGGCACCGGCTTCGCAGCCCGCTGCTCGTCGTCGCCCGCCCGCAGCACGCCGAGCATCTCGCGCAGCTCGGTCAGCGCCTGCCGGCCCATGTCCCCCACCAGCGCGGCGTTCTTCACGGCCTTCTGCGGATCCTTGAGCGCCACCGCCTGCAGCGCGGCCGAGTGCACCACCATCAGGCTCACCCGGTGCGCCACGACGTCGTGCATCTCCCGCGCGATCCGGGTCCGCTCCTCCGTACGCGCCCACTGGGCCCGCTGCTCGGCCCGGTCGGCCAGCAGCGACAGCTCCTGCTCCAGGCTGTCCGCGCGCTCCCGCAGGCTCTCCATCAGCCGGCGTCTGGCCCCTATGTAGAGACCGAGCAGCACCGGCGGCGCGGTCAGGCCGAGCGACATGAAGCCCGCCATCGTCGGTACGTACCAGGCGCCGGGCGCCGGATCGAAGTCCGCGGACTGCACCTCCTGGCGTACCCGCACGAACGACACGATCAGCGTCGCGGCCAGCGACATCCCGGCGAGCGTCGCGGTGATCCGGCGCGGCACCTCGGACGCGGCGAGCGTATAGAGCCCGACGATGCCCATCAAAAAGCCCATCTCGGCGGGCATGATCGCGATCGACACCAGCACCACGGCGATCGGCCACCGCCGCCGCAGCACCAGCACGGACCCGACGACCAGCCCGAACAGCACCCCGACGGGCACGGGAATGGCGGCCCTGTCCGCGAACCCCACACCCTCCAGAGCGCACTCGATGGCGGAGACGATCCCGAGCCCCACGTCCAACGCGACACTGCGCCGCCGTCTCCACCACAGCCAGCCACGGGCGGTCGTGCCCGTGCCGTCCTGGTGTTCCCCCGTTGTGGTCATGCCTTCCAGCCTACGGGCGGGTGCGACTCATTTTCCGGGGAGTGCGGGGCAGCTTCTGTGGGGAGTGCGGGGCAGCCTGAGGACAAGTACCGTCGCACCGAGGGCGGGTGGTACGGCATAGTGTGGGGTGCCCAGTCGGCAGCCCGGGGGTAATGTCCGGAATGATCGACTCAGCTATCCCCTGTGGTGTAATTGGCAGCACAGTGGCTTTTGGTGCCATTAGTCCGGGTTCGAGTCCTGGCGGGGGAGCCTCTTGCATCGGGTTCTGACTCTCATTGTCAGGACCCGCCCTTATTTCACTCCTGAAACCCCCCGGTATCCTTCGGATGTCCACCACCCGAAGCCGAAGGGCATTCCCGTGAGCGCCAACCGCCCGGCAGCCGTCGTCGTCCTCGCAGCGGGTGAGGGCACCCGCATGAAGTCGAAGACCCCCAAGGTCCTGCACGAAATCTGCGGGCGCTCGCTCGTCGGACACGTCGTCTCCGCCGCTCGCGAGCTGGACCCCGAGCACCTCGTCGTCGTCGTCGGCCACGCCAGTGAGCAGGTCAAGGGACATCTCGCCGAGCAGTACGCCGGCACCCGCACCGCCTACCAGGCTGAGCAGAACGGCACCGGGCACGCCGTCCGGATGGCCCTCGAAGAGCTCGGCCAGACCCCCGAGGGAACCGTCGTCGTCGTGTGCGGCGACACTCCCCTGCTCTCCGGCGAGACGCTCACCGCGCTCGCCGCGACGCACGCCGCCGACGGCAACGCCGTCACCGTGCTGACCGCCGAGGTCCCCGACTCCACCGGCTACGGCCGGATCGTGCGGGACAGCGTCACCGGCGCCGTCACCGCGATCGTCGAGCACAAGGACGCCACCGAGGAGCAGCGCGCGATCCGGGAGATCAACTCCGGGGTCTTCGCCTTCGACGGCCAGCTGCTCGCGGACGCGCTCGGCAAGGTGCGTACGGACAACAGCCAGGGCGAGGAGTACCTCACCGACGTCCTCGGCATCCTGCGCGAGGCCGGTCACCGGGTCGGCGCGTCCGTCGCCGGTGACCACCGGGAGATCCTGGGCATCAACAACCGCGTACAGCTGGCCGAGGCGCGCAAGCTGCTCAACGAGCGCCTCCTGGAGCGGGCGATGATGGCCGGTGTCACGGTCGTCGACCCGGCGTCGGTGCTCGTGGACGTGACGGTGACGTTCGAGCCGGACGCGATCGTGCACCCCGGGACGCAGCTGCTGGGCGCGACCCATCTCGCCGAGGGCGCGGAGGTCGGCCCCAACTCACGGCTCAAAGACACCACGGTCGGCGCGGGCGCGCGGGTGGACAACACGGTGGCGGACACCGCGGAGATCGGGGAGTCGGCGTCGGTCGGCCCGTACGCGTATCTGCGTCCCGGCACCCGGCTCGGCCTGAAGGCCAAGGCCGGTACGTACGTGGAGATGAAGAACGCCACGATCGGCGAGGGCACGAAGGTGCCGCATCTCTCCTACGTCGGCGACGCGACGATCGGCGAGTACACGAACATCGGCGCCGCGAGCGTGTTCGTGAACTACGACGGCGAGACCAAGCACCACACCACGATCGGCTCGCACTGCAAGACCGGCTCGGACAACATGTTTGTGGCTCCCGTCACGATCGGGGACGGCGCGTACACCGCGGCGGGCTCGGTCATCACCAAGGATGTACCGGCGGGTTCGCTGGCCGTCGCCCGCGGCCAGCAGCGGAATATCGAGGGTTGGGTGGCTCGGAAGCGCCCCGGAAGCGCCGCCGCGCAAGCGGCGCAGGTGGCAACGGAACCGGTCGCCGACGGGAACTGACCGGAAACGGGTGCGTCGATCTCGGCGTACCGTGATACGTGCACACAAATTCGGCTGGCTCACGCTCAGTACGCCCGTGGCCAGAGAACACGTCTGAGGAGACAGTGCTGTGACCGGGATCAAGACGACCGGCGAGAAGAAGCTGATGCTCTTCTCCGGCCGCGCCCACCCCGAGCTGGCCGAGGAGGTCGCACACCAGCTGGGTGTCGGCCTGGTGCCGACGAAGGCCTTCGACTTCGCGAACGGCGAGATCTACGTCCGCTTCCAGGAGTCGGCCCGCGGTGCGGACTGCTTCCTGATGCAGAGCCACACGGCTCCCATCAATAAGTGGATCATGGAGCAGCTGATCATGATCGACGCTCTGAAGCGGGCCTCCGCCCGGAGCATCACCGTGATCATCCCGTCGTACGGCTACGCCCGTCAGGACAAGAAGCACCGTGGCCGCGAGCCGATCTCGGCCCGGCTGATCGCCGACCTGCTGAAGACCGCGGGCGCCGACCGCATCCTCACGGTCGATCTGCACACCGACCAGATCCAGGGCTTCTTCGACGGCCCGGTGGACCACCTCTCCGCGCTGCCGGTGCTCGCCGACTACGTGGGCGCGAAGGTTGACCGCAACAAGCTCACCGTCGTCTCCCCCGACGCCGGCCGGGTGCGCGTCGCCGACCGCTGGTGCGACCGGCTCGACGCCCCGCTGGCGATCGTCCACAAGCGCCGCGACAAGGACGTCGCCAACCAGGTGACCGTCCACGAGGTCGTGGGTGAGGTCGAGGGCCGCGTCTGCATCCTCGTCGACGACATGATCGACACCGGTGGCACCATCTGCGCCGCCGCGGACGCGCTGTTCGCGCACGGCGCGGAGGACGTGATCGTGACGGCGACGCACGGCATCCTGTCCGGCCCGGCCGCGGACCGTCTGAAGAACTCCAAGGTGAGCGAGTTCGTGTTCACGAACACGCTGCCCGACCCGGGCGACCTGGAGCTCGACAAGATCACGGTGCTGTCGATCGCGCCGACGATCGCGCGTGCGGTGCGTGAGGTGTTCGAGGACGGTTCGGTGACGAGCCTCTTCGAGGAGCAGGGCTAAAGGACGTACGAGAAAGGGCCGTTCCCGCCGGGAGCGGCCCTTTCTCATGTCCTGCCGGTGGCTGGGCTCGGGACCTCTTGATCGAATTGGGTGGCTCGGGGCACTCCGAGTAGACTGTCCAAGTTGCTCGGCGAGGGAGGCCGCACTTTTCGGTGCGGCGGTCCGTTATCGACGCGCTCTTCGTAGCAGGCCTGTCGTGGCCGGGTGACCGCCACCAGAGTTTTTTCTGCAATACGAGGAGTGCACATGTCCGAGGTGAAGCTCGCCGCCGAGATCCGTACCGAGTTCGGCAAGGGTGCGGCCCGTCGCGTCCGCCGCGAGAACAAGGTTCCCGGTGTTCTGTACGGTCACGGCTCCAACCCGGTCCACATCACGCTGCCGGGCCACGAGCTGCTGCTCGCCCTGCGTACGTCCAACGTTCTGCTCTCCCTGGACATCGAGGGCAAGACCGAGCTGGCCATCCCGAAGGCCGTGCAGCGCGACGCGATCAAGGGCTTTCTGGAGCACGTCGACCTGCTCATCGTGAAGCGCGGCGAGAAGGTCAACGTCGAGATCCCCGTGCACACCGAGGGCGAGCTGGCCCCGGGTGCGTACCTGGTCGAGCACGTGCTGAACGCCCTGCCGGTCGAGGCCGAGGCCACGCACATCCCCGAGTCCGTCACGGTCTCCATCGCGGGCCTGGCTGCCGGTGACTCCATCCTCGCCAAGGACGTGCCGCTGCCGTCCGGCACGACCCTGGCCGTCGAGGACGACACCGTCGTCGTGCAGGTCCTGGCCGCGCAGGCCGAGGAGCCGACCGGCGAGGCCGAGGCCGAGGGTGAAGAGGCCGCCGAGGCCTGAGCCGTAAGCTCTGCCTGAGCTTGGCTTGACGGGGTGGCGGGCTGCGGCCCGCCACCCCGTTTCCTCTGGGTACCAATGCCCTTACGCCTTACGCGAGGAGACGCAGCGCAGATGTCCGAGGTGAACAGCCCCTGGCTCATCGTGGGCCTCGGCAATCCCGGGCCCGACTACGCCGCGAACCGGCACAACGTCGGGTTCATGGTCGCCGACCTGCTCGCGGAGCGCATCGGCGGCAAGTTCAAGCGCGCGCAGAAGGCGCAGGCGCAGGTCGTGGAGGGCCGGATCGGCGCGCCCGGTCCTGAGAACCGGCGGGTGATCCTCGCCAAGCCGATGTCGTACATGAATCTGTCCGGCGGCCCGGTCAGCTCGCTGCGCGACTTCTACAAGGTGCCGGTCTCCAACATCGTCGCGATCCACGACGAGCTGGACATCGACTACGGCATGCTGCGGCTGAAGCTGGGCGGCGGCGACAACGGGCACAACGGCCTGAAGTCCATGACCAAGGCGATGGGCGCGGACTATCACCGGGTGCGGTTCGGGATCGGCCGCCCGCCGGGCCGGATGCAGGTCGCGGACTTCGTACTGAAGGACTTCTCGTCCACCGAACGCAAGGAATTTGGCTACCTGGTGGACCGGGCGGCGGACTCGGTGGAGTGCCTGGTGACCGAGGGCCTGGAGCGGGCGCAAAGTACGTACAACTCCTGATAAGGCCGGGCCATAGGTTGACCGAGCGCGGTCGCATGGCCAAGGATCGCGCGTTGTGAACCGGACTCGTTTGCTCCTCTACGGCCGCCGGGCGGCCATGGCCTGTGTTGCCGCGCTGCTACTGGTGGCCGGTTTCTGGTCGTCGTGGGGCACGGCCCAGCACGTCCTGCTCGCGAAGGGCCGGGAACACGGCACGCTCACGGTCACCGGCTGCGGCGAGGACACCTGCACAGGACCGTACGACCCGGAGGGCTCGGCCGCGCCCCGCACAGGTATGACGATCGAGAAGTCGATCGCCGTGAAGAAGGGCGCGAAGCTCCAGGTGGTGGTGAAGCCGGGCACGGCGGAAGTGGTCCGCACCGGCACGGCGGGCGCCCTTCACGCCTGGCTTCCGTTCGGCGGCGCACTGCTCCTCGCCGCCCTTGTCATCGGCGGCGGCCTCAGACTGACCCGGCTCGCCTGGGCGACGGCGGCGGCGGGCGGCGGGCTGCTGGTGGGAGCGTTCTTCGCACTCTGAGCCCGGACTCCCGGAGCCCCAACCCGCTTGCCGGAACGGCGCATTCACCTGATCGTTATCCAGGACTATCGGGACAAGTGTCGACTCTTGGTGCAGATGCGTCACTATTTGCCTTGACGGGCGCGCGAGTTCACAGGACGCTGAGCCGCCCCCCACGGCACCCACCCTCTCTCACGTTGGATTGCCCATGCGCACCCTTACGTCCACAGGCGCCCTGGTGGCAGCAGCGGCGCTCTCGCTGTCGGCCGCTCCATCCGCGTTCGCCACTCCGCCCGGCGACAACGGCACCGTGAAAATCCACGACGCCAAGACCGGCGAAGAGCTCCGCAAGAACGAGCCGCACGTCTGCTCCTTCTACCTCGACGCCTTCGGCTTCGACGGCGGCCAGAAAGTCGACTGGAAGATCGTCGAGATGCCGCCCACCGGCACCAAGGGCACGGTCGCTGACACCGGCTCACTGACCCTGGACGGCGAGGGTCACGGCCGTACGGACGACAAGACCCTGCCCGACGGGCACTACAAGCTCGTCTGGAACTTCGACGGCGAGCACGGCAAGGCCAAGCACAAGGTCTTCTGGACCGACTGCGAGGACGACGGCAAGCCGAGCGAGGAGCCGACCGGCAAGCCTTCGGAGAAGCCCTCCGAGGAGCCCTCACAGGAGCCGACGGCGGAGCCCACCTCCTCCACTTCCGCCTCCACGGCTCCGACGGCCGCCCCGTCCCCGTCCGCGGGCGGCGACGGTGACCTCGCCGAGACCGGTTCGAGCGCCCCGATCGGCGCGATCTCGGCGGTCGCCGCGGCCCTGGTCGGCGCGGGTGGCTACCTGATCGCGCGCCGCCGCAAGGCCCAGCAGCACTGACGCGCACTGAGCACTGCCGAGTACCAAAGCACTGACGCGCACCAAGAACGGCCCCCTCCCCGCGCGGGGAGGGGGCCGTTTCGCGTGTCGTCAGCCGGTGTTGCGCAGCCCCGCCGCCACGCCGTTGACCGTCAGCAGCAGCGCCCGCGACAGCAGCGGGTCCGGCTCCTCGCCCCGGGCCGCCGCCCCGCGCTGGCGCGCAAGCAGCGAGACCTGCAGGTAGGAGATCGGGTCCAGATATGCGTCGCGGATGCCGAACGTCTGCTGCAGCACAGGGTTCGAGCCCAGCAGCCGCTCGCCGCCCGTGACCTTCAGGACTTCGCTGACCGTCAGCGCGTGCTCCGCCTCGATCGTGGCGAAGACATGCTTCAGGTCATCGGGGACGAGCGTGTCCACATAGTGCCGGGCGATCCGCAGGTCCGTCTTGGCCAGCGTCATCTCGACGTTCGCGATGAAGTTCTGGAAGAAGTGCCACTGCTCGTGCATCTCGTCCAGAACCGTGTCCAGACCCGCCTCACGCAGCGCCTTCAGGCCCGAGCCGACGCCGAACCAGCCCGGCACGATCTGCCGCGACTGCGTCCAGCCGAAGACCCACGGGATGGCCCGCAGACCGTCGAGGCCCGCCCCCGAGTCCGGCCGGCGGGACGGCCGCGAGCCCAGGTGCAGCTCCGCCAGCTGGTCCACCGGCGTGGAGGCGAAGAAGTACGCGGGCAGGTCCGGGTCCTCGACCAGGCGCCGGTACGCCGAGTGCGCCGCGTCCGAGACCGTGTCCATCGCCGCGTCCCAGCGGGCCAGCGCCTCGTCTGACTGGCGCGGGGCGGTGTGCAGCGCGGACGCCTGCAGCGTCGCCGCGACCGTCAGCTCCAGGTTCTCCCTGGCCAGCGACGGGATCAGATACTTGTCGGAGATGACCTCGCCCTGCTCGGTCACCTTGATCTCGCCCTCGAGCGTGCCCCACGGCTGCGCCAGGATCGCGTCGTGCGAGGGGCCGCCGCCGCGGCCGACCGTGCCGCCGCGGCCGTGGAAGAGCCGCAGCCGTACGCCGTACCGGTGCGCCACATCACGCAGCCTGCGCTGCGCCCGGTGGATCTCCCACTGCGAGGTGGTGATGCCGCCGAACTTCGACGAGTCGGAGTACCCGAGCATGACCTCCTGGACGTCGCCCCGCAGCGAGACGAGCCGCCGGTAGGAGGGGTCGGCGAGCATCCCGTCGAGGATGACGTCCGCGGCCTTCAGCTCGTCCGTGGTCTCGAGCAGCGGCACGATGCCGATCTTCGCCCAGCCCGCGTGCAGATCGATCAGCCCGGCCTCACGCGCCAGCACCGCCGCGGCGAAGACGTCGTCCGCGCCCTGGCACATCGAGATGATGTACGACTCGATGACCTCGGGCCCGAAGCGCTCGAAGGCTTCCTTGACGGTGTGGAAGACGCCGAGGGTCTTCTGCCCCGCGGCGTCCAGCGGCGCGGGCGTCGGCGCCAGCGGCCGCCGCGAGCGCAGCTCCTTGGCGAGCAGCTTCTGCCGGTAGTCCCGCGGCATGTCCGCGTACCGCCAGGACTCCTCGCCGAGCCGGTCGAAGAGCTGCCCGAGCGCATGGTGATGCGCGTCCGCGTGCTCGCGTACGTCCATCGTCGCGAGCTGAAGCCCGAACGCCGCGATCGTGCGGATCGTACGGTCCATGTGGCCGTCGGCGAAGAGGCCGCCGCGGTGCGCGCGCAGCGACGTCCGGATCAGGGTGAGGTCGTGCAGCAGCTCTCCGGTGCCGAGGTAGTCGCGGCCCTCCTCGTGCGGCGTGCCCTTGGCGAGCCGCTCCCGGGTGTTGACGAGCTTCTGCCGGATGCAGGTGGCCTTGAGGCGGTACGGCTCCTCGGCATTCAGCCGCTTGTAGCGGGGGCTGATCTCCGGCAGCCGCTCCAGATCGCTCTGCAACGACGTGAGCAGCTCCTCCGTGGCGCCCGCGTAGCGGATGGAGTTGGAGAGCAGTCCGCGCAGATAGTCGATGATCTCGATGGCGTCGCCGATGCCGTGCTCGTGCTGCAGGATCAGCACCTCCCAGGTCACCGCGGGGGTGACATTGGGGTTGCCGTCACGGTCGCCGCCGATCCAGGTGCCGAAGGTCAACGGCCGTGTCTCCGGGGGCAGTTCGACGCCGACCCGCTCCAGCTCCGCGGACAGGTCCTCCAGCACGTCGCCGACCGCTCCCGCGTGCAGCTCGTCGAGGTAGTAGATCGCGTTGCGCGCCTCGTCGGCCGGCTCGGGCCGCACCACACGCAGCTCGTCGGTCTGCCAGATCAGGTCGATGTTCTCGGCGAGCCGCAGATCGTGCCGGCGCCGGTCGGCCGGGCTGACCGGGGCCTCGAGGAGTTCGGCGATACGGCGCAGCTTGTTCAGTACGGAACGCCGGGCCGCCTCGGTCGGGTGCGCGGTGAAGACCGGCCGTACGTTCAGATTCTTGACGGTCTGGCGCAGATGCTCGGGGTCGGCGTCCTTGAGCCGGTCCGCGGTACGGGCCAGCAGCCCGCCCTCGGCGGCCCGCCGCTCACGCATCTCATGGCCCCGGTGCACCTGCTCGGTGACGTTCGCCAGATGGAAGTAGGTGGAGAAGGCGCGCACCAGCTTGGCCGCGGTCTCCAGGTCGGTGTCGCCGAGCAGCTCGGCTGCGGCCTCACCGTCACTGCGCGTCAGCGCCCGGACCCGCTCGACGAGCTCAAGGAGCTCGGGGCCCTCCTGCCGGACGAGGGTCTCGCCCAGCAGATCGCCCAGGCGGCGGATGTCGGCGCGCATTTCGGCGCTGGCGGTGGGGGTCTGGTCGGCACTGCTCACAGGTGCGGCTCCTTGCAGTGTTTGAGCACGTCTGGAGGGGTTCTGGAGGCTGCGGACCGCGCTGTCCGACGACACCCAGGATAGGTGTCCATTTCCCTGACGTTATCCACAGGTCTCTTGCCGCGAGGCTGCGCACTGCCATACTTACGATGCCGTAGGTTACGCGTCCGTAATGCGGTTTCTGTTGTACCTCTCACCCCACAGGGGAACCCCATGACGACAAGCCCTGATCTGCTGGACGAAGTCCCTCAGACGCCGTCGCCCGACCTCCCTTCCGCCACCCTGGGCGGGGACAGCAAGCGGTCGATCGAGCAGATCGCCCTGCTGCTGTTCATCACGGTGCCCTTTGTCGCCCTGCTCGCGGCGGTGCCGCTGGCCTGGGGCTGGGGCGTGAGCTGGCTCGATCTGGGCCTGCTGGTGGCGATGTACTACATCGGCTGCCACGGCATCACGATCGGCTTCCACCGCTATTTCACGCACGGCGCCTTCAAGGCGAAGCGCCCGCTGCGCATCGCGCTCGCGATCATGGGCTCGCTGGCCGTCGAGGGCCCGCTGGTGCGCTGGGTGGCCGACCACCGAAGGCACCACAAGTTCTCGGACGCGGAGGGTGACCCGCACTCGCCGTGGCGCTTCGGCGAGACCGTCCCCGCGCTGATGAAGGGCCTGTGGTGGGCACACATCGGCTGGATGTTCGACGAGGAGCGGACGCCCCAGCACAAGTACGCGCCGGATCTGATCAAGGACGGGGCGATCCGCCGGATCTCCCGCGACTTCATCTACTGGACGATCCTCTCGCTGGCCGTCCCGCCGCTGATCGGCGGTCTGGTCACCATGTCGTGGTGGGGGGCGTTCACCGCCTTCTTCTGGGGTTCGCTGGTCCGCGTCTGCCTGCTGCACCACGTCACGTGGTCGATCAACTCCATCTGCCACGCGGTCGGCAAGCGCCCCTTCAAATCACGTGACCGCTCGGGCAATGTGTGGTGGCTCGCGGTGCTGTCCTGCGGCGAGTCCTGGCACAACCTGCACCACGCCGACCCGACGAGCGCACGCCACGGCGTGCTGCGCGGCCAGATCGACTCCAGCGCCCGGATCATCCGCTGGTTCGAGCAGCTGGGCTGGGCGTACGACGTGCGCTGGCCCGATGCGTCCCGTATCGACGCCCGCCGCAAGAGCGACACCGCCGACGCGGCATGATTGGCGACGTGGCGATCGACGGCAGTACCAGCAAACCGGACAAGAGCCGGCCCTCCGGGAGCCGGCGCGCGCGCCGGGTCCGGATGACCGGGGCGGAGCGCCGGGAGCAGCTGCTGGACATCGGCCGCACCCTGTTCGCCGAGAAGGGTTTCGAGGGCACGTCGGTCGAGGAGATCGCCGCGAAGGCGGGCGTCTCCAAACCGGTGGTGTACGAGCACTTCGGCGGCAAGGAGGGGCTGTACGCCGTCGTGGTGGACCGCGAGATGCGCCAGCTGCTCGACATGGTGACGAGCGCGCTGACCGCGGGGCATCCGCGGGAGCTGCTGGAGCAGGCGGCGTTCGCGCTCCTCGACTACATCGAGAGGTATACGGACGGGTTCCGCATCCTCGTCCGGGACTCCCCGGTCGCCCAGTCGACCGGCACCTTCGCCTCGTTGATCAGCGATATCGCCACCCAGGTCGAGGACATCCTCGGCCTCGAGTTCAAGACCCGGGGCTTCGACCCGAAGCTCGCCCCGCTGTACGCGCAGGCGCTGGTCGGCATGGTCGCGCTGACCGGCCAGTGGTGGGTGGACGCCCGCCGGCCGAAGAAGGCGGAGGTCGCGGCGCATCTGGTGAATCTGGCATGGCACGGCCTGGACGGTCTTGAGCAGAAGCCGCGGCTGATAGGGCACCGCAAGAACTGACGCCTCTTCGGTCCCCTGTCCATCTACCGGCCCGGATTCCACAGTTGTAGAATTTGCGATTATCCGGGGAACGGTTCGCCACTCAAAAAGAGCAACTGCGAACGTCTTCAACCCGGTTCCACCATTTTCCCCAGGGGGGGACCTTGTCTTCAGTGGAACCCGGCCGTCCCGTCGGCGTGCGCTTCAGACGCGCCCGCAGGATCGCGGCCTGCACGGCACTCGCCGTCTCGGCAGGCATGCTGCTCGCCGTCCCTGCGGCGGCCGACGACAGCGTGCCGCCGCCCGCGCCGGTCGAGCAGACCAGGCCGAGCATTGAGCAGCCGAAGCTGACGCTTCCCAGGCACGGCGCCAAGCAGCACTCCGCGGTCGGCGCGGCCGCCGTCCCGGTCGCCAAACCGCGCAGCGACATCGACGGCGACGGCTTCACCGATCTTCTCTACCGTGCCGGCAACGGCAGGATCTACGTGGCGCCGACCAGTGGCACCACTTCCTACGAGTACCTCTTCGACACCAGTGAGACTGCGAACGAGACGTTCAAGGACGTCTTCTCGGTCGCCGGTCTCGAGGAGGCCGGACCGGTCCACTTCACCCTGCTGTCGAGCGGCCGGCTCTCGGCCTACCGGAGCTCCCCCGACCACGGCACGATCATCTGGTCCGGGGTGGGCTGGCAGGCGTACAACAAGGTCTTCTCGCCCGGCGACCTTACCGGCGACGGCAGCGGCGACATCCTCGCGCGTACGCCCTCGGGCGACCTGTACCTGTACCGGACGACGCCGGGGGCAGCCGCCCCCATGGCCGCCCGGGTCAAGGTCGGCTCCGGCTGGGGCGCGTACGACCAGCTCATCGGCGTGAACGACGTCAACAGCGACGCCATCGCCGACCTCTTCGCCCGTACGCCGGGCGGCGAGCTGTTCTTCTACTCCGGCAACCCCAACCCCGACTCGCCCTTCAAGGGCCGCGTCAGCGTCGGCCCCGGCTGGAACGGCTACAACCAGATCCTCAGCCTCGACGACCAGAGCGGCGACGGTCTCGGCGACCTCGTGGCCCGTACGCCGTCGGGCCTGCTGTACACCTACGAGTCCACGGGGACGGGCGAGTTCCTCCCGCGCGTGTCGGGCGGGTCGGGCTGGAACGCGGTAGCGCAGTTCGCCGGCGCGGGCAACAACCCGCATCTCGGCAAGGACGAGGTCCTCGGGCTGGACACCAACGGCACACTGTTCACGTACTACGCGCTGAACAACGGCCTGCTCAGCGCCCGTGACCAGGTCAGCGAGATCGGCGGTTTCAAGGGGACGAAGCTCACCTTCACCTCCTCGCTCGACCTCAACGGCTTCGCCGACATTCTCGAGCTGTACAACGGCACGCTGTACAACCTCAGCCACTCGTCGGGCGAAGTCCACGTGATCGGCAGCGGCTGGGGTGTCTACAACCTCCTCGTCGGCCCCGGCGACCTGAACGGCGACGGCAAGGGCGACCTGCTGGCGCGTGACGGCTCCGGTGCGCTGTATCTGTACCGCGGGGACGGCACGGGTTCGAAGTTCGCCGCCCGGCTCAAGGTCGGCACCGGCTGGAACGGGTTCAACAAGCTGCTCGGCGCAGGTGACGTCAACGGCGACGGCCGCAGCGACCTGATCGCCCGCGGCAGCGACGGCAGGCTGTATCTCTACGCCGGTACGGGCGTCAGCTCGGCGCCGTTCAAGGCGAGGACGCTGATCGGCTCGGGCTGGAACACGTACACCAAGCTGTCGGCCCCCGGCGACCTCGACGGCGACGGACGGGCGGACCTGGTCGGCGCCAACGCGGCGGGGGAGCTGTACCGCTACACCGCCAAGGCCACGGGCGGGTTCAACACCAAGGCCAAGATCGGCAACGGCTGGAACACGTACAGCAACCTGTACTAGAGAACAACGGAGCGCCCCGTCTGACCGGTCTATGACCGGGGGCGGGGCGCTCCCGCGTGCTCAGCACGCCGTCACACGGTCGACGATCGGCATCACGACCCCCTTCGTGCGACGGCGAAGATCCGGCGGAACGGGAACACCGTGCCGTGCGGGCCCGGCGGGTAGGCCTTGCGGAGCAGATCGCGGTACTGGGCGAGGAATTCGTTCGCGGCGTCGGGCTCGTCCGCGAGCTCGGTGAGGACCGGGCGCAGGGCGGTGCCCTTGACCCAGTCCAGCACCGGGTCGTCCCCGGTGAGGAGTTGGTAGTACGTGGTCTCCCAGGTGTCCGTCCGGCAGCCGAGGTCAACCAGGCGGGCGAGGTAGTCGGCGGGCTCCAGTATGTGTACGAAGCGGCGACCGTGGTCGCCGAGGCGGGCGCGCCACTGCGGGGTTTCGCAGAGCTCGCCGAGGAGTGCGTGGCTGGGTGAGGTGAAGTTGCCGGGGACCTGGAAGGCGAGGGTGCCGCCCGGGGCCAGGTTCTCGATCCAGAGGGGAAACGATTCGGGGTGGTTGGGCACCCATTGCAGGGCCGCGTTGGAGACGATCAGGTCGTAAGGCTCGTCGGGCGTCCAGTGCGCGGCGTCGGCGGGCCTGAAGTCGAGCCAGCCGCCGCCGAATGTGGTACCGGCGTGTTCTTTGTCGGCGATGGCGAGCATCTCGGGCGAAAGGTCGAAGCCGGTGATGTGGGCGGTGGGCCAGCGGTCGGCGAGGAGTGCAGTGACGTTTCCGGGGCCGCAGCCGATGTCCGCGATACGGGCGGGCATATCGCGATTCGGTAGCTGCGGTATCCGGGCGAGCAGATCGATGAACGGGCGGGTGCGATGCCCGGCGTGACGCAGGTATTGATGTGGATCCCAGGTTGGTACGGAATGCATGTTCGAGCCCCCTTGCAGGAACGGTGCGCCGAAACGGAACGAAGTCCCGGCCCGACCATGCCCAAGCCTGAGCCCGAATATATCTTGACGTCAAGAGACTTCACATCGACAGACCCTCTACACTGATCGACATGGAGGACGAGGTCGATCGACTGGTCGCAGCATGGCGCCGTGAGCGCCCCGACCTCGACGTGGAACCGCTTGAGGTGCTCAGCCGCGTCTCCAGGCTCGCCCGCCATCTGGACCGGGCCCGTCGGCTCGCCTTCGCCGAGCACAATCTCGAGCCGTGGGAGTTCGACGTACTGACCTCGCTGCGGCGCGCGGGGGCTCCGTACCAGCTCTCACCCGGCCAGTTGCTGACCCAGACGCTGGTCACCTCGGGCACCATGACCAACCGCATCGACCGGCTCGCCAAGAAGGACCTGGTGGAGCGACTGCCGGACCCCTCCGACCGGCGCGGGGTGCTGGTGCGGCTCACGCCCGAGGGGCGGGACCGCGCGGACCAGGCGCTGGCCGGGCTGCTCGCGCAGGAGCGCGCGATCCTGGCGGAGCTGTCGCGGGCGCAACGGGCGGAACTGGCCGCGCTGCTACGCCAGTTGACCGCCCCGTTCGACAACATCCCCGGCTAGGTCGACCGGGCCGACGCCGGCGCGGCGGGCGAGGGCGACCGCGGCGAGCGTGGAATGCACGCCCAGTTTCCCCAGAACGTTCTGCATATGCGTCCGGACGGTGTGCGGGGACAGGAAGAGGCGCTCGGCCACGGCTTTGCGCCCCAGACCGGCGACCATGCAGCGCAGTACCTCGCGCTCGCGTGGCGTGAGCGACTCCACGAGCCGCTCACTCTCGGTGCGGTGCTTGCGCGCCGCGGTCAACTCCCGCAGTACGCCGGTGAGCAGGGCGGGCGGCAGATGCGTCTCGTCCCGCAGGACGCCTCGTATCACCGCGAGCAGCCGCTGCAGGGAGCAGTCCTTGGCGACCCAGCCGGAGGCGCCGGCCTGGAGCGCGAGGGCGGCACGGCGCGGGTCGTCCTTCTCGGCGAGCACGACGGTACGGACCGCGAGCTGGCCGGAACGGACGCCCGCGACCAGGGAGATGCCGTCGACGAGGCCGTCCTCGCCGTTGTCCGGCACGGCGCGGGCGACGACGGCACGGGCGCCGGGCACGACCTGGTCGCCGAGGTCGGCGTCGACGAGCATGACGTCGAACCTGCGTCCTTCGGCGGCCGCCCGCTCCAGACACCGCAGCGCGGCGGGGCCGCTGCCGGCCGCGGCGACGTCGACATCGGGCTCGGCCGCGAGGGCGGCAGCGAGCGACTCGGCGAAGATTCGGTGGTCGTCCACCACCAGGACCCGGATACGAACCACAGACACCCCCAGTGTCGGAGGAGAGACCGGCGCGGGTACGGCGCCCGGAGAAATGGGGTAGTACAGCGGTCGCTCGGCCGCCGTGCTGTGACTGATACCCCGCCCCGGGCGTCGTACCCGACTGTCTCGCCCCCTGATCGACACCGGCCCCCACCGGTGCTGAGCATCAGACTACGGCTGGGTGGCTGGAGCGGAAGGCTATTTGCAGAACTGATTGGCCAGGGTGTTTAGGGTGTGCCACATGTTTCGTATTGAGGCGGAAGTCGACAAAGATCGACGCAGGCTGCTCGGTGAACGGCTGGAGGCCGACAACGCGGAACGGTCCCCGGCGATACGCAGGTTGCGGGGTACGCCGCACGAGGAGGAAGTGCCGCTGGAGGTCTGGGCGGTGGAGGACAGGACGGGCGAACTTGCGGGCGGCCTGACGGCCCTGACGTGGGCGCGCTGGCTCCACGTGGACCTGCTGTGGGTGGCGGAGGCGCACCGGGGCGCGGGGCTGGGCAAGCGTCTGCTGGGGGAGGCGGAGCGGCTGGCGCGGCGGGAACGGGGGTGCGGGTATGCGCGGCTGGAGACGTGGGACTTCCAGGCGCCGGGGTTTTACCGGGGGCGGGGGTATGAGGTGGTGGGGCAGGTGGCGGAGTACCCGCCGGGGGCGACGGAGTTCTTGCTGGTGAAGCGGCTGGGTGACGGTGGTTGAGGGGGCGGCTTTCTCCCCTCCCCGCCCCTTCCCGAACTGGGGCAAGCCCCCAGACCCCCGAGGGGCCAGGGGGACGGCGGGGGGCTGACGCCCCCACACCCCGAGACGCCGGCTTCGCGGCGCGAACGCGCCCCGGCAGGCGGGCCGCCTGGCGACGCGAAACCGCCGCAACATGACGTGCCCCACCCCGCGGCACGAAGCCGCAACCCGGCACGTGGGCTTCCCCAGGCGCCAAGCCGCCGCAACCCGGCACATGGCTTCCCCAGGCACGAAGCCGCCACAGTCGGCAAGCGCACCCGCCCGGGGCGGAGCCGCCGCAAACGGACGCCCCTCGCGGCGCGAAGCTGCCGCGGTTGCCCGCAGGGGGCGTGGGGGCCCGTGGCCCCCGCTCCAAGGGCGGGTGGGTGGGCAACTTCCCCTCAGGACACGCGGCGCGCTCCCGGGGACGGGGTTGCCGGGAAGATTCGTGGCTCTTCGTAATCCGTCGACGCGAACGCCTCCAGGAGCGACTTCTTCAGCGTCGTCGACGTCGACGACTGCGTCAGGACGATCGCCGAGCCGCCGAAGCCCCCGCCCGTCATCCTCGCGCCCAGCGCGCCCGCCGACAGGGACGTGTCGACCACCAGGTCCAGCTCCGGGCAGGAGACGCGGAAGTCGTCCCGCAGGGACGCGTGGCCCTCGGTGAGGATCGGGCCTATCGCGTCGGCCTCGCCCGCCTCCAGAAGGGCGATCACCCGTTGCACCCGGTGGTTCTCGGTCACGATGTGGCGGACCAGGGCGCGTACTGCCGGGTCGTCCAGCAGGGACAGAGCCGCCGCGAGGTCCGCGTACGCGACGTCCCGTAGTGCAGCGACCCCCAGCGCCGCCGCGCCCGCCTCGCAGCCCGCGCGGCGTTTGCCGTACTCGCCCTCGCTGTGGGCGTGTTTGACCCGGGTGTCGACCACCAGGAGTTCCAGGCCGAGCGCCGCCAGGTCGAACGGGATCTGGCGCTGCGACAGGTCCCGGGTGTCCAGGTGCAGCGCGTGGCCCGCGGTGCAGCACGCCGAGGCCGTCTGGTCCATGATCCCGGTGGGCGCGCCGACGTAGACGTTCTCGGCGCGCTGGCACAGCCGGGCCATCCGACCTCGCTCCAGGCCCAGTTCGTACAGATCGCTCAAGGCCAGGGCCGTGACGACTTCGAGTGCGGCGGAGGACGAGAGCCCGGCGCCCGCCGGGACCGTCGACTCGTAGTGGAAGTCCGCGCCGCCCACCGCATGGCCCGCGTCCCGCAGCGCCCACACCACACCCGCCGGATAGTCGGTCCAGCCGCCAGGCCCCCGCCCCGGCGCGAGGTCGTCGACGCGCAGTTCGACCGTGCCGCCCGGGACGTCCGCCGAGTGCAGCCGCAGTACGCCGTCGTCCCGGCGGGCCGCCGTCGCGACGGTGGTGTGCGACAGCGCGAAGGGCATCACGAAACCGTCGTTGTAATCGGTGTGTTCACCGATCAGATTCACCCTGCCGGGTGCCGCCCAGACGCCTTCGCTCATGACACGTTCTCCCTCCCCCGGGCAAAGCCCCAGGCGTCCGACACGATGCCCGCCAGGTCCGCGCGGCTCGGCCGCCAGCCCAGCCGTTCCCGCGCGGTGGCCGCGGAGGCGACCAGCACCGCCGGGTCGCCGCCGCGGCGCGGGGCCACGACCTCCGGGACCGGGTGCCCGGTGACCTCGCGTACGGTCTCGATGACCTCGCGCACCGAGAACCCGTTTCCGTTGCCGAGGTTGCAGATCAGATGCTCCCCCCGCCGTCGCCGCGCCCAGCGCCAGCAGATGCGCCTCGGCGAGGTCCGCGACATGGATGTAGTCGCGTACGCAGGTGCCGTCCGGCGTCGGATAGTCGTCCCCGAACACCGAGATCGACTCGCGCCTGCCGAGCGCCACCTGAAGCACCAGCGGGATGAGATGCGACTCGGGATCGTGGCGCTCACCGCAACTGCCGTACGCACCTGCCACGTTGAAGTACCGAAGGGACACGGCCGCCAGACCGTGCGCTGCCGCCTCACCCGTGATCATGTGGTCGACGGCCAGCTTCGACGCACCGTACGGGCTGGTCGGCGCGGTCGGGTCGGTCTCGGTGATCGGGGCCCTGACCGGCTCTCCGTACGTCGCCGCGGTGGAGGAGAAGACCAGCTTGCGCACCCCCGCGGCGCGCATCGCCGCGAGCAGCTCCATCGTTCCGCCGACGTTGTTCGCCCAGTACTTCTCGGGGTGCACGACGGACTCGCCGACCTGCGAGAAGGCCGCAAAGTGCAGTACCGCGTCGTACGAGGCGTCGAGCCACTTGGTGGCGTCGCGGATGTCGCCCTCGACGAAGGCCGCGCCCGCGGGCACGCCCTCCCTGAAGCCGGTGGAGAGGTTGTCGAGGACGGTCACCTCGTGCCCCGCCTCCAGCAGGTGCTGCGCCACCACACTGCCGACGTATCCGGCCCCGCCCGTCACCAAGTACTTGCTCACTCGCTCGCTACCTCTCGCAGTCGCTCGGCCGCGGTTTCCGGCGGCACGTCATTGATGAACACGCTCATACCGGACTCGGAACCCGCGAGGAACTTCAGCTTGCCGGAAGTCCGGCGGATGGTGAAAAGCTCGAGATGCAGCCCGAAATCATTCCGGTCGACCTCGCCGAAGGGCGCCTGGTGCCAGGCCGCGATGTACGGCGTCGGCGGCTCGGCCTCCCCGAAGATCCGGTCGAAGCGCCTCAACAGTTCCAGATAGATCTGTGGGAACTCTGTGCGCGCCGCGTCTTCCAGCGCCCGGAGGTCCGGCACGCGCCGCCGCGGGTAGAGGTGCACCTCGTACGGCCAGTGCGCGGCGTACGGCACGAAGGCCACCCAGTGTTCACCCTCCAGTACCACCCGTGCGCGCTCGGCGCGCTCCCGTTCGACGATGTCGTCGAAGAGATTGCGGCCGGTCCTCGCCCGGTGCTCGGCGGCCGAGCGCAGCATCAGCGCGGTGCGCGGCGTGACGAAGGGGTACGCGTAGATCTGGCCGTGCGGGTGCCCGAGCGTCACGCCGATCTCCGCGCCCCGGTTCTCGAAGCAGAAGACCTGCTCCACCTGCGGGAGTTCGGCGAGCTCGGCGGTGCGGTCGGTCCAGGCCTCCAGCACCAGCGCGGCCTGCTCCTCGCTGAGGTCGGCGAAGGAGGCGTCGTGGTCGGAGGTGAAGCAGACGACCTCGCAGCGGCCGGAGTCGCCGGCCAGGGAGGGAAAGCGGTTCTCGAAGACGGCGACGTCGTAGTCGGCGGCCGGGATCTCGCTGAGGCGCCCGTCCCGGGACGGGCAGAGCGGGCATTCGTCGGCCGGCGGGTGGTAGGTGCGTCCCTGGCGGTGTGAGGCAATGGCGACCGAGTCGCGGAGCAGCGGGTCGCGGCGGACCTCGGACGTGGTGGAGATGGGCTCGAGCGGCCGCCGGTCGACGGCGTCCCGTACGGCGTCGTCGCGGGAGTCGTAGTAGAGCAGCTCACGACCGTCGGCAAGCCGGGTCGACGTCTTCTTCACCGTGGAGCCCCTCACTCCCACCAAACAGAACCGCACATAACAAACCACGAGCCAACAGTGGCGTCAATGGTGGGCGACACACAGAGAGAGCGCTTGCACGCAGATACGAACAAGAGTTCAGATCAGAACTCTCAGGAGTGAACTGGGGTTCATCTACCGATGGCTACGCCCGAGGAGGCGCAGCCCTTAATCCGCCGCTTGGCCGGACGTCGATGAGACGATCGCCGCCCGGTCGAGCAGCCCGGTGCGCGCGGCCAGCGCCGCCGCCTCAAGGCGGGAGCCGACCCCCAGCTTCATCAGCACCCGCTGCACATGCGTACGGGCCGTGCTCGGCGCGATCCCCATGCCGGCCGCGATGAGCCGGGTGTCCTCGCCCTCCGCGACCCGCACCAGCACCTCGACCTCGCGCGGGGTGAGCAGCTGCAGCAGCCGCTGCCCCTCGTCGTCCGGCTGCGCGACCGGGTTGAGCAGCTCCGCGAACGCGCCCTGAAGCAGCTGCGGCGCCACCACCGCCTCGCCCGCCCGGGCCTTGACCATGGCGCGCTCGACGCCCTCGATGCGCTCGTCGTGGCGTACGTAACCGGAGGCGCCGGCCGCGAAGGCCGCGGCGATTCCGCGCGGACTCGGCACCGGACCGAGCACCACCACGGCCACCTGCGGACGCTCCCGCTTGATCTTGACGATGGGGTCGAACGCGCCCGGCTCCGCGGGCGTCGCGGTGCCCAGCAGGCACACCTCGGGCGCCCTGCTGACCACCAGGTCGGCGGCGCCGGCCGCGGGGGCCGCCGCCGCGAGCACCCGGTGCCCACGCAGCTTCAAGGCCGAGGCGAGTGCCTCGGCGAGCAGTCGGTGATCATCGAGCACCATGAGCCGCACGCCCATCGAGCAACCCTCCCCCTTGGAGCTGGCCCCCCGGCCCTCCTGCCCCGGCAAGCTACACGCTTGTTCGACATCGCGCTCCCCTAACTCGGCAAAAGCCCCCCAGAGTGCCGAATTCTTCTCCAAACAGGGCTACTTATGGCCGTGGCCCGGCACATCGGAAAACCGATGTGCCGGGCCACCTGCCCACTTGTCCGGAAATCAGTCGGCCGTACTGAAGGCGACAGCCAGGTACTTCTTCCCGAAGGACGACGAGGAAGACGACGGCTTGCTCATCAGAACCGCCCCGACGTACAGCCGCCCATTGGCATAGCGGTACTCGGCGTAGTCCGAGGAGAAGCTGGTCTCCGCTTCCCGTACCGCCTTGTCCGCCGGATTCTCCATCAGGACCGTCTGCTTGAAGGTGCTGCCGTCGATGCTGACGACCTGGCCGCCCTTGTCGTAGGGAGGCCACTTGTACGCGATGAGGTTGCCGCCGTCCATGCGCACGGGGAACATCGTGTACCGGTCGCCCGCGTCCGCCCGGTCGCTGGTCGGCTTTCCGGTGGCGAGGTCGAAGGAGACGATCTCGTTGGTGTCGCCGTACTCCCCGGTGCCTTCGTGGTCCGAGGTCGGCAGATACAGCCGGCCGTTGCCGACGACGGCCTTCTGGCAGTTCTCGACCTCGGTGGAGCCGCACCGCGCCTGGTACTTGTCGCCCGTGGCCGGGATCTTGGCGCGCAGCGTCCCGCTCTTGTCGTCGAGCGAGAAGAAGTCCGAGATGCCGCCCGAGCCCGTGTCGCCGACGTCTGCGGCGACGACCAGCGGCTTGCTGGAGAGGACGCTCGCGTACTCCACGCCGGCAGGCATCTTGTACGAGAACGCCGGGGTGCCGTTGTCCGGGTTCAGGCCCTGGATGATGACCTGCGGGCTGTCGTACGAACCGCACTTGCGGACCGCGACGAGCGCCGGGCCGCCGCCGTACCCCATGTCGTAGCAGCCCTCGGCGTTGGCCGTGGGCTTCCAGCGGACGGCGCCGCTGGTGAGGTCGAAGGCCGCGCCGCCGTCGGTGCCGCCCGCGGCGACCGTGGTGCCGCTCTGGGTGACCTCGCTGAACCTGATCTTCTCGTCGCCCCGGGACGTGCCCTTGACGGACTTGCTCCACAGCAGCTTGCCGGCGCTGAGGTCGACGACGCCGACCTCGGTGCACGGCTGGTAGTTCTTCGGCGGGACCCGCTTGGTGGCCTCGAAGACGATCGCGGCCTTGTTGTCCTCGGACACATGGCGGGACGCCGCGCAGATCTGGCCCGGCAGCGCGAGGGTCCACAGCGGGGTGCCCTTGGCCGCGTCGTAGCCGACGAGGGAGTTCACGCCGGGCTTGACGTAGGCCTTGTCGGTGACCCAGGAGCCCTTGACGCTGGTGATGTCGGTGCGCGCGGGCTCCGGCAGCTGGAAGGCCACCTTGGAGTTGACGTTCGCGGGCGCCTTCTCCTTGCCGGGGCCGTCGGCGGCCTTGCCGCCGCTGTCGCCGCCGGTGGAGCCCGCGGGCCCGGCCGAGCTGTTCTTGCTCTCGTCCTTCTTGCCGCCGCCCCCGTCGTTGGAGGAGGCGTACCAGATGCCGCCGCCGACGATCAGCACCACGGCGAGGGACGCCGCGATGATGATCTGCATCTGCGTGCTGAGCTTCTTGCCGCCGCCGCTGCCGGGGCCGCCGGGCTGGGGCGGCATGTACTGCGGCTGCATGGGCTGGGTCGGGTAGCCGTAGCCCGGCTGGGCAGGCGGCGGACCCTGCGGGTAGCCGTAGTTGGGGGGCTGACCGGGCGCCTGGCCCGGCGGCTGAGCCGGTGCCTGACCGGGTGCCTGCGGGTAGCCGTAAGCGGGCTGTCCCGGCGGCGGGCCCTGCGGCGGCTGAGCGGGCGGCGGCGTCTGCGGATAGCCGTACGAAGGGTTCTGCGGGGGCGGAGGCGTGGGGGCTCCGAAGCCTGGCGTGGGGGCCCCCCCGGCGAAGCCAGGGGGAGGGTCCTGGGGTGACCCGAACCCTCCCTGCGGGGGCTGGTTCGGCGGCGGTGGCGGCTGCGTCATGGCGTGCTTACCTCGAAAGGATGCGTGGAGAAAGGAAGTGGGTCGGAAGGCTCAGGACGCGTCACTTGCCGAAGGCCATCATGGTCTTCGTCTCCTTCTCCTCCGCGTCGTTGCCGGCGCTGACCCGGCCGCTGGCGATGAAGAACCGGCCGTCCGAGTACACCAGCTTCGGGGAGTAGAAGGAGCTCTCGATCTGGGCGGTCGAGGCCGGGTGCTGCAACAGCACCTTCGGCGCGCCACCCGTCGGCGCGATCGTGGCGACCGCACCGCCCGCGTCGTACGACGCGTTCATGTAGACGAGAACGTTCCCGGCCTCCGTTCGCAGCGGCGTCATCTGGCGTTTGCCTTCGGCGGACGAACGCCAGGCGGCCTTGCCGGTGTTGAGGTTGAAGGCGACGACCTCGTTGGCGGTGCCGTACGCGGTCTCGGTCGCCATGTAGAAGTTCGTGGCGTCGGCGGCGACACCGGTGCAGCCCTCGAGGTTCTGGCCGAAGACCACGAACGCGCCGCCGCAGCGCGGCTGGAACTTGTCCTTGCCGCCGTCGATCTGCGAGCGCAGCGTGCCGTTGTCCTTGAGCGCGACGATCGACCACTTCTTCGGCTCACGCTGCGTCAGGGAGACGACGAGCGGGCTGGCGGAGTAGACCTTGTCGATCTCCCAGCCGACGGGGGCGTCGTACGTCCACTTGGCCTTGCCAGTGGTGGGATCGACCTCCGACAGCTGGTGCTTGGGCTTGTTGTAGTCCGACGTCGGGCAGCTGGCGGCGGCGAGCAGCTTGGGGCCGCCGGCGAAGGCGAACGGCTTGCAGCCCTCGGTGGGTCCCTTGAAGAGCTGCCGGCCGTCGGCGATCGAGAAGCCGTATGAGTTGCCGGTGCCTCCCGCAGCAAGGGTGTTGCCACTGATCGACAGGGTGAAGTCGGAGAGCGAGCTGAAGGCCCCGCTGGCCTTCGGTATCGGCTTCTTCCAGCCCGCCTTGCCGGTCTTGAGGTCGATCATCTGCAGATCGAGGCACTTGGACTTCTCGGTGAGGCCGTCCTTGATACCCACGACAATCTTGCCGTCGACCGTGGTCTGGCTCGGCGCGGAGCAGATCTCGGTGCCGAGCGGCAGGGTCCACTTCTTCTTGCCGTCGGTCGCCGAGTAGCCGACGACCTCCTTGTACATGCCCTTGACGACGGTGTCGCCGACCACCCACGGGCCGAACACCTCGGCGCCGTTGCGCGGCAGGTCGACGTCGTTCTTCGTGAGGAACATGACCTTCGCCTCGCCCGGCTTGCGCCCGGCGTTCAGGTCGTCGTTGGCCTCGCGGCCGTCGCCGCTGCCATCCCCCTGGTCGACGGACTCCGAGCCGGAGGGCTTGGGGTCGTCGCTCTTGCTGACGTTCTTGTCGTTCTTCTTGTCGTCACCGCCGCTGAGCGCGAACCAGGTGCCGCCGCCGATCACCAGCAGTCCGGCCACAGCCGCGGCGATGATGATGCCGGGCTTGCTCGTGAAGAAGTTGCCGCCGCCGCTGCCGCCGGGCGGGACGGGCGCGCCCGGGTACTGCGGCTGCGTCGGGTAGCCGGAGTAGGGACCCGGCTGCTGGTTGTACGGGCCGGGCTGCTGGTTGTACGGACCCGGCTGGCCCGGGGCCTGCTGCGGGTAGCCGTAAGCGGGCTGTCCGGGCGGCGTCTGCGGATAGCCGTAGCCGGGTGCCCCGGGGGGAGCCGCGGGCGGCGGCCCCTGCGGGGCGGGCGGCATCTGCGGCGGCTGCGCGGGCGGCTGAGGGGCTCCGTACGGCGAGTCCTGCGGAGCTCCGAAGCCTCCCTGCGGGGGCTGGTTCGGCGGCTGCGGCGGCTGGTTCGGCGGCTGGTTCGGCGGCTGTGTCATGGAGTGGTTACCTCTGGAAATGGGGAGATGAGAGAAGGAGTTGGGATGTCCGAATGACTCGGATGGCTCAGAACGCGGTCACTTGCCGAAGGCCATCAATGTTTTCGTCTCCCTCTCCTCCGCGTCGTTGAGGCCGTTGATACGGGTGGTGGCGAGGAAGAAGCGGCCGTCCGCATACACCGTCCGCGGCTCCATGAAGCCGGACTCGGTCTCGACGGCGGACAGTTGGTGCTTCAGCACGACCTTCCGCGCACCGCCCGCCGGGGCGATGGTCGCGACCGCGCCGGCCACGCTGTAGGTCGGGGCGATGTAGACCACGACGCTGCCGTCCTGAACGGTCACCGGCATCATCGTGCGGCCCGGTCCCGCCGGTGAACGCCACTTGGGCTTGCCGGTGTCCAGGTTGAACGCAACGACGTCGTTGGTGTCGGTCGGCTTCGTGGCCAGGTAGAGGGTGGACGCGTCGGCGGCGACACCGGTGCACCACCCTTGGATGTCCCCGCGGTAGGCGATGGACGAACTGCTGCAGCGCGGCTCGAACTTGTCCTTGCCGAACTGGAGCTGCGAGCGCAGCTTTCCGCTGTCCGTGAGGGCGATGATCCGCCGTTTGGTGTTCTCGTCGGAGTCATCGACCTGCAGCTTGATGGAGACGACAGCCGGGTTGACGGCGTAGACCTTGTCGACTTCCCAGTCGGCGGGGAGCGCGTACGTCCATGTGGCCTTGCCGGTGGCCGGGTCGACGTTCTGGATCTCCTGCTTGAAGTTCTCGGCCTCGCTGGTGGGACAGTTCGCGGCAGCGATCAGCCGGGTGCCGCCCGCGAAGCCGTAGGGCCGGCAGCCGGACGACGGCTTGCCGAAGAGCTGCTTGCCGTCGTTCAGGCCGAATCCGTAGGAGGTGTCCAGGCCTGCCGCGGTGACCGTGTTCCCGCTGAGGACAACGGTGAAGTCGGAGAAACCGATCAGCCCCTTGGGCTTGGGGATGGACGTCTTCCAGCCCGCTTTGCCGGTCTTCGCATCGATCATCTGGAGATCGCTGCAGTCCGACTTCCCCGTGAGACCGTTCTTGACACCGATGACGATCTTTCCCTCGGCCGAAGCCTGGGGGGCGGCCAGGCACGCATCGGCGCCAAGCTTCACGCTCCACTTCTTCCTGCCGTCGGTCACCGAGTAGCCGTCGACCTCCTTGGACATGGCCTTGACAATCGTGTCGCCCACGACCCAGGGGCCGAAGATCTCGGCGCCGTTGCCCGGCACGTCGATGTCGTTCTTCGCCAGCAACACAATCCTCGCCTCGCCCGGCCTGCGCCCGGCGTTGAGGTCGCCCTCGCCGCCGACGGTCCCTTTGCCCTGGTCGACGGAGGCCGAGTCGGACGGCTTGGGATCGTCAATGCTCTTGCTGACGCTGGGCTTGTCGTCCTTACCGTCGCCGCTGAGGGCGAACCAGGTACCGCCGCCGATCACCAACAGGCCTGCGATCGCCGCGCCGATGACGGCGCCGGGCTTGCCCTTGAGGAAGCCGCCACCGCCGGGCGGGGTTGGCGCGCCGGGGTACTGCGGCTGGGGCTGGGGCTGGTAGCCGCCGTAGGGTCCGGGCTGCTGCCCGTAGGGTCCGGGCTGCTGCCCGTAGGGCCCCGGCTGCCGGCCGTACGGCCCGGGCTGGGGGTACGGCGGCTGCGTGGGCGGCGTCTGCGGCGGCTGGGCCGGCGGCTGCGGGAACCCCTGCTGCGCACCCTGGGAAACGCCAAAGCCCCCCTGCGGCTGCTGCTGGCCGGGCGGCTGAGTCATGTGGCGCTTCCCCCTTGCTGTGGTCTCACTGCCCGAGCCGGTCTCCCCCGCTGTTCCGGCGAGCGTCTGCTCCGCAAGGGAGCGCTTCGGACACGGATTCCGCTGTCTTGAATTGGTCGAGCGGAGCTTCTTTCTATCACTCGGCGGGTGTCGAACAAGGGGCCGGTCCGCCCCTGTTCCCAAGGGAGGACCGGCCCGTGATGCCCTCGTTACTAGACCTGCACGCCGCCTCTACGCATCCTCGGCCAGCTCCAGCCAGCGCATCTCCAACTCGTCGCGCTCGCCGATGAGCTCACGCAGTTCCGTGTCGAGTTTCGCCACCTTCTCGAAGTCGGTGGCGTTGTCCGCGATCTGGGCGTGCAGGCTGGTCTCCCGGTCGGAGATCTTGTTCAACTGCCGCTCGATCCTCTGCAGTTCCTTCTTCGTGGCGCGCACGTCCGACGCGGACTTCTCGGTCGTCGGGGCGGCGGGCGCGGCGGCCGGCGCCGGGGCGGCGGCCTCGATCATCTTCTGCCTGCGCTCCAGGTACTCGTCGATGCCACGCGGCAGCATCCGCAAAGTGGCGTCGCCCAGCAGCGCGTACGTCTTGTCCGTCGTCCGCTCGATGAAGAACCGGTCGTGGGAGATGACGACCATCGAACCCGGCCAGCCGTCGAGCAGGTCCTCAAGCTGGGTGAGGGTCTCGATGTCGAGGTCGTTGGTGGGCTCGTCGAGGAAAAGGACGTTCGGCTCGTCCATCAGCAGCCGCAGGATCTGGAGCCGGCGGCGCTCACCTCCGGACAGATCGCCGACGGGCGTCCACTGCTTCTCCTTGGTGAAGCCGAACTGCTCGCACAGCTGGCCCGCGGTCATCTCCCGGCCCTTGCCGAGGTCGACGCGGTCCCGTACCTGCTGTACGGCCTCCAGCACCCGCAGGGCGGGGTTGAGTTCGCCGACCTCCTGCGAGAGGTAGGCCAGCTTCACCGTCTTGCCGACGACGATCCGCCCGGCCGCGGGCTGCACATCGCCGCCGCTGCGGGCGGCCTCGGTGAGCGCGCGCAGCAGCGAGGTCTTGCCCGCGCCGTTGACGCCGACCAGACCGATGCGGTCGCCGGGGCCGAGCTGCCAGGTCAGATGCTTCAGCAGCAGCTTCGGCCCGGCCTGGACGGTCACGTCCTCCAGGTCGAAGACGGTCTTGCCGAGGCGGGCGTTGGCGAACTTCATCAGTTCGCTGGTGTCCCGGGGCGGCGGCACATCGGCGATCAGCTCGTTGGCGGCCTCGATGCGGTAGCGCGGCTTGGACGTACGGGCCGGGGCGCCGCGCCGCAGCCAGGCCAGCTCCTTGCGCATCAGGTTCTGCCGCTTGACCTCTTCGGTGGCGGCGATGCGCTCGCGCTCGGCGCGCGCGAAGACGTAGTCGCTGTAGCCGCCCTCGTACTCGAAGACCGAGCCGCGCTGGACGTCCCACATCCGCGTGCAGACCTGGTCGAGGAACCAGCGGTCGTGGGTGACGCAGACGAGCGCCGAGCGGCGCGTCCGCAGATGCTTCGCCAGCCAGGCGATGCCCTCCACGTCGAGGTGGTTGGTGGGCTCGTCGAGGACGATCAGGTCCTGCTCGGCGATGAGGAGCTTGGCGAGCGCGATACGGCGGCGCTCGCCGCCGGAGAGCGGGCCGATGACCGTGTCGAGCCCCTGCTCGAAGCCCGGCAGGTGCAGATCGCCGAAGAGCCCGGTGAGGATGTCGCGGATCCGAGCGTTGCCGGCCCACTCGTGGTCGGCCATGTCGCCGATGACCTCGTGCCGGACGGTGGCCGCCGGGTCGAGGGAATCGTGCTGCGTGAGCACCCCGAGCCGCAGCCCGCCGCTCTGAGTGACCCGTCCGGTGTCGGGCCCCTCCAGTTTGGCAAGCAACCGGATGAGGGTGGTCTTGCCGTCGCCGTTGCGGCCGACGACGCCGATGCGGTCGCCCTCGGACACGCCGAGGGAGACCCCGTCGAGCAGGGCACGTGTTCCGTACACCTTGCTGACTGCCTCGACATTGACCAGGTTGACGGCCATTAACACTCCAGATGAGGGGATCGATCGGCCTCCCAGCGTAATCGCCGCGGGCGGGACTCAGGAGCGGCGGCCTCGCCCCGCCCGTTCGACGAGCAGCCAGCCGATCAGCGCCATGGCGACCGCGGCGGGCGCGCTGACGCGTACGGCGACGAGCATCGCGGTCTTTCCCTCCAGCATTCCGCCGAAGCCGACCATCGACAGGCCGAGCACTCCGAACAGGCAGAGAGTGATGCCGAGGGCGGCGACCGGGCCCGAACCGGTGGCCGGGGTGGTCTGCACCGGGCGTTCGAAAGCGCGGAAGGCGGCGACCAGCAGCGCGGTCAGGGCGGCGGCCACGGCGATACGGAGCGGTACCTGGGCCCACCAGGCGGCGCTCGCGGGCTCCGGCAGCGGGACGTCGAGGGCGAGCAGCGCGCCGTACACGCCGAGCATCGCGGTCAGGTGCCACAGGAACGCGGTCATCGCGATGCCATTGGCGGCGACGACGGCCCGCCAGACCCCGGCGCGCCGGACCAGGCGGGTGCCGGGCGTACGGAGCAACTCCACCGCGCCGACAAGCCACAGGCCGTGGCAGAGGAGGGCGAGGGTGGGCGGGGCCATGTTGGAGACCTTCTCGCCGGGCATCCCGACCATGCTCAGGGGGTACGGGCCGACGGCGACGAGCCCGGCGGCGGCCACCAGTCCGGTCGCAGCGAGCAGCGAAGGCATGCGGATCCGGCCGTCGGCGCGGAGGAAGCCGAGCTGGTGGACGGCGAGCCAGACGAAGGCGAAGTTCAGGAACTCCACAAAGGGCACGTGGGCGACGAACCGCAGCCCGTCGACGAGGACGGCGCCCGCGACGAGCGCGCCGAAGGCTCCCCAGCCGTATCGCTCGTGCAGCTTCAGCAGCGGCGGGGTGAAGGCGACCATCGCCAGGTAGATCCCGATGAACCAGAGCGGCTGGGCGACGAGGCGCAGGGCCACTGCGGTCAATCCGCCTTCCCCGCCGAGGAGTTGAACGATCAGCGCGATGGCGCCCCAGACGAGAATGAACACCATGGTGGGCCGCAGCAGCCGCTGGAGGCGGGCCCGCAGAAAGGCGGAGTAGACCGATCCGCCGGGCTGCCTGCGGCGCAGGGAGCGGTAGGAGAGGGCGTGCGAGAAACCGCCGACGAAGAAGAAGACGGGCATGATCTGCAGGGCCCAGGTGAGCAGCTGCAGCTCGGGCACGACGGCGAGGAGATTCCCGACGCCGTCGCCGGTGACGACGGCCATGAGCCAGTGCCCGAGCACGACGGTCCCCAGCGAGGCGACCCGCAACAGGTCGATGTACCGATCGCGCGTACCGGGCGTGGCGGCGACGAGCTCACGAACGCTTGATCCCATGGGGGTACGGTGCCGGGGGGTGGGCGGGTGAGGGAGGGCGGTTGTACTCAAGTTGGAGGTGAGTACGGGTGCGTGGGGGTGTGGCGGGGGGAAGTTCCCCTACCCTCCCCCTACGCCCTGGCGGGCGTGGGGGGACCTCCACTTCCCGAACTGGGGCGGCGTTTGAGGCGCGGGGCCCGGGGCGGAGCCCCGAAAATCAGCCCCGCCGGCGTTTGAGGCGCGGGGTCTGGGGCGGAGCCCCGGTTGCGGGAACGGGCGGGGTGGGGAAAAGCCAACCGCCCTACACCAGCACCGCACCCACCGCCGGCGCCCCCGCCACCCTCGCCGCCCGGCACGTGCCCGAGCGCAGCAACGCCTCCGCCACCGCCCCCGCCGACTCCTCGTCCTTCGTCAGGAACGCCGTCGTCGGGCCCGAGCCGGAGACCAGGGCCGCCAGCGCACCCGCCGACGTGCCCGCCGTCAGGGTGTCGGCCAGGGACGGGCGCAGGGAGAGGGCCGCGGGCTGTAGATCGTTCGCAAGGGCCGCCGCCAGGGCCGCCGCGTCGCCGGTGCGGAGGGCTTCGAGCAGGGGCCCGGACGCGGCCGGAGCGGGGACCGCGACGCCCTCGTTGAGGCGGTCGAACTCGGCGTACACCGCCGGCGTCGACAGGCCGCCGTCCGCCACCGCGAACACCCAGTGGAACTCTCCGCCGACCTCGAGCTCGGTCAGTTGCTCGCCGCGGCCCGTGCCAAGCGCCGCACCGCCCACCAGACTGAACGGCACGTCGCTGCCCAACTCGGCACAGATGGCGAGGAGTTCGGAGCGCGGCGAGTCAAGACCCCACAGCGCGTCGCACGCGAGCAGCGCGCCCGCGCCGTCCGCGCTGCCGCCCGCCATGCCGCCCGCGACCGGGATGTCCTTCGCGATGTGGATGTGGACGGAGGGATCGATGCCGTGGCGGGCGGCGAGGAGTTCCGCCGCGCGGGCCGCCAGGTTCGTACGGTCCAGCGGGACCTGCGACGCGTCCGGGCCGGAGCACGTGATCGTCAGCGACTCGGCCGGTGTCACCGTGACCTCGTCGTACAGGCCGACGGCCAGAAAGACATTGGCGAGGTCGTGGAAGCCGTCGGGGCGCGCCGCGCCGACGGCCAGCTGGACATTGACCTTCGCCGGCACTCGTACCGTCACACTCACGCCTTGGCCTCCGCGATCCGTGCGAACTCATCCACCGTCAGGGACTCGCCGCGCGCCTGCGGTGAGATCCCCGCCGCGACCAGCGCGGTCTCCGCGGCGGCGGGCGACCCCGCCCAGCCCGCAAGCGCCGCCCGCAGCGTCTTGCGCCGTTGCGCGAACGCGGCGTCGACCACCGCGAAGACCTCCGCCTTCGTGGCCGTTGTCTTCGGCGGCTCGCGGCGCACCAGCGAGACCAGACCCGAGTCGACATTGGGCGCTGGCCAGAAGACATTGCGCCCGATCGAGCCCGCGCGCTTCACGTCCGCGTACCAGTTGGCCTTGACCGACGGGACCCCGTAGACCTTGTTCCCGGGCTGCGCCGCGAGCCGGTCCGCGACCTCCGCCTGGACCATCACCAGCGTGCGCTCGATCGTCGGGAAGCGGTCCAGCATGGTGAGGAGGACCGGCACGGCGACGTTGTACGGAAGGTTGGCGACCAGTGCGGTCGGCGGCGGTCCTGGCAGCTCCTCGACGAGCATCGCGTCGGAGTGCACCAGCGAGAAGCGCGCGGCCCGCTGCGGCATACGGGCCAGGATCGTCGACGGCAGCGCGCCCGCAAGCACATCGTCGATCTCGACGGCGACGACCCGGTCAGCCGCCTCCAGCAGGGCGAGGGTCAGCGACCCGAGCCCGGGGCCGATCTCGACGACCACATCGTCCTCGCGCACCCCGGCCGTGCGGACGATCCTGCGGACCGTATTGGCGTCGATGACGAAGTTCTGGCCGCGCTGCTTGGTGGGGCGTACGCCCAGCGCTGCGGCCAGTTCACGGATGTCGGCGGGGCCGAGGAGTGCGTCGGGCTCAGTGGTGCTCACTGATACAGCCTACGGCCGCAGTGCGGCCACGGACTCGCCCCCCTTTGCACGTAGAGCTTCTTCGCCCGGTACGTCTGTTCCTCCGGGGACGCGTCCTGCGGCCGCCCGCTGCCGCCCAGCGACCGCCAGGTCCCGGTGTCGAACTGGTACAGCCCGCCGTACGTCCCCGACGGGTCGACCGCGCCCGCCCGCCCGCCGGACTCGCAGTGCGCGAGAGCGTCCCAGTTCAGCCGGTCCGCGCCCGCCACGGAGTTGGGCAGCGGTTCGGTGCCCACCTTCACCCGCTGGGCGACGGGCTCCCGCACCACCTCCTCGGCGACCTTCTGCGGCTTCTGTTTGACGCCGTTGACGGTGCGCAGCGTGTACGTGACCCGCCGCGCGCCCGGTCTGCCCTGCTGTACGACGACCTCCGTGCCGGAGAACAGCGAGGGGTCCTCCGCCTTCTCGACGTCGAAGTCGATGTGCTCCTCGCGCACCTCCCTGGTGCCGGTGATCCGCATGACGGTGACGGTCTGCCCGTCGCGCGGAAAGCTGTCGGGCGGCACGGACGTGGTGTCCTCGCCGCGCAGCGCGATCCCGGCCTGGTCCAGAGCCTCACGCACGCTCGCCGCGTTCGTACGGATGGTGTGCTCGCGCCCGTCGGCCATGAAGGTCAGGGTCCGCTCGGTCCGCACATCGAGGGCAAGACCATCGCGGGAGATCGGCATGGAGCGCGAGACGGACAGATACGCGCCCTGCGCGCGGACCCCGAGCTGGCGCAGTGCGCCGTCGACCGTGCGGGCGGTGGTCCATACGCGTTGGCGCTGCCCGTCCAGGGTGAGGGTGACGGGCCGGCCGTAGCGGACGACGATCTCGTCGCCGCTGGCAAGGGCCGCGGCGGGGGCGGGGGCCACGATGTCGTGCCCGCTGACGTCGAGCCCCTCGTCGTCGAGGAGCTCCTGCACATCGTCGGCGAAGGTGTGCATGGTGCGCGGTACGCCGTCGACGGTGAGCCGCACCGCCTTGTCGCTGGCGACGAATGCCGAGGTGCCGCCGGCCAGGAAGGCGACGACGAGGGCATGCGGGACGAGCCGGCGCAGGGTGTCGGGCGTCTCGCCCGCCTTGCGGCGGCGGGCGGCCCGGCGGGCTTCGGCGCGGCCGCCGGTCCCGGAGACTGCCGGGGCCGGGGCCGGGGCCAGGGCCGGGGCGGGGGCCAGGGCCGGGGCGGGGGCCAGGGCCGGGGCCGAGACCTGGCGCGGCAGCGTCGGCGCTGTGGGGACGTAGGGCGGCGGGTAGGTCTCGTACGACATGTCGTGCGCTTCGTACGCGTACGACGTCTCGGGCGCTTCGTACGCGTACGACGTCTCGGGCGCTTCGTACGGCTCTGCTGTCCCGGCGGCGGCGCTCAGACCGCCGCGTACGGCATGGTGACTGCCCTGCGAATTGCTCACGACGCTCCGTAAGGTCCGGTCCGCCTGATGGCGCTGCGGGCCGGGACACTAGCGGACCCCGGTCACTCTCCAAAGCAATTCGAATACGCAGCGTCGCGACGCTACCCTGTCCGCCCCTGCCCGTCAGTAACCAAACGCTTCCGCCGTATTGGCCGAGATCGCCGCGGCCAGCGTGTCCTCGTCGAGCCCCTTCACCGCCGCCATCGCGCGCAGCGTGACCGGAATGAGATACGGCGCATTGGGCCGTCCGCGGTACGGCGCCGGCGTGAGGAAGGGCGCGTCCGTTTCGACGAGTACGAGTTCGAGCGGGGCGGCGACGAGGGCGCCGCGCAACGGCTGGGCGTTCTTGAAGGTCACATTGCCGGCGAAGGACATGAAGTAGCCCGCGGCCGCGCACACTTCGGCCATTTCCGCGTCACCGGAATAGCAGTGGAAGACGGTCCGCTCGGGCGCGCCCTCCTCGGCGAGGATCCGCAGCACGTCGGCGTGCGCATCGCGGTCGTGGATGACGAGGGCCTTGTCGTGCCGTTTGGCGATCTCGATGTGCGCACGGAAGGAGCGCTCCTGGGCGGCGATGCCCTCGGGGCCCGTACGGAAGTAGTCCAGGCCCGTCTCGCCGACCGCGCGAACCTGCGGGAGGGCGGCCAGCCGGTCGATCTCGCCGAGCGCGTCGTCGAGGGCGCTGTCGCCACCGGCCTCGCGGGCCCGCGACCAGCCTCCCCCAGCCCCAGGGGGCTGGGAGGTGCCCCCATGGTCCCCCAGCACGATGCGCGGGGCCTCATTGGGGTGCAGGGGCCACCGCGGCGTGCACGCTGTCGTGGGCCGCGGCGGTCTGTGCGGCCCAGTGGGAGCCCTTGATGTCGCAGCCGACCTGGACGACGGTCGTCACCCCGACCGCGGCGGCCCGGGCGAGCGCCTCCTCGACAGTGCCCTCCTGCATGTCCAGGTGGGTGTGCGAATCGGCGACCGGCACGCTGAGCGGTTCGGGCAGCGGCGGCGGGGCGGACTTCGAACTCATGGGCGCGATCCTACGAGGCTCGCGCCCAAGGCCTCACTTGCGGTGGAAGGGGTGCAGAAGGTCGGAGAGCTGCCAGTGGTGAGGGGCTTCGGCCGACTCCGGCTGTCCGGCGGCCGGCTCCGGCTGCGCGGGCTGCTCGGGCTGCGCGGGCTGCTCGGGCTGCGCGGGCTGCTCGGGCTGCGCGGGCTGGGCGGACTTCGCGGGCTGATCGGCGCGCGCGGCGGGCCCCGGCCGGTCGGCGGCCTCCGGGGGCACCGCCCCGGCCTGCGACACGGTCTTGTTCTCAGGGCTCGGGTTGAACATGTTCATGATCGAGTCCCGGACCGAGGCGACCTGGCCCGCCCTCATGATCCGTACGACATGTCCGCCACAGGTGGGGCAGGTCGGGCTCGAAAGCGGGGACGGCACCCGCCGGCCGTCGGCCTTGTAGACAACGTATTCCTGGCCCGAGCCGTCGATGTGGTGCTCAATCTCGTAGGACTGCTCCCAGCCGTGCCCGCAGCGCATGCAGGCGAAGGCGTACGCCTCGTGGACCTTGGCGGGGCCTGTGATCTCACTCATGCCAGCTCCTCTCCACTGATTCAGTGGACGCCCATTCCGGCGGGAGCGCATCAGCGCCTGTCGATTATTGGTGTGGTCTTTGGCGTTCCCATGCCGGCAAGGCCCAGGACGCGGTCTGCGCTTTGCTTTTCACGATAGACCTTTACCGTCTGAGGGGGCCGGTCGATCCGCATTCTTTGCCGCGACGACGGCATCGAACACCTCGCGCTTGGGAAGCCCCGCTTCCGCGGCGACCGCCGCGATTGCTTCCTTGCGCCGCTCCCCCGCCTCCTCGCGCACCCGCACCCTGCGCACCAGTTCGGCCGCGTCGAGCTCGCCGGGTCCGGCCTCCGGCGCGCCCTCGACGACGACGGTGATCTCGCCGCGTACGCCGTCGGCGGCCCAGGCGGCCAGCTCACCGAGGCCGCCGCGCTTGACCTCCTCGTATGTCTTGGTCAGCTCGCGGCAGACGGCGGCCCTGCGCTCGGCGCCGAACACCTCGGCCATCGCGGCGAGCGTGTCGTCGAGCCGGTGCGGCGCCTCGAAATACACCAGGGTCCGCCGCTCCTGCGCGACCTCCCGCAGCCTCCCGAGACGCTCGCCCGCCTTGCGCGGCAGGAAGCCCTCGAAGCAGAAGCGGTCCACAGGCAGCCCGGACAGGGCGAGCGCGGTCAGTACGGCGGACGGTCCCGGCACCGCGGTGACCTTGATGTTCTTCTCGACGGCGGCGGCGACCAGCCGGTAGCCGGGGTCGGACACGGACGGCATTCCTGCGTCGGTGACAAGCACCACCCGGGCGCCGCCGGCCAGCGCCTCGACCAGCTCAGGAGTACGGGCGGACTCATTGCCCTCGAAGTACGACACGACCCGCCCCTGCGTGTGCACGCCGAGGGCCTGGGTGAGCCGGCGCAGCCGCCGGGTGTCCTCCGCGGCGACGATGTCGGCGCTCTCCAGCTCGGCGGCGAGCCGGGGCGGCGCGTCCGCGACATCGCCGATGGGGGTCCCTGCGAGTACCAGCGTTCCGTTCACGTACGCCATCCTCGCAGGACCGGACGTACGACTCGCACAGTCGCGTTCCCTACGATGGCGCGGTGACCAGTACCGCGCCACAGACCCTTCAGGGCAAGGACGCCGATCCACAGCCGCCCGGCTGGCAGCAGCGGCTGCGCAGATTCGGCTACGCGCCCCGGCCCGTGATCGGGCTGCGCGAACGCCTGGAGCCGCCGTACACGCGCCCCTCCGAGCGGGTGTGGCCGGTCTTCGGCATCCCGCCGACGGCGGTGAACCCGCTCCTTCGCATGGCGGCTTGGGGCGGGCCGCTGCTGGTCGCGCTCGTCGCGGGCGTGCTGCGGTTCTGGAATCTGGGCAAGCCCGATGCGGTGATATTCGACGAGACGTACTACGCCAAGGACGCGTGGGCGCTGATCAATCAGGGCTACGAGGCCAGCTGGCCGAAGGCCATCGACAAGGCGATCCTGGCCAACCCGGACAAGGTCACCATCCCGACCGACCCCGGCTATGTGGTGCATCCACCGGTCGGCAAATGGGTCATCGGCCTCGGCGAGCACTTCTTCGGCTTCACGCCGTTCGGCTGGCGCTTCATGGTCTTCGTGCTCGGCACGCTGTCGGTGCTGATGCTGTGCCGGATCGGCCGCCGGCTGTTCCGCTCGACGTTCCTGGGCTGCCTGGCCGGCGCGCTGCTCGCGGTGGACGGGCTGCACTTCGTGATGAGCCGCACCGCGCTGCTCGACCAGGTGCTGATGTTCTTCGTGCTGGCCGCTTTCGGCTGCCTGCTCATCGACCGGGACTGGGCGCGCAGACGCCTCGCCGCGGCGCTGCCGACGGACGAAGAGGGCGTACTGCGCCCGGACGCCACAGTCGCCGAGACCCTGCGGCTCGGCTGGCGCCCGTGGCGCCTGGCGGCGGGCGTGATGCTTGGCCTGGCCGCGGGCACCAAGTGGAACGGCCTCTATGTGATGGTGGCGTTCGGCCTGCTGACGGTGGCGTGGGACGTGGGCGCGCGCCGGACGGCGGGCGCGGTGCAGCCGTACAAGGCGGTGCTGAAGAAGGACGTCGTACCGGCCTTCGTCTCGACGGTGCCGGTCGCGATCGTCACGTACATCGCCTCCTGGACCGGCTGGATCGTCACCGACAAGGGCTATTACCGGAACTGGGCGCAGACGGACGGCAAGGGCGGCAGCTGGACCTGGCTGCCGGACTGGCTGCGAAGCCTGTGGCACTACGAGAACGAGGTCTACGAGTTCCACGTCAACCTCACCTCGGGCCACACCTACCAGTCGAACCCGTGGAGCTGGATCGTCCTGGGCCGCCCGGTCTCGTACTTCTACGAGGACCCGAAGGCGGGCGTGGACGGCTGCCCGTCGGACGCGGCGGACAAGTGCGCCCGCGAGGTCCTGGCGCTCGGCACGCCGCTGCTGTGGTGGGCGGCCTGTTTCGCGATCTGCTACATCCTGTGGCGCTGGCTGTTCCGCCGCGACTGGCGCGCGGGCGCGATCGCCTGCGCCGTCGCGGCGGGCTGGGTGCCCTGGTTCTTCTACCAGGAGCGCACGATCTTCCTGTTCTACGCGGTCGTGTTCGTGCCGTTCCTGTGCCTGGCGGTGGCGATGATGATCGGCGCGATGCTGGGCCCACCGGGCTCGGACGAACGACGGCGGGCGATCGGGGCGATCGGCGCGGGCGTGCTGGTGCTGCTGATCATCTGGAACTTCATCTACTTCTATCCGCTGTACACGGGCACGACGATCCCGCTGGAGGACTGGCGCAACCGGATGTGGCTGGACACCTGGGTCTAGCAGCAGGGACGGCGGGTGCGGCACCGGTTGGTGTCGTGCCCGCCGCAGTCGTTGTTGGCCCTTGCTGGTCGTCTGGGCCTGCGCCTCTCAGGTCAAGGAGAAGCTCAGGGAACGCTGGTTCGACCTGACGTTCAAGCCCGATCGCGCAGTGCACTTCTTCCTGGGAAACATCGCTGCTCACCCGAAGACATTCATGCTGCTGGGGGCTGCTCTACCCTCGCGCCGACGTCCTCACCGAACCGGTTCAGGAGGGCTTGTTCCTGCCCCTTCGCCAGCGGCCTCCACGGGAGCGACGAGGGAAAGCATCGACGGGTGCCCTAGGACTGTCAGTGCTGTCAGGTACGATTCGCCAGCCCGTGATCAGCTCACTCGCGGCAGTTGTGAAACTTGGGCTATGTGGACATTCCGTCACTCAAGCGCGTGTGCGACGCGTCACCGAAGGCATGTGATCCGCGACACATTCACGTGTTCACTAGCTGGGAGCGCCGCTCTGAGCAGCCGTGATGGAACCCAGCGCGTTGGGACGTGGGATTGCGCTGCGTGATCGAGAGTTCTTGCGTGTCGCGATGGACCTTGCGCTCAAGGCAAGATGGGACGGTCGCGTACGTTCAATGTGACGTGGACCACATTCTGACCGGTCGCTTTGTGAGCCCGGGCAGAAATGGAGAGAGCCCCATCTCCTGTCGCCGGGAAGCACTGAGAGATGAGGCCCTCAATCAACAACAGGTTGCAGGTAGGGGCCCCGATCTTAGGTCGGGGCCTTTCTACGTAGCCAGGAACTCCCTCACGATCTTGTAAATCGTGTAGATCGGCCCCAGCCAGCGCACCCGGTTGTATACCCGGTCCGCCTTGCCGCTCTGCTGCCCCTCTGGCTTGATCGCCATCGGGCCTGCTCCTTCCTGGAGCCCGCGGTCGCAGACCCCCGGGGGTATCCACGAAGTGCAGGCGCTCAAGGAGCAGTTGATAGCGCACCAGAGTACCGGCGTACGACGATAACCACGCCCTGTGACGGCCACCCCCTGGATTCCTCGTACGGCTGTCCGGTGGCACCCGATGTCAAATCTGACGTTGGATCAAGCCGCCCTACTGCGATCAATCCCCGACCTGCAACCTTGTCGGCGTGAAGGAGGGGACTGCGTGCCAGTTCCCTCCGGGTAAGTCGCGTAAATCACATAGCAACGGATGAACCAGGTCACATGCGGAATCCGTACATCCGAGCCGACGGGCCGATGTTGACGAGCGAACGGAAGGCGGAGCCCGTAGGCCCCCAGACGCAAAGCTGCAGTTGAACCAGCGTGCTCCGCTCGACACGAACGTTGTGGTGGGTGCAGGTCGACGGAGCTCGATGTGGCGCGACTGCGGATACCGAAGGACCCCGATACCCACGTCAGGTCGTGGTCTTGGCCCAGTAGTCCTCAAGCATTTCCGCGGGCCAACTGGGCTCCCGCACCTCGCCGCGGGGACCCATTTCCTTGAAGTACGGCGCCAGGTCGAAGACTGGCGAGCCGTCAATGGCGTCGAGGTCTGCGACGTGAAGGTCAAGGCCGTCGACCTTGAGCAGGCGGGGGAACGACTCGGCGAGCTGGTTCGGCCGGCGGTGGTTGCGGTGGACGAACGCGCCTGTGGCGGGCCACTTGGGGTTGTTCCGGGGGCTGCGCGCGTGCAGGGCAACGTCGTCGGGTGATGCCTTGTGGAAGTGCCAGACCACGAGGAGGTGCGAGAACTCCTCAAGTCCCTGGACTGCTTCGACGGGGTAGTCGGGGTTGAGGCGAATGATCGAGGTCTCGCCCCAGTGGTCATCTGTTGGCTCAACGCGCCCGCCCACCACGATGCCGATGGGCTTGATCTCCAGCGACTGCGTCATGAGCTTCCCCTCATCCCGTGGCGTGTCGCGATCAATCTACTTGGGTCAGATAGGCCGTTGCCCGGGCGTCCAATGCGGTGACGGCGGGGATGCCGCGGCGCCGGTAGGGGGAGAGCAGGTGTCGCATGTCAACGACTGCCTGGCGGGCTCGGCCGGAGTAGATCCCGTCCTCCATCGAGTCCAGAACGCTGCACCACGTTGCGCATGCCTCCTCGACGCTCCCGCCGGCGATTTGCGTCGCGCCGAGGTATCCGAGGGTTACCGCATGAGTGCGGCGGAATGCTGTGCCGCGCGTGCGGACGGAGTGCCGGAACTCGCGAATGGCCCTAGGACGGTCGCCCAAGTCCCGCAAGGTGCAGGCCGTCTCGTGTGCGAGCGATGCCTCGCCGAAGAAGAACGTGCGGTTCGGCTCGCGTATCCCTTCGCTCGCCAGCGACAGGTCGTCCTCTGCTCGCAGAGCGCCTTCGCCGCTGCCTGCTTCTTTCCGTTCGCGGCCAGTCCGCGTGCGTGGATCACGCCGAGCATGGCCCGCTCTCTGGGGGGCGGCTGCGTACCGTTCGCAGTGTACGGATGCCTCCGCGAGGTGGAGACCTTCGCGAGCGAAGCCGAGATCGATGGCCTGATGTGCCATGGCGCGCAGGATGTGCCCGGACAGAGGGGCGTCGTCGGCTCGCGCAGCGAGCTTCACGGCCAGAACGAAGTACTTCTGGGCTACGGCGTGCTCGCCGTTGTCGAATGCCATCCACCCGGACAGGTACGACAACTCGGCGGCGGCGGAGAACATCTCGCGCCTGACGCGCTCGTCGGGAAAGCGGCCGTGCAGGAAGTCTCGGACATCGGAGTGCAGGTACTGCACCAGGGCCTTGCGTCCGTGGCCGCCACCGCGGCTCTGGTCCATGCGTGAGAACGCCACGGTGAGTTCCTGCACTGTGGCCACATCGCCGCGGCCGACGCGTTGTTTCCCAACTGCCGGCTCGGCGGGTGGCTGCGCCATCGTCGCCCACCAGGCATCGTTCGGGAGCGCCAGGGCCGCGGTTGAGTACACCGCCTGAGTCAGCAGTCTGCGTCGGTCCGCGTCCAAGTCGGATCTCCCCTAGTCGGTCAGCGCGATCAGAGGATCGACGCGCCACTCCGGCGCCCCCTGCGCCGGCGAGGTGGGAACTGCGAACCCGATCTCTTGCGGTGTCACGACACGCTTCAAACGACGGGACAGCGCCTGGCTCAAGATTAGGGGTGAGGGCCCTGAGGGCTGGGTGCCGCCTACCCACATGCTGATGTGCGAGCGGCCGATCTGCGCCTGATCGCGCAGGTTGTTCTCCAACGCGACACGGTTGTACGCGCTCGCCGCCTGAGCCCGTGACCAGCCTGCTTCCCCTAACAGCGCGGCGAGACTCTCGTTTCGTTCGCGCGCCATGTTGCGCCCCCGATCGCTAAACGATCTTTGATCACTTTGACCTACCCGCGACTGTGGCATCCCCACATCCGTGCGGTGTTGACTCACGCTACGAGCAACACCGGGGGCAGATGTAAAAGTCTGACAGGGAGTCATTCGCGAGAGGAGTCTGCGAATGATCTTTGATCACTTTGACCACCCCCAGAGCCTTGACTCATACCCAGGGCATGCGTGATCGCGACCGCAACAGCGCTTCCTACCGGCTCAAACTCTTAGGTGTGCTGCTCGCTGCCGACGAGGTCGAGGAAGCGTGCGCGGAGATGGGTGCAGTCCTGGATACCTGCGGCGGCATCTCCTCCCCACGGTTGCTGGACAAAATGCGCGCCTTCCGGCAGGCAGCCGGGCGCCTCGACAGCGCAACCGCCCAGGAGTGCACAGCACGCATCCGCGAGACCGCATGAGGGAGCAGACATGACGCAGCGAGGAACGATCACCGTGGAGCGCCTGGACGGCCCCGCTGCAGCGCAGGCCGAGGACGCGTTCAGGCTGGTCTACGCCTTCGTATTCGGCGACGCGCCCTACAGCGAGACAGAGGAGGACGTCGAGGCGGCGTTCCGTCGCTTCCGCTCGCAGACCCGTAAACCGACCTTCCGTGGCGCCCTCGCCCGCGCCGAGGGCGGCGAGCCGGTCGGCATCGCCTACGGTTACCCGCTCCGGCCCAACACCGGCTGGTGGGACCAGCTCACGGCGCCCGTACCGGACGACACGCGTCGCGAGGACGGGCAACGGACGTTTGGCCTGATGGAGTTGGCCGTACGCCCGCCGTGGCGCGGACGCGGGATCGCCCGCAGCCTCCACGACGTCCTGCTCGAAGGCAGCGTTGCCGAACGCGTCATCCTCAACGTCCACCCGGACAGCAAGGCGGCACGGGCCGCGTACCGATCATGGGGATACCGCCAGGTCGCCGAGACACGGCCCGGGGAGCGGGCCGACCTCCACTACGTCATGCTGCTCGACCTCCACCACCGGACCCGGACCTGACCGTCGCGGTCCGATAACGACCACGCTCCTGTCACCCCTGTCCCGTAGAGTGCACGGGTTGCATGTCCTTGAACACGCTTTTCAATAGGCGCAGTCAAGGAGCTCCTGGGGAGGGGGACTGCACAGATGCGCAGTGGAGCGAAGGTCGCCGTCGTCGGCGGCGTATTCCTGGTGGTCGCCAGTGGCGTGGGCTACGGCGGCTACAACCTGTACAGCGGGCTGACCGGCGGGGACGGCGCGGACACCAAGTCCGCATCCGCGCCCAAGAAGACCGGGCCGCCGGACGCCGATGAGATCGACAAAACCGCGAAGGGCTTTCTGGCCGCGTGGGCGGGCGGCAACGCGGCGGACGCCGCGCAGTTGACCAACAACGCGGCGGAGGCCGAGCCGCTGATCGCCGGGTACCGCGAGCAGGCTCACGTCTCCGAGGCCGTGATCACGCCGGGGAAGGCGGTCGGCGCCAAGGTGCCGTTCACGGTCAAGGCGACAGTGACGTACGAGGGGCAGAGCAAGCCCTGGGCGTACTCCTCCGAGCTGACCGTGGTTCGCGGGCTGACCACCGGCAGGCCACTGGTCAACTGGGCGCCGACCGTCGTCCACCCGAAGCTGACGAAGGGCACCACCCTCAGGACGGACAGGGCTTCGGCCCCGCCGATCAAGGCCGTGGACCGCAAGGACCGGGAGCTGACGAAGGAGAAGTACCCGTCGCTCGGGCCGATTCTGGACTCGCTGCGCAAGAAGTACGGCGAGGACGCGGGCGGCACCGCCGGCGTCGAACTGGCCATCACGTCCACGAACGAGTCCACGCCCGACCAGACCCTGCTGACCCTGACCAAGGGCAAGGAGGGCACGCTCAAGACCACCCTGGACGCGGATGTGCAGGCGGCCGCCGAGACGGCGGTGAAGAAGTACAGCCACGCCTCGGTTGTCGCGATGAAGCCCAGCACGGGCGAGATCAGGGCCGTCGCCAACAGCCCGGCCGAGGGCTACAACACGGCCATGATGGGCGCGCAGGCGCCCGGTTCAACGATGAAGATCGTGACCGCGACGATGATGATGGACAACGGGATCGTCGGCGGCCCAGGGGCGAAGGTGGAGTGTCCGCCCACCGTCGCGTGGGAGGGGGTGACGTTCGAGAATCTCAAGAAGTTCGAGATCAAGGGCGGCACCTTCAAGGACAGCTTCCGGCGGTCGTGCAACACGGCCTTCATCAAGGCCATCAAGCCCCTCACCGAGAAGAACATCGCCGGTACGGCGCTGGGCGACACCGCCCGTAAGTACTTCGGCATCGGCCTCGACTGGCAGACGGGCATCGTCTCCGTCGACGGCACTGTGCCCGAGTCGGCCGGTGCGGAGACCGCCGCTTCGTACATCGGGCAGGGCAAGATCACGATGAACGCCCTCAACATGGCGTCCATCACCGCCACCGCGAAGAGCGGCGGCTTCTGCCAGCCGGTGATCGTCCCGCAGTCCCTCGACAACCGTGAGCTGGCCAAGGCAGAGCCGTTGCCCGGCTCCATCGCCCAGGCGCTGCGCGACATGATGCGCGCCACCGCGCAGTACGGAACAGGCCAGTCCGCGATGGCCGGCGTCGGCGGCGACAAGGGCGCGAAGACCGGCTCCGCGGAGGTCGACGGACAGGGCAAGTCCAACAGTTGGTTCACCGGGTACGCCGACGACCTGGCCGCGGCCGCGGTCGTGCAGTCCGGCGGGCATGGCGGCGACGCGGCAGGACCGGTGGTCGCCCAGGTGCTGAACGCTCGCTGACCGCCCACTGCGAATACGTTCGCCTGCTCGGCCTGCGGCGCCAAGGGCGGCCCCAAACCCCTGCACGTCCGCGTATGGACATGCAGGGCCTGCGGGACCGTTCTCGACCGGGACATCAACTGACCGCGCGGGTGCGCCGGCTCGGTTTCCCGTGAGTGGGTCAGCCGTGTGCGGCGACTGCGCAAGCGGTTCCTCGGCTGCGCGCTCCTGCGGCGGTTGCCCGTTCGTACTACGACAACTCAGCAGGTACGTGCACACGCGGCTAGGGTGACAAATGGTCCAAATCAGATCATCAGCAGCTAGTGGAGGAATCCATGCGTATCGCGCGCATATTCGGCGTCTGTGCACTGACGGCGGCGGCCCTGATGGGCACGAGCCTCACGGCCCACGCGCAGTCGGGCGGGGATGACGATCAGGGCGGCGGGTTGAAGTACGAGATCGTCCAGGAGAACTTCCCGGACTCGCCCAGCGGTGAAGAGCACACGGTCCTGTGCCCGTCCGGATCGAAGGTCTTCGGTGGTGGCGTCCGGGTGAACAGCCTCGATTCCGTCGTTGTCCGGAGCAGTTACCCCGCTGCGAGCGGTAGCGGTTGGGTGGGTGCCGCGCTTGACACCGCCGCCCCCGTCGACCTGACCGTCTACGCCATCTGCGTCAAGGTGAAGAACGGCTGACCCTGCTCCGACCGACCCACGTCGGTGCGGACGGAGAAGCAACCGGAACGCGGGCAGGTCTCCGCCGTGTTCCGGTTGTCCGCCTCTACGGCACCGTTTGCCGGCGGACAGCAACAGCACCGAAGGGCCACCAGCAGCAGCATCCTTGCCCATTGTGCGAGTTGGCCATTCAAGAACCTCAGCACGTTGTGCGGTCGTGGCGCACGCACGGGATCACTCGCGATGCACGGATCGCGGCGGCGGGGCTGATGGTGGTGGGCATCGGCCTGATGCTGCGCGCGAGCTGGCCCACCCGAACCGCAGGTCGATCCGCCGATCGAACCGCCGATCGAACCGCGGGACGTGCTCCGGGCGTCCTTCCCGCCATGGGGACGATCACGCACTGGACACGTCAGCTGCTCCGCTTCGGCCGGCTTCAGGCCCGCTGCTGCGCCTTCGCCTTCGCGCTGGTCGGCGGCATCGCGGTCTCCGGCCTGCTGCCCGAGCTGCCGATCGCGCGCTACGACCTGGTGCTGCTGTACGGAATCCTGCTCGCGGCGCTGGCAAGGAAGCTCGGCTGGGACAGCGCGCGCGACACCGCGGTGATCGCCGGATGCCATCTCATCGGGCTGCTCTTCGAGCTGGTCAAGGTGCGGATGGGGTCCTGGAGTTACCCGGAGGAGGCGCTGACGAAGGTCGCCGGCGTGCCGCTCTACGGCGGTTTTCTGTACGCGGCGGTGGGCAGTTACGTCTGCCGCGCCTGGCATCTGTTCGAGCTGCGCCTGGACGGATACCGGCCGCGGATCATGGCTGCGCTCGCCTGTGCGGTCTATCTGAACTTCTTCAGCCACCACTGGCTGCCCGACCTCCGCTGGGCGCTGGCCGCCGCGCTGCTGTGCGCGACCGCCGGGACCTGGGTGCGCTACCGCGTCGGGGCGCAGGAATACCGGATGCCGCTCGCCCTGTCGTTCGTGCTCATCGGCTTCTTCCTCTGGGTCGCGGAGAACATCGCCACGTACGCGGGCGCCTGGAGCTATCCGGACCAGCTCACCGGCTGGCAGCCGGTGTCCGTGGCGAAGTTCGGGGCGTGGGCGCTGCTGATCTCCGTCACGTTCGTGCTGGCGGCCGGGCAGCGCCGTGCAGAGGCTCGATTGTCATAGGCGGGCAGTACGGTCCAGTCATGGCAGCCAGAATCGATTTGACGCTCGACTGTACGGACGCGCAGCTGCTCGCGGAGTTCTGGAAGCTGGCGCTGGGGTATGTGGACGAGCCGCCGCCCCCGCCCTTTGCGACCCGCGAGGAGTGGCTCGCGCAGTTCGACCTGGACGACGACGAGGACGAGGACGACGGGGCGTGGCTCTGCGATCCCGACGGCGTCGGGCCCCGGCTGTGCATACTCAAGGTGCCCGAGCCGAAGACCGCGAAGAACCGGCTCCATATGGACATCCGGGTGCCTGGTCACGGCAGCCCCGAGGAACGGTGGGCGAGGATACGGGCCGAGTCCGAGCGGCTGGTGAAGGCCGGCGGGAGCGTCCTGGAGGAGTTCGACGGCCATCACATCGTGATGGCCGACCCGGAGGGCAATGAGTTCTGCGTGGCCGCCGGACCGGCGCAGTGAATGCGGTTCACTCCCCTGCCAGGGCCTGGCCGAACGCCGTGTTCACCGCGAGCAGTCCGCCGTCGACGCGCAGCGTCGTGCCCGTGATCCAGGCCGCGTCTCGCGAGGCCAGGAACGCCACCGCGGCCGCGATGTCCTCCGGCTCGCCGACCCGGCCCAGCGGATAGAGGCGGCTCACCGCGTCGAGCTGTGCCTCGCGCCCGGACCAGGAGGGCGTGCGGACCGTGCCCGGGTTGACCTGGTTGACGCGGACGCCGCGGGCTGCCGCGTCGCCCGCCAGGGTGCGGGTGAGCGAGGCGAGGCCGGCCTTGGCCGCGCTGTAGGCGTGGTTGCCGAAGTCCTGCTCGCCGTTGACGGAGCCGATGTTGACGATCGCGCCGCGGCCCGACGCGGCGAGGTGGGGCAGCGCGGCACGGGCGCACCGGAAGGCGCCGGTCAGGCTGATGTCCAGGTCCAGGTGCCAGGTGTCGTCCGGCTGGTCCTCGAACACCGGGGTGTCGAGGCTGCACGAAAAGGCGTTGTTGACCAGCACGTCCAGGGTGCCGAAGCGCTCTACGGCGTACGCGACGGCCGCTTCGACCGCCGTTCGGTCGGCGACGTCGCAGCCGAAGGACGCGGCCCCCGGGATGTCCCCGGCCGTCTTAGCTGCGCGCTCGGCGTCCACGTCGGTGACGAGGACCCGGGCTCCTTCTGAGGCGAGCCTGCGCGCGGTCGCCTCGCCGATGCCGCGCGCCGCGCCCGTGATCAGTACGCCGTGCCCCTCGAAACGTCCCATCTGGCTGCTCATCTGCTGCTCATCTGCTGCTCATCTGGCTGCTCATATCGCTGTACGTACCGCCCTGATCAGCGCCTGGGCCCGCGGATCCGCCGTAACTCCCTTGCGCATGCCGTTGGTTGCGTAGCCGAGCGCGATGCCCGACTCGGGGTCGGCGAAGCCGAGGGAGCCGCCGCGGCCGGGGTGGCCGAAGGAGCCGGGGCCGAGCAGCGGGGATGCGGGGCCGTGCAGCATGTAGCCGAGGCCGAAACGGGTGGGGACGACCAGGACGCGGTCGGGGCCCGCCGACTCCTCCGTGCGGGCGAGCGTGAGGGTGGCCGGGGCGAAGAGCCGCGGGCCGCCGTCGACCTCGCCGATGGTGGAGGCGTAGAAGCGGGCCAGCGCGCGGGCGGTGGAGACGCCGTTGGACGCGGGGAGTTCGGCGGCGCGGAACGCCTGGTCGTTCTCGTCCGGGGCCGGGTCGATCGCCCCGAAGGCGCGGCGGGTGAGGGACTCGGGGTTGCGGTAGGCCTCGGAGACGGCGGGCTTGGGGCGCAGCTTGAGGCCGCCGCCGTCGGCCGCGGCGGGCTCATCGACCGGACCGATGCGGCCCACCCGGCCCGCCTCGTCGTCGGGCAGCCCGATCCAGAAGTCGAGGCCGAGCGGGCGGGCGATCTCCTCGGCGACCCAGCGGCCGATGGTGCGGCCGGTGACGCGGCGGACCAGTTCACCGAGCAGCCAGCTGTACGTCTGCGCGTGGTATCCGTGGTCGGTGCCGGGCTCCCAGACGGGGCGCTGCGCGGCGATCCTCGCGGGGCCACTCACACCGTCCGCCGCCTCGGCGGGGGTGAGCGGGCGGTCGAGGACCGGCAGCCCGGCGCGGTGCGAGAGCAGCTGGCGTACGACGACCCGCTCCTTGCCGGCCGCCTTGAACTCCGGCCAGTAAGTGCCCACCGGGGCGTCCAGGTCGATCTGGCCGCGCTGGTGGAGCAGTAGCACGACGGCCGCGGCGAGGCCCTTGGTCGCGGAACGGACGACCTGCGCGGTGTCCACGGCCCACGGCTCGTGCCCGTCCGCATCCCGGCTGCCGGCCCACAGGTCGACGACCTTTCGCCCGTCCTGGTAGACGGCGACGGCAGCGCCGCGCTCGCCGCGCTGCCGGAAGTTGCGTACGAAGGCGTGCCGGACCGGCTCGAAGCCGGGTGCCACCGTGCCCTGGACATCCATACCGGCCACAACCTCCACGCCTGCGGTTCTCATCCCTCCATGGTGCGGGTGCGGTGCGCGGCGGGGCCGCGGGGGGGTGTGGAACTGGGGGCAAGCCCCCAGGCCCCCGTACGGCCTTCGGCCGTGTCCTCAATCTCCCCCAGACTTCGTCCGGGGGGACCCCCAACGGGCTTGAAGTTCCGCCCGTCCGGCGGAAACTCAAGGTCCGGCCGGACTTTCAAGCCCCGCCGGCGATTGAGGCGTGGGGTTCGGGGCGGAGCCCCGGTCAGACGGTTGCCCAGGGGTTGAAGCCGAACGGCAGCTCCAGGCGGTGCGCCCGCATCAGGTCCTCGTCTCCCAGCAGCTCCCGCGTAAGCCCGTCCGCCGCGATCACGCCCTCGCTGAGGACCACCGCCCTCGGGCACAGCTCCAGCGCGTACGGCAGGTCGTGCGTGACCATCAGCACGGTGACGTCCAACGACCGCAGGATCTCGGCCAGTTCGCGCCGCGACGCCGGGTCGAGGTTGGACGAGGGCTCGTCGAGTACGAGGATCTCCGGCTCCATTGCCAGAACCGTGGCGACCGCGACCCGGCGGCGCTGGCCGAAGGAGAGATGGTGCGGCGGCCGGTCCGCGTACTCCGCCATGCCCACCTGGGTCAGGGCCGATGCGACCCGCGCCTCCAGCTCCGCGCCGCGCAGGCCCGACGACGCCGGGCCGAAGGCCACGTCCTCCCGGACCGTCGGCATGAACAGCTGGTCGTCCGGGTCCTGGAAGACGATGCCGACGCGGCGGCGGATCTCGGCGAGATTCGCCTTGGCGACCGGCAGGCCCGCGACCGACACCGAGCCGACACCGCCCGCCAGGATGCCGTTGAGGTGCAGGACGAGCGTGGTCTTGCCCGCGCCGTTGGGCCCGAGCAGGGCGACCCGCTCCCCGCGCCCGACCGTCAGATCGACGCCGAAGAGCGCCTGATGGCCGTCAGGGTAGGCGTAGGCGAGGCCCCGCACTTCAAGAGACGCAGGCGACGCAAGAGACGCAGTCATAGGGTCCATCCCAGCAGACAGACGGCGAGCGCGGTCAGCGGGAGGGCCACGGCGTACGACCACTGGGCCCGGGAGGCGGTCACCTGGTCGATGACCGGCATGGTCCCCGCGTACCCCCTGCTCACCATCGCCAGATGGACGCGCTCGCCGCGCTCGTAGGAGCGGATGAAGAGCGCACCCGCGGACTTGGCGAGGACGCCCCAGTGGCGCACACCGCGCGCCTCGAAGCCGCGCGACCTGCGCGCGATCGACATCCGGCGCATCTCGTCGGTGATGACATCGCCGTAACGGATCATGAAGGACGCGATCTGGACCAGCATCGGCGGCAGTTTGAGCCGCTGCAGTCCGAGCAGCAGCGAACGCAGCTCGGTCGTCGAGGCCAGGATCACGGACGCGGCGACACCGAGCGTCCCCTTGGCGAGGATGTTCCACGCGCCCCACAGGCCGGGGACGCTCAGCGAGATGCCCAGTACGGAGACCTGCTCGCCCGGCACCACGAACGGCATCAGCAGCGCGAAGGCCACGAACGGGATCTCGATCAGCAGACGGCGCAGCAGGAATCCGGCGGGGATGCGGGCGACGGCCGCGACCGCGGCGAGCAGCGCCGCGTACAGGCCGAAAGCCCACACGGCCTCGCGCGGTGTGGAGACCACGACGAGCACGAAGCAGAAGACGGCCACGAGCTTGCAGTGCGGCGGCAGGGCGTGGACGGGCGAGTGCCCGTGCCGGAAGAGCTTGTGGGTGTGGCCGGCCCCCATGTCAGACGGTCTCGCGTACGGGGGCGGATGCGGGCTCGTCGGTACGGCGGCGGCGCACCACGTAGAAGACCCCGCTGCCCACCACGACCGTCGCGCCGACGCCGATGACGCCTGCGAGACCGCCGGAGATCCGGGCGTTCGAGACGTCCTTGACGCCGTAGTCGGCGAGCGGGGAGCCGGCGGCGGCATGCTCCTCGACGTTTCTGTCGATGCCCTGGTCGGTGGCGACCTTCTCCAGGCCGTCGGGGCTGGCGGAGGCGTAGAAGGAGCCGAAGCCCGCGAGCGCGAGGGCGGTGACCAGGCCGGCGGCCCAGACCTTCCTCGGCGAGCGCGCGGCGACCGGCGCGGGGACGGCGACCGGCGCAGGGGCGGAGGCGGGCTCGGGGGCGGCGGCGGGCTCGGGGGCGGCGGCGGGCTCGGGGGCGGCGGCGGGCTCGGGGGCGGCGGCGGGCTCGGCGTCGACCAGTTCGCCGCCGACGCGCAGCTTGAGCGGGGTGGACAGACCGCGCGCGCCGTAGACCAGGTCGGGCCGGACAGCGATGACGGCGCCGACGGTCAGCATGGTGATCACGGCCTCGCCGATGCCGATCAGGACATGGACGCCGACCATCGCGGTGAGGACCTTGCCGACGGGCACGTTCGTCGTCCCGCCGATGGCGTAGATCAGGGTGAAGGCGCCGGCCGCGGCCGGTACGGATGCGAGCGCGGCGACGAAGGACGCGACGGTGATCGAGCGGCGGGTCCGCGGCAGCACCTTGACCAGTCCGCGGAAGAGCGCGTACGCGACGACGACCGTGACAACACCCATGACGGTGATGTTCACGCCGAGCGCGGTGAGGCCGCCGTCCGCGAACAGGATGCCCTGCATCAGGAGGACGACGGCTATGCAGAGCACGCCGGTGTAAGGGCCGACGAGGATCGCGGCGAGCGCGCCGCCCAGCAGATGTCCGCTGGTGCCGGCCGCCACAGGAAAGTTCAGCATCTGTACGGCGAAGATGAACGCCGCGACCAGCCCGGCCAGCGGCGCGGTCCGCTCGGCGCCGGCGAGCGCGACCGGGGACGCACCCAGCTCACGGCGGGCGCCGCGCAGGCTGACGGCGACGGCACCGGCGGCTGCGACTCCGGCGGCCACCGATACCGGGGCGTTGATGAATCCGTCGGGGACATGCATGTCGGGCTCCGCTTCGGACAGATGAATAACTGTTCAATGATAGTGCCTTATTGCAAACAGTTCGCAAGAGCGTGTCTGCCACGAATAACGTTCGAGCCTCCGTCCCTAAATATGGGACATTAGAGGACAAGGCAGGCGAGTGTGAGGAGCGGGCAATGTCCACAGTCGTCGAAGATTACGCATTGGCCCGGATCGTCACCGACGCTCCGCAGCACCGGTCCGTCCGCGTCGCCCTCCGCTACGACCCTGGCGACAGCCCGGATTCGGTGTGCTTCGCTTTCCCCAGCGGCCGCGAGTGGACCTTCCCCCGTGAACTGCTGGAGACGGGGCTGCGCGCGCCCGCCCGCCGGGGCGATGTCGAGATCTGGCCCTGCGGCCGGGTCCAGGCGGTTGTGGAGTTCCATACCCCGGATGGCGTAGCGGTGGTGCAGTTCGACTCCAAGTCGCTGATCCGCTTCCTGCGCCACACATACGCGGTGGCCGCACCCGTCACCCATAGGTGACGAGCGCGGCCACTGTGTTCCGCGACGGCCCCCGTCCCCACGGTGCCGTCGCGCTACCGGGGGCGCGCGCTCCCCCGGTGCAAGCACCGGCTCCACTGGAGCGGCTACGCCGCGCCCCTTGGTCGCACCCCCGGGGCCTTGTGCGTCAGACGCGTGTGCGTCAGACGCGTACCAACCGCCTCTCCTCATCCGGGTCTTCGGGGCTGGCGCCCTCGGGACGGTCGGCTAGCTCCTTGTGCAGCTTCTCGCCCTCCACGTCCACATTGGGCAGCGCCCGGTCCAGCCACCGCGGCAGCCACCACGCCTTGTGGCCCAGCAGCGCCAGCACCGCCGGCACGATCGCCATCCGGACCACGAACGCGTCGAAGAAGACCGCGATCGCGAGGCCGAAGCCGATCATCTTGACCATCTGCTCGCTGGAGCCGATGAAGCCGGAGAAGACCGCCATCATGATCACTGCGGCAGCGGTGACCACGCGTGCCCCGTGCTTGAAGCCGGTGACGATCGCCTCGCCGGGCCGCTCCCCGTGGACGTACGCCTCACGCATCCGCGTGACCAGGAAGACCTCGTAGTCCATCGCGAGCCCGAAGACGACACCCACCATGAAGATCGGCATCATCGACATGATCGGGCCGGTCTGCTCCACACCGAACAGCGAGCCGAGCCAGCCCCACTGGAAGACGGCGACGACCGCGCCGAGTGCCGCGACGACGGAGAGCAGGAAGCCGAGGGCCGCCTTGAGCGGCACCAGCACCGAGCGGAAGACCACCATCAGCAGCAGGAAGGCGAGTCCGACGACGAGCGCGAGATAGGGCAGCAGCGCGTCGTTCATCTTCTGCGAGAAGTCGATGTTCATCGCCGTCGCGCCGGTGACCAGCACATCGCCCCGGCTGCCGTCCCGGATGGAGTGGACGAGCTCCTCGGTCTCGACCGAGGACGGCCGGTCCTTCGGTACGACCGTCACCATCGCGGTGTCGCCGGCCTTGTTGAGCGCCGGCGGGGTGACGGCCGCGACACCGTCGAGGCCCTTGATCTCCTTGACGGTACGGTCGGCCGCGGCCTTGTCGCCGTCGACGACCACCAGCAGCGGACCGTTGAAGCCGGGGCCGAAGCCGTCGGACAGCAGGTCGTACGCCTTGCGCTGAGTGGTGCTCACGGGCTGCGAGCCGTCGTCGGGCAGACCCATCTCCAGCGAGACGGCCGGCACGGCGATGGCGCCGAGGCCCACCACACCGGCGAGCAGCACGGTAACCGGGCGGCGCAGTACGAAGCGTGCCCAGCGGGTGCCCATGTTCGGCTTCTCGCCGGCCGGCTTGCCCTTGCGGACCTTGCGGCCGAGCACCCGGTTGCCCGCGAAGCCGAGCAGCGCGGGGATCAGGGTGAGCGCGATGAGTACCGCGATCACGACCGTGCCGGCCGCTGCGAAGCCCATCTTGGTGAGCATCGGAATGTTGACGACGGCGAGGCCGACGAGCGCGATGACCACGGTCAGGCCCGCGAAGACGACCGCGGAGCCCGCGGTGCCGACGGCCCGGCCGGCCGCCTCCTCGCGTTCACGGCCATCGGCCAGCTCGGCGCGGTAGCGGGAGACGATGAAGAGCGCGTAGTCGATGCCGACCGCGAGGCCGATCATCGTCGCCAGCGTGGAGGTGGTGGAGCCGAGGTCGAATACGTTCGCGAGCGCGGTGATCGTGGAGATCCCGATGCCCACGCCGATGATCGCGGTGAGCAGCGGAAGCCCGGCGGCGACCAGCGAGCCGAAGGTGATGACCAGGACGACCGCGGCGATGCCGACGCCGATGACCTCGCCGACCCCGGTCTCCGGGACGGTCTGCAGCGCGTCGCCGCCTATCTCCACGGTCAGCCCGGCTTCGCGCGCCTCGGTGCCGGTCTTCTCCAGCGCCTCACGGGTCTCGTCGGTCAGCTCCATCGAGCTGACCTTGTACGAGACCGATACGTACGCGGTGGAGCCGTCCTTGGAGACGGCCTTGCCGGTGTACGGGTCGGCGACGGAGGCGATCTGGTCGGAGCCGGCCTTCAGCGCGGCGACGGCCTTGTTCACCTCGGCCTTGTTGGCCGCGTCGGTCATCTTGCCGTCGGGCGTCTTGAAGACGACCCGGGCGGTCGCGCCGTCGGCGCTACCCCCGGGGAAGCGCTCTTCCAGCAGGTCGAAGGCCTTCTGCGCCTCCGTGCCCGGGACCGAGAAGGACGACGAGGTGGCGGTGGACGCGTTGGCCGCGCCGACGCCGGCGAGCGCCAGCAGCGCCACCCACAGCAGGGCGACGAGGCGGCGGCGCCGGAAGGCGGACCGCCCGAGTTTGTAGAGGAACGTGGCCACGAGGGCGTACTCCCGAGTGTGAGGTGAACAGGGCATGGGGAGCCGGCCCGACGACGAGAGCGGCGCGCGTCAGGTGCTGTGCTGGGTGGTGCGGGGAGAGGTGCTGCGGGGAAGTGCGGGGAGATCAGATGCCGAGTGCGGGGAGAACCACGGCATCGATGTAGGCGGCGAGGAAGGCCCGGTCGACCGACCGGTCATCGATCAGCGGACGAGCGATGAAAGCGCCGACCAGCATGTGCGGGACATAGCTCAGCGCGGGGGCGTCCGCGGGGAGTTCGCCCCGGTCCACGGCGCGCTGCAGCAGTGCGTCGAGCCCGGTCATCTCGGGGTCGATCAGCAGGTCCCGCAGCGCCTTGTGGAGGTCGGGGTTGTCGTGGATGGCATGGGCCAGACCCCGCATCAGCGCGGAGTCCTTCTCCATCTGGCAGTCGTCCATGCGGTCGACCATCGCGAGGAAGTCGCCGCGCAGGGAGCCGGTGTCGATCTCCGCGATGCTCACCGGCTTGTTGTGGCGCAGCGCGCGGGCAACCAGCTCCGGCTTGCTCCGCCACTGGCGGTAGAGGGTGGCCTTGCTGGAACGGGTACGGGTCGCGATGGCGTCCATGGTGAGGCCGTCGTAGCCCGCCTCACGGAGCAGGTCGAGCACGGCTTCGTACAGTTCCGCCTCGCGCTCGGGCGTGATCCTGCTGCCTGCCATGGTCGACCTCCAATCTGAACGAAACGGTTTCGTACAGTACGAAGATAGCCCGGAGCCTCTGCGAAACGAAATCGTTTCGGTCGTGTTCTGCGTCACAAGTTGCCGCACCCCCCTGACACCGAAAGCATTGGGGGGTGAGTGACGACGTCGCGTATCTCCGTTTCCCGCACCTGCACGAGGACTTGCTGTGCTTCGCCGCCGAGGACGATCTCTGGATCGCGCCCCTCGTGCCCGCCGGACACAGGCCGGGCCGCGCCTGGCGGGTGACCGTCGACCGGACCAGAATCAGCCATCCGCGCTTCTCCCCCGACGGCGCGCACATCGCGTACACGAACTGGCGCAGCCTCGACCCGGAGATACATCTGGCGCCGGTCGCCGGCGGGCCTGCCAGACGGCTGACCTACTGGGGCTCCACCGACACCCGGGTCTGCGGCTGGGACCCGGACGGCAACATCCTGGCCGTCTCCTCGCACGGCCAGCCCTTCTCGTACTTCTCCTGGGCCTACAAGGTGGCCACCGACGGCTCCCCCGGCCGGCGGCTCCCCTGGGGCCCGACGTCCGACATCCAGGTCGCGGACATCGAGGGAGAGCACCGCTCGCTGCTCCTCACCGGCAAGCCGCCGCACGAACCGGCCGCGTGGAAGCGGTACCGGGGCGGAGCGACGGGCAGGCTCTGGCTGCACGGGGAGCGGCTGCTCCCAGATCTGAACGGCCACCTGGACTGCCCGATGTTCGTCTCGGGGCGTATCGCGTTCCTCTCCGACCACGAGGGCGTCGGCAATCTCTACTCCTGCCGGCCCGACGGGACCGATCTCCGGCGCCACACCGACCATGACGCCTTCTACGCCCGGCACGCCTCTAGCGACGGTCGCAGGGTTGTGTACCAGTGCGCGGGCGAGGTGTGGATCGTCGACGATCTGACGGCGCCGGACGCGGTGCCGCGCAAGCTGGAGGTACGGCTCGGGGGCCCGCGCGCCGGACGCCGCGCCTACCATGTGCCCGCCTCCAGCCACGTGGACGCGATCACGGTCGACACGACCGGGCGGGCCAGCGCCGTCAACGTACGCGGCAGCCTGTACTGGCTCACACACCGCGACGGTCCGGCGCGCACGATCGTTGACACCCCGGGCGTACGGGTCCGGCTGCCGGAGATGCTCGGCAGCGGCGGCCAGGTCGCCTATGTCACAAGCGCCGACGGCGAGGACGCCGTCGAGATCGCGTATCTGCCGCGGGCGAGCGGCGAACGGGAGCCACGCCGGCTGGCCTCGGGGGAACTGGGACGCGTCCACGAAATGGTGTCGGACCCGGACGGGGAGCGGCTCGCGATCGCGTCGAACGACGGCCGGCTGCTGCTGCTCGACGTGACCGAGGAGGAGGAGGCAGCGGGCACCTCCCGGGCCGAAGGTCCGGGGGGCGGAGAGGTGACGGAGCTGATCCGCTCCATCAACGGGCCGGTCCGCGACCTGGCCTTCTCGCCGGACGGCGCCTGGCTCACCTGGTCGCAGCCGGGCATCGGGCGCTCGCTGCGGCAGATCAAGATGGCCCGCATCAAGGACCGTACGATCGTCGACGTCACCAACGGCCGCTTCGAGGACGAGAATCCGGTCTTCACGCGCGACGGCCGCTATCTCGCCTTCCTGTCCTGGCGGGGCTTCGACCCGGTGTACGACGTGCACACCGGGGACCTGTCCTTCCCGCTGGGCTGCCGCCCCTATCTCGTACCGCTGTCGTCCGCGACACCTTCGCCCTTCGCGCTACTGCCGGACGGGCGGCCCGCGGCGGGCGGGCTCGACCCGCTGGACGAATCCGAGGAGGGCGACGGCACGGTCATGGTCGAGGTCGAGGGGCTGGCGGACCGGGTCACCCCCTTCCCCGTCACCGCCTCCAAGTACTCGGCGCTCCATCCGGTCAGCGGCGGCGGGCTGGTCTGGCTGCGCTGGCCGATCTCCGGGGCGCTCGGCGAGACGTTCGCCAACCCCGCGGACACCTCGGGCCGCCCCACGCTGGAGCACTTCGACATCACCAAGGCCCGCAAGACCGAACTGGTCGGCCATCTCGACTGGTTCGCGGTCAGCGGCGACGGCAGCCGGCTGGTGGTCGTGGACGACGGGGAGCTGCGCGCGGTCCCGGCCACCGAGTCCGGGGACAGCGACTCGACGGTCTATCTGGACCTGCGCCGGATCCTGCACGAGGTGGACCCGCCGTCCGAATGGCGACAGGCGTACGGGGAGGCGGGCCGCATCATCCGCGCGTATTTCTGGGAGCCGGGGATGTGCGGCCTCGACTGGGACGCGGTGCTCGACCAGTACCGTCCGCTGGTCGAACGGGTCGCGTCGCCGGACGAGTTCGCGGATCTGCTGCGCGAAGTGCTGGGCGAGCTGGGCACGTCCCATGCGTTCGTCACGCCCGCGCGGCGCAATGAAGGACCGCCGCACTACCAGCGGGCGATGGGCCTGCTGGGCGCGAACCTGGTCTGCCGGGACGGGAATTGGCTGATCCAACGGATCCTGCCGGGCGAATCGTCCGACTCCAAGGCGCGTTCGCCGCTGGCCGGCACGGGCATCCGCGAGGGCGCGATCCTCACTCATGTCGACGGCCGCCCCGTGGACCCGGTGGCGGGCCCCTACCCGATGCTCTCGGCGGCGGGCGGCACGACGGTCGAGCTGACCTTCCAGCCGGCGGAGGGCGAGGGGCACGCCCGACGGGTGGCGATCGTCCCGCTGGTGGACGAGCGGCCGCTGCGGTACCAGGACTGGGTGGCCAAACGCCGCGAGGTGGTACGGGAGTTGAGCGGCGACAAGTGCGGGTATCTGCACATCCCGGACATGGGCGGGTCGGGCTGGGCACAGTTCAACCGCGATCTGCGGCTCGAAGTGTCCCGGCCTGCACTGCTCGTGGACGTACGCGGCAATGCGGGCGGCCACATCAGCGAACTGGTCGTGGAGAAGCTGACGCGGAAGATCCTCGGCTGGGACCTGACGCGGAACGCCCAGCCGGTCTCGTACGCGTCGAACGCTCCGCGCGGCCCGATTGTCGCCCTTGCCGACGAGGCGACGTCGTCGGACGGCGACATGATCACCGCGGCCTTCAAACTGCTGGGCCTGGGCCCGGTGGTGGGCAGCCGCACCTGGGGTGGCGTGGTGGGCATGACGGGCCGCCACCGCCTGGGCGACGGCACGGTGATCACGGTCCCGATGAACGCGGCATGGTTCGACGCGTACGGCTGGTCCATCGAAAACCACGGCGTGGACCCGGACCTGGACGCGCTGCGCACCCCCCTGGACTGGGCGGAGGGCCGCCACGTCCAGCTGGACGACGCGATCCAACTGGCCCTGGACCTCCTGAAGACCCACCCGGCGGCGGAGCCGCCGGACTACTCCCAGGCCCCGGACCTCCGCCGCCCGAAGCTGCCGCCGCGGAGGGCGTGAGGCCCCTCACCCGGGGCACTTCGCACCCGGGCACCCCCGCACGCAAGAGGGGCGCGGCCCGTCGGCACGGGCGCGCCCCTTCGCTGCGTGGATTCAGATGTCGTAGTCCTGCTTGAACTTGTCCTCGGCGTCCTGCATGGCCTGTTCGGTGGTCCGCTCCCGGGGCCCTTCCTCCGGCTTACCAGACCGCTTCGCCGCTTTCTTCTTCGCGCCCCCCTCGGCCTTCTGCGCCCGCTCCTCGAGCGCGTCGGCCTTGTCCTTGAACTGGTCTGCGATGCCCATGAACATTCACTCCTAGAAGGGTGTGAGGAGGGCGGGGGTCAGCACGCCCCCTGTGCCTCTACACCAGCGTGACACTCCTGGACATGCCTCGCATTTCGATCACTGACGCTGCGTACTCGCATTCCGCGCCGCCTCGTCCGCCGCCCCGCCCGCCCCCACGAGCCCCTTTCCGACCCCAGGCAGCCGCGGTTCGAAACGCCGCATCTCCCGCTGGCCGACCACCCCGATGAGCCCCGGCAGACAGCCCCGCACCGACTGCATCCCGCGCAGCCACCACTGCGCGTACACATGCGCGGACCGTCGCTCGATCCCGGCCACGATCCGGTCCACCGCCGGGCCCAGCGGATACGTACGGTTCGACGGCCAGGGCAGCCGCTGCCGCAGCTCCCGCATCACCTCGTCCTGGTCGGCCCCGCGCACCATGTCCGTATCCGTCCAGGACAGATAGCCGACACCCACTCGCACGCCCTTGTACCCGACCTCCGCCCGCAGGCTGTGGGCGAAGGCCTCGACGCCCGACTTGGACGCGCAGTACGCCGTCATCATCGGTGCCGGCGTGATCGCGGCCAGTGACGCGATCTGCAGGAAGTACCCCCGGCTCTCGATCAGCACCGGCAGGAACGCCCGGCCCGTGACCGCGCTCCCGATCAGATTCACCTCGATCACCCGCCGCCACGCGGCCGGATCCGAGTCCACGAAGGGACCGCCCGACGCCACGCCCGCGTTCGCGACGACGATGTCGACCTTGCCGAAGCGCTCCTTGACCTCCCGCGCGACCTGCGCCATCGCCTCGTGGTCGGTCACATCCGCATGCCACCAGTCGCTCTCGGTGTGCAGTCTGCCCGAGACCTGCTTCAGCTCGTCCGGCTCGAGGCCCACCAGCGCCACCTTCGCGCCGCGCGCCGAGAGCTTGCGGGCGAGCAGCTCGCCCACGCCCCGCGCCGCGCCGGTGACGACCGCGACCTGCCCCTCCAGGCTCGTCCTGCTCATGCGGCCTCCTCCTTCGCCTTCACGTTCGCGCTCGACGTCGCGTTCGCGCTCGCCGTCGCATCCGCGTTCACAAACGTAGCTACCAGCTCGCGGATCTTCGCGGTGACGACCTCCGGGGCCTCCACCGGCGTCATATGGCCCATCCCGGCGAGCTCCACCAGCTCGCGGCAGTCGGGCAGCTCCGCGGCCAGCCGCCGCGCATGCACCATCGGGGTGAGCCGGTCCCCCGTGCCCGCCACCACGACCGAGGGCACCCGCAACTCCCGTACGCCCGCCTCGAGATCGACCTCCGCGAGCACATGCGCCCAGGCCACCCGGGACGGCCGCGGGCAGGCGTGCACGATACGGGCGCACTCCGCCACCCGTTCCGGCGCCGAACCTGGGCCCATCGTCGCGTACTTGAGGATCCGCTTGGAGACCGGCGTCACGGGTCCGAGCGGGGCTCGCGCCCCGAGAACCATCCGAGTGATCCGGGTCCGCAGCCGCCCGGCGCGCATCGGCAGCACCAGCGACTCCTCGACCAGCCGCGAACTGCCCGTACTGCACAGCAGCACCGCGGCCGCGTGCTCCGCGAAGGCAGCCCGCCCCGACGCGGCCATCAGGGTCATCCCGCCCATGGAGTGCCCGGCGAGCAGGGCCTTCTCGCCGGGAGCCAGTACGGCACCGAGCACCGCTTCCAGGTCGTCGGCGAGGAGGTCCGTACCGACCGCGGCGAACGGGGTACGGCCGTGGCCGCGCTGGTCGTAGACGACCACTCGGTGGTCGCCCGCCAACTCCCTTATCTGCGCGGCCCAGAAGAGGGTGGAACAGGTCCAGCCGTGGGCGAGGACGACGGCGGGCGCGCCGTCCGGGCCGTACACCTCGACATGGATCGTCGACCCGTCGGCGGACACGGCGGTCAGAGTCCGGCTGGTCCGGCTGGTCCGGCTGGTCCGGCTGGTCCGGCTGGTCCGGCTGGTCCGGCTCGGCTGGCTCGGCTGGCTCATCGCACGGCCTCCGCGGTCGCCTCGACAGCCGGCGCGGACGTCGCACGCATCCGTACGACCTCGTACTCCGCGAGATCCACCTCACGCGTCGCCTTCCGGAACTCACCCGTCGTCCCCGGCCACAGCGTGGTGTTGCGCCCATTCGCGTCCAGGTACCAGCTGTTGCAGCCGCCGGACTTCCACACCGTCCGCTCCATCCGCTCCTGCACCCGCCGGTTCCACGCACTCACCGCGGACGGCCGGACCGCCAGCGCCGCGCGCCCGCCCAGCACATTCAACTGCCGCATGTAGTCGGCCATGTAGTTCAGCTGCGACTCGATCATCAGGATCATCGAGGAGTTCCCGAGGCCCGTGTTGGGGCCGATGATCGACATCCAGTTGGGGAAGCCGGCCGCGGTGGCGCCCCGCAGCGACTCCATCCCGTCCTTCCATGCCTCCGCGAGCGTGATGCCGTCGGCTCCGACCACCCGCTCCGCGATCGGCAGGTCGGTCACATGGAAGCCGGTGCCGAAGATGATCGCGTCGACCTCGGCTTCCGTACCGTCGGCAGCGACGACCGTCGATCCGCGCACCTCCACCAGCCCCGAAGCCACCACATCCACGTTGGGCTTCACCAGCGCCGGGTAGTAATCGCTCGACAGCAGGATCCGCTTGCAGCCGATGCGGTACGAGGGCGTCAACTTGGCCCGCAGGGCCGGGTCCTTGATGGCCTTGGCCATATTGGCCTTGGCGAGCGACTCGACGAGCCCAAGTTCCTTGGGCCGCTTGGTGAACGCGCTGACCTGCAACTCCCTGATCCCCCACAGCAGTCCGCGCCGCGCCGAACCGGTGAACGGAAGCTGCCGGTGCAGCCAGCGCTCGGCCCCGCTGATCGCCCGGTCCATCCGCGGCATCACCCACGGCGGGGTCCGCTGGAAGAGCGTCAGCTTCCCTACTTCCGGCTGGATCGACGGCACGATCTGGATCGCCGAAGCGCCGGTCCCGATCATCGCGACGCGCTTGCCTCGCAGGTCGTAGTCGTGGTCCCAGCGGGAGGAGTGGAAGACCTTGCCCGGGAAGCCGGCAAGACCGTCGATCTCCGGCATCTTCGGGTCGGACAGCGGACCTGTCGCCGAGACGACGACATCGGCGGTGAGCGTGCCCTGCGAGGTCTCGATCTCCCAGCGCAGTTCGTCGTTGTCCCAGCGCATCATCAGCACTTCATGGTTGAAGCGGATGTGGGAACGGAGCCGGAAGGTTTCCGCGACATGCTCCAGATACGCGCGGATGTGTTCCTGCCCGGAGAAGGTGCGCGGCCAGTCGGGGTTGGGCGCGAAGGAGAACGAGTAGAGGTGCGAGGGCACGTCGCACGCGCACCCCGGATAGCTGTTGTCCCGCCAGGTTCCGCCGACCGAATCCGCCCGTTCCAGGACGACGAAGTCGGTGATCCCCTCGCGGCGCAGCCGGACCGCGGCCCCCAGGCCGCCGAATCCGGATCCGATCACCGCCACTCGTACGTGCTCGTGCTGCTGGCCCATGCCGCCGCCTCCCGCTGGAACGTCATAATCCTGCCAGACCACGCCAGCAATCACTGGCATGATGGGGAGAGTAGAGCAGTGTCATACCGAGCGGTAGGGGCAGGACCCGACAAGTTACCGGTGGTACAACATAGGCTTCCCCTGTGGCAGACGGACGCGAGTACCGCATGGAGGAGCTGGCCAAGGAGGCCGGCATCACGGTGCGCACCTTGCGCTTCTACCGCGAGCGCGGGCTGATCCCGCCGCCGCGCCGCGAGGGCCGTATCGCCTGGTACGACGAGCACCACCTGGCCCGGCTGCGCACGATCGCCGCCCTGCTGGAACGCGGCCACACCCTCAACGGCATCGCCGATCTCGCCACCGCCTTCGAGAGCGGCCGCGACGTCGGTGACGTACTGGGCCTCGGTGCCCCCACAGAGGAGGAGCCGGTCCGCCTCACCCCCCAGGAACTCGCCGACTACTTCGAGGGCGAGGTCACCGCGGAGAACCTGGCGGCCGCGCTGGACCTCGGCTATCTGGCGACGGACGGCGACGAGATCGTCCACATCAGCCGCCGCCTGCTGGACGTCTCATCCGCCCTGGTCCGCGCGGGCATCCCACTGGCGACGGTCCTGGAAGCGGGCCAACGGGTCCGCGCCCACGCGGACGAACTGGCGGAACTCTTCGTCGAGATGCTGCGCGCCCACACCCCTCAGGACCAGGTGGACAGGCTGCGGCCGCTGGCGAAGAGCGTGGTGGACGCGGAACTTTCCATGGCGCTGGACCGGCGCCTGCGCAAACTGCCCGAGTCCGGCCCGACCGAGCTGCGCCCCCACTGATCACTTTGATCACTTCTGATCAAAGTGCAGTGCCACAGCGGGAGTTCATGACCGGCGCGGGTATCCATGGCTATGGTGCGATGGACCACGACCACAGTCAGGATGCGGAGGAAGCCGCGTGCCACAGGGGGAACCGGTGTCGCGGGAGGAAGCGGTCAGGACCGCGTGGCAGATCCACACCACGCTCGGCGAATGGACCCGCAGCGTCGATGCCAAGGCGTCCTTCGCCCTCGCCATGGAGTCGGCCGCGCTGGCAGGTGTGGCCGCCCTGTCGGGGTCCGGCCGCAGGCTGAGCGCGCTGTCCGGGCTCGCTGCCGAAATCGGACTGTGGCTCGGCGTTCTCCTGCTGGGGCTCTCCGCCGCGCTCGCGGTTCTCGTCGTGCTCCCGCGCCATGCCCACCAGGGCCGGTCGGCGCCCGCGCAGGGTCAGTTCATCTTCTACGGACACCTGCGTCACTGGACTCCCGAGCAGCTCGCCGAACAGCTCGGCCGGCACGATCCCCTCCCGGCCCTGACCCGTCAGCTGGTGACCATGAGCGAAATCCTGTGGACCAAGCACCGCAGGGTCCGGCAGTCGCTCGGCTGCGCGATGGCGGGCGGTGTCCTGATCGCCGTGGTCGGCGCGTTCGGCTGATACCTCGAGGAGCGTCCATGACCGCGCGGCACACCGACCGGTACCGGTCGAACCGGGTTCCGTTCTGGAGCTTGCTCGACGACGACGCCCGGCTCGCCCTGCGCCGCATCGGTCATCTCGAAACGTTCGCGGCCAAGGACCACCTCCTTCAGGAGAACGAGCTCACCGACCATCTGCTCGTCGTCAGACGGGGATGCGTGAAGGTCACCGCGCTCTCCATCGACGGCTATCAAGCCGTACTCGCCATACGTAACGCGGGTGATCTGCTCGGCGAACAGGCCGGGTTGGACGGCGGACCGCGCTCCGCCACCCTCACCGCCCTGACCACTGTGGAAGCGCTGATCATCCCGGCAAGCGCCTTCAGGGGCGCGGCGCGTGACCACTCGGCCATTGCCGCGGCGATGCAGCAGGTGCTCTCCGCGCGGTTGCGGGACGCCGACAGCCAGCGCACCTCGACCGGGGGCGAGGCGATCCAGGCCCGCCTCGCCGCACTCTTGCTGGAGCTCGGCGAGAGATACGGCAGACGCAGCGACTCCGGCGCTCTGCTGATCGCCCTGCCGCTCTCCCAGGACGACATCGCCGGGCTTGTGCTCGGCTCCCGCCGTATGGTCAGCCGCATCCTCGAGCAGTGGCGCGGGAACGGATGGGTGACGACCGGGCGCAACCGGCTGGTCGTCGAGAACCCGGACGCGCTGAAGCGAGAGTGCGGCGAAGGGCCGCCCTGAGCCCGGCACGGTCACACCTCGTCCCAGGACAGGGTCCGCAGGCCGTACTCCTCGGCCAGCGGGTTCCACGCCTCGACGAAGTCCTTCTTCGCGCGCGTCGCTTGTACGTTGGCGCGGTCGGCGTCCGCCCAGGCGTCGGAGGACGTCACCCGGCTCGTCGTGCATCCGTCGGCCATGTCGGTGGCGAGCCTGGAGTAGGCCCTGTCCGCGTCGGCCGAACTCTTCCAGCCGGCCAGCAGATCCGCGGTCAGCCCGTCGGGCAGTTGGTCGAGACCGGCTCCTTCCACGGCGTCGACCAGCCGGTCGCGGTTCGCGGCCGCCTCGTCGAACACCCCTTTCGCCTCCTGTAGTTCACTGTGCCCCGGACAGCCCATCACGCTCTCGACGGACTTCGAGACGCTGCCCCGAGTGCCGTCGTTCTCCCACAGCAGGCTCTCCAGATTCTTCGCCTGTCCCTCACGCGTGTCCGGGGCCTCGGACGACGATCCGCCGGCGCCGTCGTCCCAGGGCGCGCCGTTCGCCAGCAGGGCGCCGACACCGATCCCTGCGGCGATCAGCAGCAGGAGGAAGAAGATCCAGCCGCCGCTCAACCCGCGCGGCGCGGGGGCCGGAGTCCTGGTCAGCGTCCGAGCCGGGGTCGGTACGGTCCGGGCCGGGGCCGGCGTCCGGCTCGGGGCCGGGGCCGGGGCCGGTACGGTCCGCCTGCGCGGAGGCGTCCATGCCGGGCTGTTCACCACCGTGGGCGTGGGCGTGGGGCTGTTCACCACCGTTGGCGTGGGCGCGGTGGGCCGAGTGGCCGACGGCGACAACCTGGCGGGCGCCGTGACGACAGCGCTGCGCAGCGGACCGAGCCAGTCGGCGAGCGCGGGGCGCCGCGCGGGCTGATCGGCCAGACTGCGCTCCGCCAGCTGCGCCACCGCACGGTCGGCCGACCGCAGGATGTCCACGTCCGAGCCAACCTGATCGCCGATGAACAGCCGGGCGGCGAGCAGACCGAACTTGTAGACATCGCCCGCCCGGGTCGTCGGCTCCTCCGCCCCGGGCAGGCTCCAGCCCGGGGTCTGCACCGGCTTGAGCGCCCACTGGCCACTCAGGACCATCGCGTCGCAGTCGATCAGGAAGCAGCTGGGCGAGCCCTGCAACGAGAACAGCAGGTTCTTCGGCGACAGGTCTCCGACGACCACGCCGAGCCCGTGCAGCCGGTCCAGCTTCTCCGCCAGATCCAGCAGCAGCTGGAAGCGCTGCCGCGGCGTGAACGAGATCCCGACGACGTTTTGCAAGTAGGCGTCTTTGTTCAGCAGAAACTCGAAGCCCGAAGTCCTCTTCTCCGGCGAGGTCGTCAGCACCCGGAAGTACTCCTCCGGGATCTGCCTCATCAGGAAACCGTGGACGTCGTTCCCCTGGTTCACCAACGCGGCCGGCCACGCCGTGTGCTCACCCAGCCAGCGTGCCGTCCCGTCCGCCTGGCGCGGCAGAAAGGCGACCATCCGCTCCAGTACGTCTGCCCTCAGCTCGCTCCTGCTCTTGCCGTCGTACTCCTTGTACACGACCGGCCATTCACCGTTGATCAGCCGCTTCTGAACGGCCCAGACGGTGCCCTGGCCGCCCTTGCCCAGCTGCGCCCCCCTGACGAGGGCCGCCAGCTGGACCCGTGCCGCGCCGGGGGCGCTCATGGCGTCCCTTCCGCGAGGCGATGACGCGGCCAGACCGCCAGCAGGGTGCGGTCGTCGTCGAACGTCTCCCGGGAGAAGTCCAGCAGATGGGCGAGCGTGCGGGGCTCCCGCGGCGGATGCGACAGCCCGGTGGCCATCAGTTCGCCGACCAGGCCCGTGCCGTCGCCGAGCGGCACGCCGAATCCGTCGGTGCCCACCAGGAGCACCCCGTCCGCGGGCAGCTGGTACGACCTCGGACGGAGCGCCGGCGGCAGCCGCGGCAGCGCCAGCACCGCGGAAGACGAAATCTCGTCGTCGCTCTCCACGCCCAGCAAGGGGTAGTAGAGCCCCTCGACCAGCTGCCAGGCCGCCGTGTCCCCGACATGGACCAGGTCGACCCGGAGAGTCCCGTCGGGCAGTGGGAGGACCCTGCCTGCCACCAGGGTGGTCGCCAGCTGGGCCATGGCCTCCTTGCGATGCTCCTCGGAGGGCTCTCCGACCCGGGCCACGCGCATCAGCAGCTGATAGGCGGCGGCCTGCACCACGCGCGTCCAGTCGGGCTCCGCCCGTTCCTCTTCGAGCTGGCCGAGCAGGTCGTTGACGGCGGTACGGCAGGCGAGAGCGGCGCCGATGTGCGACTGCGGGGCGGCGGACACTCCGTCCGCCACCGCGAAGACGACCGCCTCCGTGCTCTCGTGCCAGGCGACCGTGATGTCGTCCTGCCGCGGGCGTCCGCTGCACCGGTGCTCGTCACCCCGTACGGAGGCTAGCCGGACCGTGATGTAGCGCGTGGACCACCCGTCGAAGACGGTGTCCGGGCGGTACGGGTCCGCGGGCGGCGGCTTCGGCTCCGGCACGGCGGCGGCCCGCCCGAGGACGATCCGGTCCCATCGGCCGGGCAGCGGTTGCCGCGGTGGAGCCTGGGCGTAACCCGGCGCCGGAGGGTGCGTCCGCGGCGGGGGCTGCTGCGGTGGTTGAGCGTGCTGCGGTCGTAGCTGCTGCGGTGGTTGCGGGTGCTGCTGCTGCGCGTGCTGCGGAGGCTGCTGAGGCTGCGGCCGCGGCGGGGCCTCCTGCGGGTGCTGCTGCGAGGGCTGATGCGGGTGCTGCGGCGGTGGCGGTTGCGGAGGCCGCGCGTAACCCGGCTCCAGATACTGCTGCTGCACGTACCCACCCCCCGCCTGCCGAGGGGGCTGCTGATGCTGCCCGTCAGCATCCCGGGCAGGTGGCGCCGGCGGAGGAGGCCCGGGGGGCGGCACCGGCGCGGACGGCTCACCGGACGCGGCGGGCTCCTCCGGGTCCTTGGACCGCCCCTTCCTCCCGAAGAGCTCCACCGTCACACCTCGTCGATCGCGAGCCGGAAGCCCTCGGGCTTCTCCACGACCAGCTCCGCCTGGCCCGAGGCCATCGCGTTGCCCGACTCCACGACGCTCTTGGTGAGCGCGGTGAAGAACTTGGCGATGGAATCACCGAGTTGCGACCCGGGCAGGGAGATGAAGGCGAACTCCGACTGCGTGGCGACGTTGAGGATGGTCTCGGCCTCGGCGTCTCCGATGCCGAAGGCGATGACGTTGGGCGCCGCGCTGGTGACGTTGCGGTCGGTGAGTCTGCGGTGCACCTCCGTCCAGTTCTCATTCGGATTGGGCTGTCCGTCGCTGAGGAAGAACACCGCGGGACGGTGCACCCGGTAACCCTGGCTCTTGAGGCTGCGCACATCGTTGGGCACGCGCTGGAGCAGCGCGCTGAAGGCCGCCTCGTAGCTGGTCCCGCCGCCGGCCGAGAGCCGGGGCAGCTCGCTCTCGCCTCTCAGGTCCGCGAGGATCAGGTGTTCCGTGACGGTGTTGGAGAAGCCCAGTACGGAGAACCGCACCTTGGCCGCTGCCATCGGCTCACCGAGCAGGGCCATGTGCAGCGATTTCATCCCGGCGTTGAGGTCAGTGACTTGAGAGGCCATCGAATAGGACTCGTCCGCCAGTACGTACACCGGCAGCAGCTGCCCGAGTGTCTCGGCCATGCGTGTTTCCTTTCTACTGAACGTTCTTGACGGGCGTCAGGCCCTGCGGGCAGTCCAGGCGGAGCTCCATTCCGCCCGCCAGGGCACTCCGCCCGAGATGCAGCACGGTGTTCTGCAGGAGTACGGAGAACTGCACCGCCGACTGCGCGAGATCGGCCCCGGGAACCGCCACGACGCCGAGTTCGGGCCGGCTGGCGAGGCGTTCGACGGTGCGTCCCCCGACCTCCCCGATACCGCAGGCCACCAGGTGCGGGTGGTACTTGTGCTGCATCAGCTCCGCGCGCGCATCGCCCCATTGGGGCGTGTCTTCGGCCTCTCCCACGGCGAGGAGGAAGACCACGGGCCTGAGCACCCGGGCCACCTGCTGCTTGAGCCGTTCCGTCTCCAGCGGCACCAGGTCCAGCAGTCGCCGGAAGGCCGGCGCGTACCGGCAGCCCGGCCCGCCGCGCAGGTCGGGGATGCCCGTCTGCCAGGTCACCTCGGTGAGCGGCAGCAGCACTTCGGCCGTGTCCGCGAACGAGAGCACGGAGAGCCGTACCGCGGCCGCCACGTCCGGGCTGTTGGCCAGCAGGGTCTGCAACGACCGCAGGGCGTTGGCCAGTTCCGTCGCGCAGCCGGCCGCGGCCACCGAGGCGTCGAGGACCACATAGACCGGCACCAGACCGGTGACCGGCGCTCCGGCGGCGGGCTGTGCACCGGCGTCGCCCCACGTACGTACGGGAGCGGACCGGGACTGCGGGATCGCCGACGGCGCGCCGCCGCCCTGCGCAGCGGCCGGATGGCCGTGCGCCGGAGCCGCATGGCCCGGCCCGATGGCCGGCGCGGGACCGGACGAGGGCGCCTGTCCCGACAGCGGCAGGACACCCGCAACCCCCGCTCCCGGGCCGCCCGCTCCCAGCACGCCGTTGCGCACCCCCGGCAGATCGACGTCCCTGACCACGCCCTTGTCGATCAGGTACTTGACCATCTCCACATGGCGCTGCTCCTGGATCTCCACCTGGCCGAGCCGGGACTCCTCGAGCCGCATCAGCAGGCCCATGGCCTCGTGGGTGTCATTGGGGTGCTTGGTCAGGTGTTCCCGGACCAGACCCGCGAAGTCGAGCCGGACGCCCGCCATCACCTTGCGCTCCTGCTCCTCCCGGGCGATCCGCGCCTGATGCTCGATGTCCTTGATCGACTCGGTGTGCCAGGCCTGTCCCACGGCCGCCTTGTTCGAATGCAGCCCCAGCGCGTCGTCCCGCTCCGCCTGCCTGAGCCGGCGGATGAATTCGCGCGAGGCGGCGTCCGGTTCCAGCTGGATGGTGCAGTGGTAGATGGTGATGCCTTCGGCGAGCAGGAGGTCCTGGGCGAAGGCCCGGTTCATGCGCGTCTGGGCGGCCATCGCCTCGGTGATGGGGAACTCGGCCGCGTAGAGGCGCATTTGATGCGTCAGATAGCCGTAGATCACGGAAAGGGCGTCCTGGACGTTGCCGCGCACCAGCCGCACCGGGTCATGGACCCGGAATCCGACATCGATCTTCGCCTCGAAGCGATGTCCGCCGTCCTCGCAAGTCAGCGGGGTTTCGGTGAGCTTGGCGGAACGCCTGTGGTCACTGAGGTCGACGGCGTAGCAGGCCCGGTTCTTGCCGAACCACCGCTGGCTGCGCGTACGGACGGTCTCGACCTCCCACGGAGCACCTTCGACCGGATAGACGATCGCCACGCTCGGGGGAAGGTTCGGGAGCGCGCCAACCTGGCTGCGCGGGATCGGGCGGTCATTGAGAATCAGCGAGACGGTCACGGCACCTTCTCCAGGTCGAGCTGGGCATGAACGGTGGCGGCGGCCAGCGGCAGCGGCGCCAGGTTGTCCGGGTGCGTCCAGTCGTCGGCGCACCGCCGCAGGATCCGGCCCGAGCGCTCGTCCCCGTAGGCGATCGCGCCGATCATCAAGCGGAACATCTCGCGCAGCTGCGGGTCGCGCTCGGCCAGCGCCGCCCAGTTCCGGATCACCTGCTCCGCCTCGTCGTCGAAGAAGGCCTGGTTCAGCGCCGCACGCCAGAGCCTGATGAACGGCTCCTGCAACTCCGGCTTCCGGTGCGCCAGGTAGAGAAGCGCGGGCCGGCCGGGCACGTGCCCGCCCATGCCCCGCTCCTCGGTCTCGATGACGAGCTGGGCCGCGAGGATCAGGAAGGACAGCAGAGCCGTGGGGCGCGCCCGGTAGTCCGCAGCCTGCTCATGGAGCATGTTCAGTACGGCTGCCGCCAGCTCGAAGTCGTCCGCCAGCAGGTCGGCCAGGCTGCATCCGACCGCCACCGCCACGGTCACATTGCCGACCACGGCCAGCCGCCCGATCTCCTCCACCGCACGGTCCGTCACCGCGCCGAGACCATGAACGCGGGCAGCCGTCGCCTGTCCCAGCGGGCGGCTGCGGTCGGCAAGCCATGTCTCCACCATGGCGGCGGCCTGGTCCCGGACCCAGGCGTCACGACAGCCGACGGACAGGGCATAGGCCACGGCAGCACGGCGGTACGCGCTGTCGCTGTACGCCCATCGCTGCAGGGTCCGGCCGGACACATAGCCGAAGGAGTCGGCGGCGAGCACGCCCAGACCGGCAGCCGCGTACACACGGACCTCTTCCGATGGATCCATGACCAACTCGCCCAGCCAGTCGAGCAGTTCTTCCTGGATCTCGTACTGGGTCCAGGCGTGCCGGATGACCAGGCGCGGATAGTCCGGATCCTTGTACTCCAGCACCTCGCCGGGCTCACCCTGGGACTTGGGCACCGCACGGGCCCGCAGCAGGGTCAGCTGTCTGCGCCGCGGCACCGCGAACAGGTCCCTGGGCTGCGGCAGACGACCGTCGGGCCCTGCGGCCCTGATATACGGCGCGTCGTCCTCCAGCCGGTCCCGCAGGGCGCGTGCCGCCCGCGCGACGTACTCCTGGGGCAGCCCGTTCAGCACCGCGAGCGCCAGCGCCAGGCTGCGGGCGGTCGTGTCGGGCAGGTTCTCGGCCCAGATCTCGAAATCCTCGGACTCCATGCGCGCCCGGCGCTCCCTGAGGCGCTCCGGGCTCAGCTCCCCCGACTCGTACTCCTCGCAGAGCGCGGCGGCGAGTTCACCCGCCTGCCGGCAGGCGGGGTCGCCCGCGAGCAGCTCCGCGAGGAGGTCGTACACATCGGGCCTGGCCAGCAGCCGTCCGGCGGCGCGTTCCCCCAGCCGCCAGCGGACATGGGCGCGGACAACGGCTTGCTGGTCCGGTTCCTCACTCACATCCAGTACGCCGCTGAGCAGTTCGCTGTCGGACACCTCGGTACTGGGCACGGTCAGCACCATCCGGGCACCGGCCCGGGACAGCGCCCCCTGGACCTTCTCGAAGACCTCCCGGTCCAGATTGCCGATGTCGGCCGGCTGGTCGAGCAGGAAGCCCACGCCCGGCTCGATCCCGCCGCTGCCGCTCTCCAACTGCTCGGCGAGCGAGGCGAAGTCCACATTGCTGTCCAGGTGGTACACGGGCCCGCCCTGGCAGGCTCCCATCAGCAGGCGCACGGCCAGGGCCGACTTTCCGTACCCCGGCGCGCCACGCAGGATCAGGAGGTTCTGCTTGCGCAGGGCCTCGCTCGCGGCGGTGAAGCAGGGCGGCTGGTGGTACGCGAAGCGCACCCGCTCCTCGATCAGCGGCGACAGGGTGCGCAGCCGCTTCTTTGTGCCGCCCAGGAGCAGCACGTACTTGTCGCCGCCCACGATGTCGCCCTCGACGTTCGCCACTGCGTTCTGCAGATGGCCGTGGCGCAGCGAACCCTGTCCCATCTGACCGGTGGCCTCGAAGGACTCGGCTCCGGGGCCCGACTGCGGCGCCTCCTGCTGGGCCGCCGCACCGTCAGGTTGTTCGCCCGACGGTGCGGCGGATCCTTCGGCCCCGTGGACCGGGGCGGGCGGAGCGCTGTCCGGTGCCCCGCCCGCCGCCGGCCCCCCCGTTCCGGCCGTCGGCGGGCTTCCCCCTACGCCGCCGGCGGCCGGGGTTCCTGACGCGGGTGCGATCACGGCCGCACCGGCCCCGTGGTGTTCACGTTGACGGTCTTGTCACCTGCGAACTGGTCTCCCTGGACCGTTCCGGTGTGGAAGGTCACCGGGCGGTACGCGCCGCCGGGCGCCTGCTGCCCGCCGGGGGCCGCCGGGCCGCCCCCTTCGCCGCCCTCGCCGCCGCCGCCTCCATTGCCTCCGTCGCCGTCCTCGCCGACCGGCGGGAGGCCGGGCGGCGCGGGATACCCGGGCACGGTGATCCAGCTGTGGACGACCTCGCCGTGCTTGGTGGCGAACCGCATCGGCAGATACGCAGCCGGGTCGATACCGCGATGACCGTGCCTGATCACCCCGCGGTAGGTCTCCTCCGAGACGATGAACACCATGCGGGCGGAGGGCGCGGCGACCAGAACATCGCGCAGTGGCTGGGCATCCACCAGTCGGCAGGCGGTGTTGACCGCGTCGCCCGACCAGCCCTCCGCGTCCTGTACGGCGAGCCCCTGATGCAGCGACACCCGGAACCGGAGGGCGTGCGCCTTGCTGAACATCGCGCTCTTCTGGGCGAGTTCGTCGTCGAGCTCACGGATGAAAGGCCCCGCGAGCAGGAGCGGCGAGACCGTTCCGGGCGCGAGCATCAGAACGCCGTCGCCCCGGTCCTCGTACACAATGTCCTCGACCGGCAGCCCGGACCGCTCCATCGCGCTCTTGAGCGTCTCGTACATCGCGGCGCGCACTGATCGCTGAACCGGATCGGTGCGCACACTGAAGTTCTCAATGTCCAGGACCACGATCCAGCGGTGTGTGGCGTGACCAGCCATTTGGCGTACCTCCCGAGGCTGCTGTCGATCAGCTGCCCCAGTAGTACGACATCGCCACGGCACGGGTATACGCCAGTTGACTCATAGCTGAAATTGACCGAAGTGGATCAAAAATCCAGCGCGGCCGGACGCATTCCGACCGTTCAAGTCCGTTGTCTCTTCAGTTGAGTTGAATGGGTGTACGGCAGTCGGCCGCGAAGGCGAATCCGGCTACAGCTCGTAAACTGCCGTCACCGGCGCATGGTCGCTCCACCGCTCCCCGTGCGTCGCCGCACGCTCCACCCACGCCTTCACCGCGCGCCCCGCCAGGCCCGCCGTCGCCACCTGGTAGTCGATCCGCCAGCCCGTGTCGTTGTCGAAGGCCCGCCCGCGGTACGACCACCACGAGTACGGCCCCTCCTGGTCCGGGTGCAGCGCCCGCACCACGTCCACGTACTCGGCCTCGTCGAAGACCCGGGACAGCCACTCCCGCTCCTCGGGCAGGAAGCCGGAGTTCTTCTTGTTGCCCTTCCAGTTCTTGAGGTCCGCCTCCCGGTGCGCGATGTTCCAGTCGCCGCACACCACCACCTCGCGCCCGTCCGCCGCCGCGCGGGCCTTCAGTTCGCGCAGATAGGGCAGGAACTCGCCCATGAACCGGATCTTCTCGTCCTGGCGGTCCGTCCCCACCTCGCCCGACGGCAGATACAGGCTCGCCACCGTGACACCCGGCAGCTCCGCCTCGACGTACCGCCCGCTTCCGTCGAACTCGGTCGACCCGAAGCCGATCCGTACCGCGTCCGGCTCCCGCCGCGTGTAGAGGGAGACACCCGCGCGCCCCTTCGCCCCGGCCGGGGCGTGCACCGTGTGCCAGCCGTCCGGTTCGCGCACCTCGTCCGGGAGCTGGTGGGCCTCGGCCCGGACCTCCTGGAGACAGACCGCGTCGGCGGCGGTACCGGCCAGCCAGTCGACGAAGCCCTTCTTGGCCGCGGCGCGGAGTCCATTCACATTCACGGTTGTCACAGTGAGCATTCCGGCACCCTACCGAGCACCGCACCGGCAGCCCGCATTCGCATACCCGTACGATCTGCCCATGAATTTCCGCGCCACGCCGTTCGACCACCCCGACGCCGTCAAACTCAACGACCAGGTCCAGCTCGAATACGCCGAGCGGTACCAGGACGAGGGCGATGTCACACCGCTCGACCCCTCGATGTTCCAGCCGCCCCGCGGCCTCTACCTCCTCGCGTACGACGATCAGGGCCGGCCCGTCGCGACCGGCGGCTGGCGCTCGCAGGACGCGAACCACGAGGGCTACTCCGACGGAGACGCCGAGCTCAAGCGCATGTACGTGGTTCCAGAGGCGCGCGGCCTCGGTCTCGCACGTCGCATCCTGGCCGCCCTGGAGGACGACGCCCGCGCCGCCGGCCGTACCCGGATGGTGCTGGAGACCGGCATCATGCAGCCCGAGGCGATCGGGCTCTACACCTCGGCCGGCTATCTGCCGTGCTCGAAATTCGGCCACTACCGGGAGTACGAGAGCAGCCGCTGCTTCGCGAAGCTCTTGTCGCGCCCCTGACATAAACGCGCTTCCCGTGGCACTCTGCCTCACGCACGCCGATCCGCACCGGCTCATCCCCCACCCTGCCCGCGCGACACCACGCGCGGACACGGCAGAAGGAGACATGCGTGAGACGCCATCGTACCCCCGCCGGGATCCTGTTGACCGTCGCCACCCTGCTCGCCGGCGCACTGTCGGCCACCGCCGCCGACGCCGCCCCCGCTCCCTCCCCCGCCCCCACCGTCTTCAAGCAGCAGCAGACGCAGGGCTTCTGGACCGCTGAGCGGATGCGCAACGCCACCCCGCTCGATCTGCTGCCACTGACTCGCGACGGTCTCAAGGCGCTGGGGACCCCCAAGCGCGGCGGCAAGGAAACCGCCATACCCCCCACCGCCGTCTCGCCCACCGCCTTCCCGCAGGCCGGCGGCCCGTGGACGGGTGGCGGCGCCGTGGTCAAGACGTCCGGGCGGGTGTTCTTCAGCTTCCAGGGCCGTACGGCCTCCTGCTCCGGCAACTCCGTCACCAGCCAGAACGGCAGCACCGTGATCACCGCGGGCCACTGCGTGAAGTACCAGGGCAGCTGGCACACCAACTGGGTCTTCGTGCCCGCGTACAACAACGGCCAGGCACCGTACGGTCAGTGGTCCGCCACCAAGACCTTCTCCACCGACCAGTGGGTGGCGAGCGAGGACATCAACTACGACGTCGGCGCGGCCGTCGTCGCCCCGCTGGGCGGCAAGAAGCTCGCCGAGACGGTCGGCGCGCAGGGCCTGAGCTTCAACGGCGGCTACAACAAGGCGATGTACGCCTTCGGCTTCCCCGCGGCCTCTCCGTACGACGGCACGAAGCTCATCTACTGCAGCGGGAACTCCTCGAAGGACTTCCTGTTCTCGAAGGACCACAGCCTGGGCTGCAACATGACGGGCGGCTCCAGCGGCGGCCCCTGGTTCACCTCGTTCAGCGAGGCCACCGGCACCGGCCTGCAGGCCTCGGTGAACAGCTTCGGCTACACCTTCCTGCCGAACCGGATGTTCGGGCCGTACTTCGGCAATGAGGCCAAGGCCGTCTACGACAAGGCCCAGGTCTCCTGAGCCACTTGGAGCCACTCGGGCCGGCGGGGGCCGCTCAGCCCCCGCCGCCCCGGGGTGCGGCCGCAGTCTCGTGCACGCCCTCGGTGTCCACATGCGGCAGGATCCGGTCCAGCCACCGCGGCGTCCACCAGGCGGCCCGCCCGAGCAGCGTCATCACCGCCGGCACCAGCAGCAGCCGCACCACGGTCGCGTCGATCAGCACGCTCACGGCAAGGCCGAGCCCCAGCATCTTCACCACGATGCTGTCGCTGATGATGAAGGCGGCGAAGACGCTGACCATGATCAGCGCAGCACAGGTGATCACCAGCGCGGTGATCTCCAGCGCGTGCGCGACGCTCGCCTTCGGGTCGCCGGTGCGCAGCCACGCCTCATGGACGCGGGAGAGCAGGAAGATCTCGTAGTCCATGCTCAGACCGAAGACGATCGCGAACATCATCATCGGCACATAGCTCTCCACGGGCACCTTGCCCGACACCCCCAGCGCCGGGCCGCCCCAGCCCCACTGGAAGACGGCCACCACGACTCCGTACGAGGCCGCGATGGAAAGGACGTTGAGCACCGCCGCCTTGACCGCGACCAGCACTCCGCGGAAGACGATCAGGATGATGACGAAGGCGAGAGCGACCACCACGGCGATGATCAGGGGCAGCCGGCTGGAGACGATGTCCAGGAAGTCGACCTGGGCGGCGGTCGTGCCGGTCACATAGCCGTGGGCGGAGGTGCCGGAGACGGCCTGCGGCAGGATGTCGTCCACCAGCCGGTTGACAAGCTTTGTGGTGTCCTCGTCCTGCGGCGCCTGCTGCGAATAGGCGGTCGCGACCAGTACGTCCCCGTCCTGAGTCGGCTTCAGCGGCGTGATCGTGGCGGCCCCCGGCACATTGGTGAGCGCCTTCTGCGCCTGCGAGGAGAGCGCCGCCCGGTCGGCCGCCGCCACCGACGTCTGGTCGATGACGAGCGTCATCGGCCCGTTGGAGCCCGGCCCGAAGGCCTCGGACATCAGGTCGAACGCCCGCCGGTCGGTGAAGGACTTCGGGTCGGCGCCGTCCCCGATATGGCCGAGCTGGATGGAGAACAGCGGGATGGCGAGCACCGCGATGGCGGCCACCCCACTGGCCAGGAACTGCCACGGCCGGCGCTGGACGCGCCGCGCGTACCGGTGCCAGGTTCCGTGCGCCTCCTCACCCGGCTGGGCGTCCGTCTCCGCGATCGGCTTGCGCACCCGGTACTTGTCGATCCGCCGGCCGATCAGCCCCAGCAGGGCGGGCACCAGCGTGAGCGCTCCGATGACCGCCGTGACCACGGTGACGGCGGCGGCCACCCCGAGTTTGGAGATGAAGCTGACCCCGGAGACGGACAGTCCGGCCAGGGCGATGATGACCGTGCATCCGGAGACGAGCACCGCCCGTCCGCTGGTGGCGACCGCCTGGCCGGCCGCGTTCACCGGGTCCGCGCCGTCCATGAGGTTCTGCCGGTGCCGGGTGATCAGGAACAGCGCGTAGTCGATACCCACACCGAGGCCGATCATGGTGGCCAGCGTGGGTGAGACCGTCGCGAAAGTGAACGCGGCGGCGATCATCCCGAGCAGCGCAAGCCCGCAGATCACACTGATCAGCGCCGTCAGCAGCGGCACACCGGCGGCGAGCACACTGCCGAAGCCGACCAGCAGGACCACGATCGCCACGGCGAAGCCGATCACCTCACTGGTCCGGTCGTCGGCCGGGGGCCGGGCGAGCTCACCCAGCGGACCCCCGTACTCCACATCCACTCCGGCTGCCCGCAGCGGCTGGACCGCCTTGCCCACCCCGTCGAGATACGACTCCTCGAAGGTGGAGGGCTGCTTGTCGAAGCGGACCGTGATGTACGCGGTCGAACCGTCCGAGGACAGCGGACCGACGTTGTGGCCGGACGGCTGCGGCGGCGGAGTGGACCCGGCGGGAGGCAGCGGATTCTGCGCCGAGATCACATGCGGCAGCTTCTGCAGACCGCCGATCGCGGTGGACATCTGCGAGCCGTAGGCGATGAGCGGGTTCGAGGTGTCGTGCAGAACGATCTGGCTGCTGTAGCCCCCGGCGGAGGGCTGGTGCTTCTCGAGCACGTCCAGCCCCTCCGTCGACTGGACGCCGGGCAGCGAGAAGTCGTCGGAATACTCGCCGCCGTACGCGTGATGCAGGACCTGAAGGCCGGCGAGGGCGACCAGCCAGGCGACGAGGACGAACACACAACGGCGGGCGCACCATTCACCGAGCCTGCGCAGGAGCCCCCTGCGGGGCGCGGGTTCGGACAGACGGGAGGTCTGCGGGGGCAGCTCAGCCTTCGTCATGCGTCTCTCCCGGCAGGGAACCCGATGCGGACATTCCGCATTAAAAGCCCGATTCACCAGGACGGCATGCGCAACGGTCACGCACCACCACGATGCGCAAACGACGAAGTCCCGCCCGATCGTGATGATCGGACGGGACTTCGTCAGTTGTTGTGGGCTGTTCACAAGTGCAGCCGACGTGCAGCGAAGCGAGCCCTTAAAGATCGTTTCCCGATTGGCCGAAGATCGCTTCCCGTCGCCCCTTTGTTCACCCCGCCCTCAGATGCCTGACTACTCGCGCGTCCGTTCGACGGCCGCCTGGGGCAATCGTCCAAGTGGTCCAGCGGCCAGGCCGCAGGGGGCGATCAACAGCATCCCGGACGTGTGACAGAGCCGTTTACCGGACAGGCCCGGTCAGCTCAGCCTCCAGCCGTCGCCGAGCTTCGTGGGCAGGGTGTCGGCGAGGTAGTGCTGGACGGTGGGGGCAAGGAGGTCGGTGACGGTGTCGGCGGGGAGGGTGGCGATGTCGCCGACCTGCCAGATGTAGCGGTTCATGACCATGCCGACGATCTGGGTGGCGATGAGGCTGGCGCGCAGGGTGCGTTCGGTGTCGGGCAGGCTGTGGGAGACGACGGCCAGGACGAGTTCGGAGAACAACTGCCGCAGGCGGTGCATGGCGGCGGGTTCCTGGGCGGCGGTGAGGATGATGGAACGCAGGATCTCGGCGGAGGCGGGGTCTTCCCACAGGCGCAGGGTGGCCTGCACGAACGCGCGTCCGCGCTGGTGTATGGGCTGCTCGGCGGCGGCGGCCACGGCTGCGCCGAACGCCTCGGGGGGTTGCATGACCGCTTCCAGCAGCCCGGCCTTGGTGCGGAAGTAGTAGTGCACCAGGCCGGGGTCGACGCCGGCGTCCTGGGCGACCGACCGCAGTGAGGTCGCGGCGTAGCCACGTGTGGCGAAGGATCTGCGGGCGGCGGCGATGATCTTGTCCGCCTGCTCTCCGCGCTCTCCCCGGGGACCTCGCCCAGTCACACCGCATCACCTTCCGTAACAGGTCAGAGAAGGGACTTCCGTCCGCGACAGTTTCATCATACGCTGAAATTAGTTTCCACATGTGAGGAAATTAGGAGTCGGTCATGCACGCGTTCAAGGATGAGTGGATCACGGCGTCCGACGGCGTCCGGATCTGCGTCGATGTGTATCTGCCCGACGGGGACGGCCCGTTCCCGGCGTTGTACGCGGTAGCGCCCTACCAGAAGGACCTGCTGTACCTGCCGGCGGTGTCGATGTTCCGGTACATCGAGACCGGCCCGATCGACTACTGGACCGGCCGCGGCTACGCGGTCGTGATCGGCGACCAGCGCGGCACCGGCAGGTCCGAGGGGGAGTTCGAGCTGTTCGGGCCCGCCGAGCAGCGCGACTTCTACGACACCATCGAGTGGATCGCCTCCCGGCCCTGGTCGACCGGGAAGGTGTCGATGATCGGGGAGAGCGCCTACAGCGTGAACCAGTGGCTGGCCGCCGCGCAGCGCCCGCCGCACCTGACCTGCGCGCTGGTCTACAGCGGGTTCACGAACCTCTACCACGACGCGGTCTACCACGGCGGGGTCTACTCCATGGGGTTCCTCAACTTCTGGTCGACCGACCACCTCCGCGCCAGCGCCACCATCGGCGGCGGCACCCCGCCCCGGCCCGGCGGCATCAGCGCCGACATCATCGGCATGACCCTGGACCGGCCCGTCATCGACGACTGGTGGGACCAACGAGCGGTGAAGGTGGAGGACATCGATGTCCCGGTGCTCAACATCGCCTGGTGGTACGGCGTCGGCCTGCACCTGCGCGGTCAGCTCGACGGCTACGAACGGCTCAAGAGCACCGACAAGCGCCTCGTCGTGCTCGCCGGCACCGACAGCCACGAGCGCTACTACCAAACCGAGTTCCTCGACACCTACATCCGGCCCTGGTACGACCACTGGCTCAAGGGCATCGACAACGGTGTCATGGACGGCCCGCCGGTCCGTATCCAGGTCGGCAACACCGGGAGCCAGCCGCGGGCGGAATCCGAATGGCCACCCCAGCGCGCCGTGCCGACCACGTTCTACCTGCACCCCGAACCCGCACACGCCGTCCGCTCACTCAACGACGGCAGCCTCACCACCACCCCGCCCACCCAGCCGGCCGGCGAGCCAACCGTCTACGACTACCCCAACCCCGAGTGGACGGTGGGCACCACCGTCATCACCGACGGCATCCCGCAGCCCACCCGCGGCATCCTCACCTTCACCACCCAGCCGCTGGAACACGACACCGAGGTCACCGGGAAGATCACCCTCGTGCTGTACGCCGAGTCCGACCGGACCGACACCGAATTCCACGTCAAGGTCTCCGAGCAGAAGGCCGTTCCGAAGCTCAAGGAGGCCCTCATGCGCAAGGTCGCCAAGAACGTGCCGCCGCCCTCCGCGATGGTCACCCGCGGCTGGCTGAAGGCCTCCCACCGCACCCATCCGCCCCAGCCGATCGAGCCGGGGAGCGTCGTCCGCTACGAGATCGAGGTCTGGCCGACCTCCTACCTCTTCCCAAAGGGCAGCCGCATCCGCCTGGAGATCGCCAACGGCGATTCCCCGGTCGCCGACGGCCTGTTCCACCACTACTACGGCCACCAGGTGGGCCGCGACCTCATCCACCACGACGCCGACCACCCCTCCCACCTCATCCTGCCCGTCATCCGCTGACCCCCACCTCTTCCAACGGAACAACCATCATGGCCACCACATCGTCTGCACCGAGACCATCCGCCCGCCGCCTCACCGAAACCCCAGCCCGGGTACTGCGACCGGCCGCCATCGGCATCGCTCTCCTCGCGAACCTCGCGTACGTGCTCGTCCTCACCGAGGTCGCCGGGTACGACCTCAGGACTCCCGCGATGTTCGGCCGGCCGGCCCAGTCCATCCTGATCAGCGCGGTGATCGCCGCCTCCGTCGTCCCGGCGCTGCTCGGCTGGGGACTGCTGGAGCTGCTGGAACGATTCGTCCCACGGCGGGCCACCGTCATCTGGGAGGCGCTAACGGCTCTGGTGCTCGTCGCCAGTCTTCCCTACAACGGGGCCGGCATCACGACATCCGACCAGCTCCTGCTGGCCCTGATGCACCTCATCGTCGGCGCGGCGGTGATCCCCGCATTCGTAAACACGTCACTGCGCCGATCCTGACGCCCGGCTCAGGCCATCCGAACAGCTCGTGGTGCCATCCCGGGTGTGACTGACGGCGTCTGCACCGTCTACCCCATGCTTACCGCCCTTCAACAGGGCCCCCGCGTCCAGGTCGTCGCCAACGCCGGCGTCGGCCTCCTCCCCGCCTGACTCGCCCTACGCGAGCCACCGCACCCACCCCGGAGACCGCCATGACCATGGCCTACCTCGCCCAACCCGAGCAGCAGCAGACCCTTGAATGGCTCGACGGCGGGCTGTTCACGATCCTGCTCGACAGCCAGGCCACCGAAGGACAGCTCACCGTCGGACGGTTCGACATCCCCAAGGGCGAGGCCCCACCCTTCCACCTCCACACCCGCGAGGACGAGGTGTTCCTCCTCCTCAAGGGCGAGGCACTCGTGTGGGTCGGAGACGCACGCCACGAACTGTCCGAAGGCGGCGTCGTCTACCTGCCCCGCAACATCCCCCATGGCTACCGCATCACGTCCGACCGCGCAGACCTCCTCCTCATCGCCACCCCCGCGGGCATAGAGGAAATGTTCCGGCACGCCGGACGTGACGTCACCACCCCCCGCCCCGACGGGTTCGAGATCACCAAAGCCAAGCTCGCCGAAGCCGCCGCCCTGCGCGGCAACCGCATCATCGGACCACCTCGCTGACCATCCGCCCTCACCGCGTCCGCCCCCACCCGCCGTCCCGCATCAGCGGCAGGACGGCCCGCCGCTCCGCTCGGTGTGGCGTTCCCCGCATTCGTGATCACGTCACTGCGCAGATCCTCAAGCCCGGCTCAGGCCGTCCGAGGAGCTCGTGGTGCCCTCCTGCGCACGTCCAGTTCCTCGACCTCGAGACGGCGTCGAGCGCTTCGTTGTACGTGCCGTCCCGTCGTGCGGCAGGAGCGCGGTATTCCCTGCGCACGCCGCGGCCAGCGGCACCCGGACCCGCCGGGGGCAGGCTGCGGCGGGGGCAAGCGGATCGGTCCGATGCCAGCGGCCCACCATCACCGTCCGTCCCGGCGACCTCGGAAAACTCGACAAGTTCCGGCAGAGCCGGCATTACCTTCACCCCAGCTGGCAGAACGCCTACCGGCCGGGCCGGGCAAACATCGAAGGTCTCAACGGCAGGCTGAAGGGCACGGCATCGACATCGCCGACCCCAGGAAGCGACTCGCTCACGGCCGCGTCGCGCAGACCATCCTGCTCGCCCTGATGATCTGCAGCAGCAACCCGCACGTCTTGTTCACCTGGCACCAAAGCGCGGCCACCAACGCAGGCACCGACAGCCCTGCCGATGAAATCAGCGAGCTCGCTGGTGCCGCTCCAACGCCACTGGTCGCGACCGGGCTTCCCCCACCCGCTCGGCCGCCAGCCCGCACGAATACCTGACACCCCAGCACGTTGAACCGGATACGCGCGCGTCCAGCGATGGCCCCGGCACCTCCCACGCACCCGAACCACCCCGAACCCCAGGCCAATGTCTGCCAGGCAACCGCCCCCGGCCCCGCCCGCGTTCGGACACCACCTCGAACAGACCGCGGAAACGCCGAAATCCCGCCCGATCTAAGTGATCGGACGGGATCTCGTGAACTCTCCCTGAGCGAACTCAAGAACAGCCGTTGTTGTGGACCTGTGGGGATTTGAACCCCAGACCCCCTCGATGCGAACGAGGTGCGCTACCAGACTGCGCCACAGGCCCTTGCAACGAGTGAAACTCTAGCATCCTCGTCGGGGTGCTTGGAAATCCGTTCCGGCGCTGGTCACGCGCCGATGGCGGGCTCACTCGTTGGCGGCGCGGGGCCTGTCCTCGTCCGCGTACTGATCGAAGAGCGGGGTGCGTCCGCGCTCGCGCGCACGCCGGGGCGCAGGCGTGCGCCGGCTCGGCGCGGGGTCCGCCGCCGGGGCCGGCCCGGAGGTCGGTTCCGCCGTCGAGGAGCGGGCCGCGCTCCAGGTCTCCGGGTCGCTCACGTCCACGCCGCTCGTGGCGCGCGGGGCGACGGGCGCGGTGACGTACGTCGGCAGCGGGACCGGGACCGGCTCCCAGCTGTCGCCGCGCGTCGGCCCGCGTTCGCGCTGCTGGTCGACCCACTCCGCGTGGTCCGTCTGCTCGACCAGCGCACGGCGGCCTGCCTCCTGCGGGGAGAGGGCGCTGCCCGGTTCTGGCTCGGTGCGTCCCGCGGGCTCCTCGTCCGGCTCGGCAGTGGCCGCCGCGTCCGGGTGCCGGCGGGGACGGTTCTCGCGCAGCCGCTGCGCCGCCGCCTCGGCCCGGCGGCGGTCCATGGTGAACGCGAAGCGCCGGCGCTCCTGGGTGCGCAGATGGACGATGTACGCGCTGAGAAGTATGGCGGGGACGGCCGGGGCCCACAGGAAGCGGAGTCCGCCGACCGCGGCGACGATCGCGCCGAGCGTGAACGCGAGGAAGAGGACCACGGTGGTACGTCTGCGGCGGGCCAGGACCTTGGTGCGCCGGGCGCGCTCGGCGGCGGAGCCGTTCGGCCGCGGACGCGGACGCGGCACCGGGCGTCGCGCCTGGGCCTGGGGCGGGACGGGCGCCTGGCGGGCCGGGATGTCCATCCGGGCTTCGGTACGGGCCGGGGGCGCGGCGAAGGCCCGGACGTCCACGGAACTCAAACGGTCCGTGGAGGCATCCGGGTCCGCCTCGGGCTCAGCCTGCTCGGCGGTGCGTTCCCGCAGCTCCTTGGCGTACCGGCGCTCCATTGCACCGCGTCCGGACAGCAGCCGGATGGCGGTGGAGAAGCGTTCCGTCGGACGGGCTTCATTGAGCTCGTCCTGCCTGCGGAGCCACATCGGCACCAAGTAGGCGGCCCAGGCCCCGACGATGACTGCGTAGATGAGGCCGCTGCTGCTCACGCATCACACCGTAGAGGGATTTACGCAAGGGCATCCGCCAATTGGCCCGGTGTGTCGCACGATCTGGCTGATATCACGGACTTTTTTTGTGATTGTTCAGATCGGAACATGGTCGACAGCGATCGCTTTCGAACGTTTATTTTATTTCCCGCGACGTCCCGGGTCGTGCCTGGTGCCAGCGGCGAAGCAGTCCTTCGGGCACCTCTTCGGCCGTGAGGGCGAACACCAGATGGTCCCGCCACGCACCGTCGATGTGGAGATAACGAGGGCGCAGTCCCTCTTCGCGGAATCCGAGTTTCTCCACGACCCGGCGACTGGGAGCGTTCTCGGGCCGAATGCAGACTTCCATGCGGTGCAGTCCGACCGAGCGGAAACAGTGGTCGACGGCGAGCGCGACGGCGGTCGGCATGACCCCACGGCCCGCGATCTCCCGGTCCACCCAGTAGCCGACATGGCCCGAGCACATCGAGCCCCAGGTGATCCCGGCGACCGTCAACTGGCCCACCAGTCGGCCCTGGTACTCGATGACGAAGGGGAGCATCCGGCCCGCGTTGGCCTCGGTGCGCAGATGGCGGACCATCTGCCGGTATGTGGGCCGGTGCGCGACGGGCCCGCCCGGTGCGGGCGGCGGGATGGTCGCCTCCCAGGGCCGCAGCCAGTCGCGGTTGCGCCGGTTCACCTCGCGCCAGTTCCGCTGGTCGCGCAGCTTTATCGGGCGGAGGACCACATCACCGTCCGCCAGGATCACCGGCCAGGTGGGGGGCGTTCAGCTTGGGCTCCGGGGGGATCTTGGGTGATCGCCGCCGCGGATCTGGTCCACGGCATGCACCAGTAGCTGCTCCAGTACGGCGAGGCCGTCGCGCACCCCGCCGGTGGAGCCCGGCAGGTTGACGATCAGGGTGCGTCCCGCGACTCCGGCGAGCCCCCGGGACAGCGCCGCGGTGGGCACCTTCTCGCGTCCGTACGCGCGGATCGCCTCGGGGATGCCGGGGATCTCGTGGTCGAGCACCCGCCGGGTGACCTCGGGGGTCTTGTCGGTGGGCGAGATGCCGGTACCGCCGGTGGTGAGGATGACGTCGTACGCGGCGGCGACGCCGTCGCGCAGGGCCTGCTCGACCGGGTCGCCGTCCGGGACGACGCGCGGCCCGTCGACCTGGAAGCCGAGCGCGGCCAGCCCCTCGGCGAGGATCGGACCGCCCTTGTCCTCGTACACACCGGCGGCCGCGCGGTTGGACGCGGTGATGACCATGGCCCGCTGGGCCGCCTCGGGGCGCGGCCCGTGGCTGTGGCCGTACACCTCTCCGGCCCTTGGCGCCGGGCTCATGAGCGGCTCCAGTCGCCGGACTTGCCGCCCGTCTTCTCCTCGACCCGGACGTCGGTGATCACCGCGCCCTTGTCGACGGCCTTGACCATGTCGACGACGGTGAGCGCGGCGACCGAGACGGCGGTCAGGGCCTCCATCTCGACGCCCGTACGGTCGGTGGTCTTCACCGTGGCGGTGATCTCGACGGCGTCGTCCGCGACCGCCAGATCGAGGGTGACGCCGGAGACCGCGAGCGGGTGGCAGAGCGGGATCAGATCGGGGGTGCGCTTGGCGCCCATGATGCCCGCGATACGGGCCGTCGCCAGCGCGTCACCCTTGGGCACGCCCTCGCCCCGCAGCAACTCCACGACCTGCGGTGATACCAGGACCCGGCCGCTGGCCCGGGCGGTGCGTGCGGTGACGTCCTTTCCGGAGACGTCGACCATACGGGCCGCCCCCGCGTCGTCGATGTGCGTCAGCCTGCCTTGCGTACTCATTTTGCTGTGGCGCTCCCGGTCCTGGCCCCTCAGGGCCTGTGTGGGCAGACACGGTACCGCCACCGTATGCAGGTCAGCCGAGGAGGACCACTTCCACCTCCGCGCCCGGCTCGGCCGAGGTGTCGGGCTCCGGGACGACGATCAGGCAGTCGGCATGGGCGAGGGCCGCGATCAGATGGGAGCCGGAACCGCCGACCGGAGAGACGGTGCCCGACTCGGGGTCGTACACACCGCGCAGGAACTGCCGCTTGCCCGCGGGCGACGTCAGCGGATTGTCGGCCTTGAGCAGGGCGCGCGCCTTCGGGCGGTGGACGTCCTTGAGCCCCATCAGGGCCCGGATCGCGGGACGTACGAACAGCTCGAAGGAGACGTACGAGGAGACCGGATTACCGGGCAGCGCCAGCAGCGGGGTGTGCTCCGGGCCGATCGAGCCGAAGCCCTGCGGCTTGCCGGGCTGCATGGCGAGCTTGCGGAAGTCGATCCCGCTGCCCGGCACGTCCACGTCGCCCACCGAGGCGAGGGCCTCCTTGACGACGTCGTACGCGCCGACGCTCACGCCGCCCGTCGTGACCAGCAGATCGGCGCGGATCAGCTGGTCCTCGATGGTGGCGCGCAGCACCTCCGCGTCGTCGGTGACCGCGCCCACCCGGTAGGAGAGGGCGCCCGCGTCGCGGGCGGCGGCACACAGCGCGAAGCTGTTCGAGTCGTAGATCTGGCCCTCGCCCAACTCCTCGCCGGGCTGTACCAGTTCGCTGCCGGTGGAGAGCACGACGACGCGCGGACGGGGACGGACGCGCACGGAGCCGCGGCCGATCGCGGCGAGCAGGCCGATCTGCGGGGGACCGAGGACGGTGCCCTCCTCCAGCGCCAGGTCGCCCGCCTGGACGTCGCTGCCGCGGGCGCGCACATGGGCGCGCGCCTCGGCCGGCCGGTGGACGCGGACCTCGCCGCTCGCGCCCTCCGGGGCCTCGCCGGCCGGGCGCATCGTGGTGGCGGCTCCGCCGCCCGTGCCGCCGTCGGTCCACTCGACCGGGACGACCGCCTCCGCGCCGGGCGGCAGCGGGGCGCCGGTCATGATGCGGGCGGCCTGGCCGGGTCCGACGGTGGGCAGCCCGCCGCCGCCGGCCGGCACATCGCCGATCACCGTGAGAACGGCGGGGAACTTCTCACTCGCGCCGGCGACATCGGCCGTGCGGACCGCGTACCCGTCCATGGAGCTGTTGTCGAAGGGCGGCAGCGCGACCGGCGCGGTGACGTCCTCGACCAGGACGCAGCCCTGGGCGTCGGGCAACTGCAGCTCGATCGGGTCCAGCGGGCGGATCGCGCCGAGGATGTCCTCCAGGTGGTCGTCCACCGACCAGATCGTGCTGCTCACGGTGTTACATCTCCTCGGTCACATAACTGCGAAGCCAGGTCCGGAACTCCGGGCCCAGGTCTTCACGTTCGCACGCGAGTCTGACAATCGCCCGCAGATAGTCCCCACGGTCGCCGGTGTCGTAGCGGCGGCCCTTGAAGATCACGCCGTGCACTGGTCCGCCCACCTTCTCGTCCTCGGCGAGTTTCTCGAGTGCGTCGGTGAGCTGGATCTCGTTGCCCCGGCCCGGCTCGGTCTCACGAAGTATGTCGAAGACGGCAGGGTTCAGGACATAGCGGCCGATGATGGCGAGGTTACTGGGGGCCTCGGACGGGTCGGGCTTCTCGACCAGGTTGGTCACCTTGACGACGTCGGACTCGCCGGTGGCCTCGACTGCCGCACAGCCGTACATATGGATCTGGGCGGGGTCGACCTCCATCAGCGCGATGACGCTGCCGCCCTCCCGCTCCTGGATCTCGACCATCCTGGCGAGCAGCGGATCGCGCGGATCGATCAGGTCGTCGCCGAGGAGGACCGCGAAGGGCTGGTCGCCGACGTGCGGGGCGGCGCAGAGCACGGCGTGGCCGAGGCCGCGCGGGTCGCCCTGGCGGACGTAGTGCATGGTGGCGAGGTCGCTCGACTCCTGGACCTTCGCGAGGCGGCGGGCGTCGCCCTTGCGGGTGAGCGCCTCTTCCAGCTCGTAGTTCCGGTCGAAGTGGTCCTCGAGCGGCCGCTTGTTGCGGCCCGTGACCATGAGTACGTCGGAGAGGCCGGCCGCGACCGCCTCCTCGACGACGTACTGGATCGCGGGCTTGTCGACGACAGGCAGCATCTCTTTGGGAGTGGCTTTCGTGGCAGGCAGGAACCGGGTTCCGAGGCCTGCGGCAGGGATGACAGCCTTGCTGATCCTGGGGTGCGACTGAGTCATGCGCAGCACCATAGCCGTCGAGTATGGGCTGAAGATGAGCCTCCGGTTAACTTCCGACTCATAAAGACATGTACGAGAGGTTTGTGAACGGGTAATGAGCGGTGACTTGTCCGGAAAGAGTGCGGTTCGGCGTGAACTCCTGGACGCCCGGGCCCTCCTGTCCCCTGAGGACGTCCAGCGGGCCGCCGCGATTCTCGCCCGGCTGGCCCTTGACCTCCCGGAATTGGCCGAAGCGGGCACAGTCGCCGCATACGTCTCCGTCGGGCGCGAGCCCGGCACCCGCGCGCTGCTCGACGCGCTGCGCGCGCGGGGCGTACGCGTCCTGCTGCCGGTCCTGAAAGCGGACAACGATCTGGACTGGGGAGTGTACGAGGGCGCGGAACATCTGGTGCGCGCGGGGCGCGGGCTGCTGGAGCCGGACGGCGCGCGGATCGGCGTGGACGCCGTGCTGGATGCGGATGCCGTGCTCCTTCCCGGGCTCGCGGTGGACGCCCGCGGTATGCGGCTCGGCCGCGGCGGCGGCTCGTACGACCGGGTCCTCGCCCGCCTCTCGGCGGCGGCCGCCGACCCGGCGCTGGTGGTGCTGCTGTACGCGAACGAGGTGGTCGCGCGGGTCCCCGAGGAACCGCACGACCACCCCGTGCACGCGGTGGTGACACCCGAGGCCGTCAGGCGCTTCACCGGCTCGACGGACGCTACGGACGCTACGGACGCTACGGACGCTACGGACGCTACGGACGCTACGGAGTGAGCTTGAGGGTGTCGGAGGTCTTCTGGGACACGGCCTGCGCACTGTAGGCCCAGTCGAGAAGCTCGCCGTTCGCCCACTTGTCCGTCTGGTCGGTGTAGTGCGCGCTGTACGCGTGCCCCGACGCGCCGGTCAGATTGATCCACCGGGACTTGTCCCAGTCGCCGACGTTGACGACCATCCGCATCGACGGCACCCAGATGACTCCGTAGCCGCCCGCCGCGTTCCAGCCGGTCGCATTGACCGCGGCCTCGCCGCCGCCAAGATTCCACGGGCCGCGGTTGAGCACGAACTGCAGGAAGCCGGGACCCTCGGTGCCGAGCGTCTGGTTCCTCAGCGTCAGCTGGTGCAGCCGGCCCCAGCTCCAGCTGGATGCATCCTTGCCGAGCTCGGCCGTCAGCTCCCAGCGGGCGTCCTCCATGGCCCGCGCGAGCAGCTGGTCACGCGTGGTGGTGGCCGAGTCGGTACGGCTGGCCGGGGACTTCCACCACTCGTTGTTCTCGTCCTCGAGGATCTTGATCACGACCTCGTACCAGCGGTCGCCGCCGTCCGGCTGCGCTGACTCCGTGTCGCGCTGGCCGCACTCGCGCACCCGCTCGGTCAGCTGGTCGTCCGGGGCCGAGCTGTCGGCCGGGCGGACGTTGAGGCACTCGCCCTCGACGCGCAGCTCCTTGGGCAGCTTGTTGCCGAAGGCGAGCTTGAGGACATTGCGCCAGACCCCGTTGAAGTACGCGGCGGCGCCGGAGTCCGCCTCCTGGGTGTAGTCCCAGCCCTCCAGCAGCTTCTGCGCCTCGCGGACGTAGCTGTCCGAGACGTCGATCTTCAGCAGATACGGCGTGAGCCGCTTGGCGATCTCGCTGCTGTTGTCCATCTGCATGGTGCGCATGTCTTCGGTCGAGATCTTGCCGCCGCCCTGGATCTTCGACTCGATGAGGTCGTTGATCCGCTGGCTGCGGGCGCCGTAGCCGTAGTCCTTGGTGATCAGGTACGGGTACTTCTTCGCGTCGACGACGGCCTGGTTGGCGGTGACGATATAGCCGCGCTCGGGGTTGTACTCGTAGGGCAGCTCATCGAAGGGGATGAAGCCCTTCCACTTGTACTTCGGGTCCCAGCCGGGAGCGGGCGTGGTGCCGTCACCTTGGGCGCGGACCGGGATCTTGCCTGGTGCCTGGTAGCCGATGTTGTTCTTGGAGTCGGCGTAGACGAGGTTCTGCGCGGGAACCTCGAAGTTCTCGGCGGCCGCGCGGAAGGTCTTGAAGTCCTTGGCGCGGTTGAGCTCGAAGATCGCGTCCATGGACTTGCCGGGCACCAGGGCGGTCCACTGCAGGGCCACGGCGTAACCGGCGCCGCGGTCCGGCGCGGAGTTGGAGACCGGGGCCTTTTGGCCGACCTTCTCCAGCTCGTTGCTGCGGTCGGAGACCAGCGGGCCGTGACCGGTGGAGCGGACCGTGATCGTCTTGGAGCCGCCGCCCGCGATCTTGATGACCTCCTTGCGGGTGGTCAGCTTCTTCTCCTCATTGCCCACCTGGTAGCTGTCGCCGGCGAGCTTCTCCAGGTAGAGGTCGGTGACGTCCGCGCCGAGGTTGGTGAAGCCCCAGGCGATGTCCTGGTTGTGACCGATTATCACGCCGGGCGTGCCGGAGAAGGTGTAGCCGGCGGTGTCGTACTGGCAGGAAGCCGAGACCGTACGGCAGTGCAGCCCCATCTGGTACCAGAGGGAGGGCAGCGAAGGCGCGAGATGCGGATCGTTGGCCAGCATCGGCTTGCCGGTCGTCGTGTAGTTGCCGGAGACGACCCAGGAGTTGGAGCCGATGCCGCTGCCGCTGGGGCCGAGCAGCGCCGGGATCGTGTCCAGCGTCTTCGAGAGCGCGGCGAGCTGGGAGTTCAGGCCCTGGGTGGCGCCTGCCGGGCTGTTCCCCCCGCTGCCGGACAGGTCGGACGGCTTGGCGTCCGGGTCGAACTTTCCGGTGGCGGGGTTGATTCCGCCCTTGTCGACGATCGGCTTGTTCCGGTCGTACGGATACGACGGGTACAAGTCCTTGATCTGCTGCTCGGTGAGCCTGCTGGTCAGCAGCGAGCGGTCTATCTCCTCCTGCATATTGCCGCGCAGGTCCCAGGCCATCGCCTTGAGCCAGGCCACCGAGTCGACCGGCGTCCACTGCTCGGGCTTGTAGTCGTTGGCGAAGGACAGGGCGGCGTACTCGACGGAAAGGTCCTTGCCGTCGCGGCCCTTGAGATAGGCGTTGACGCCGTCCGCGTACGCCTGGAGGTTCTTCTTCGTCTCCGGCGTGAGCTTGGTGTCGTACTCCTCCTGCGCCACCCCGCGCCAGCCGAGGGTGCGCAGGAAGGCGTCCGTCTCGACCTGCTCGGAGCCGAACATCTCGGAGAGCCGGCCGGCGGTCATATGGCGGCGTACGTCCATCTCCCAGAAGCGGTCCTGCGCCTGGACGAAGCCCTGAGCGCGGAACAAGTCTTCGTCGCTGTCGGCGTAGATCTGCGGGATGCCGTAATTGTCGCGCTTGACCTCGACCTGGCCGCGCAGACCGTCGAGTTTGAGTGTCCCGGTGGTCTGCGGGAAGGAGGCGCGCACGGTGCTGATGCTCCAGTACGTGCCGTATCCGACACCCGCGACAAGCGCCAGCACCAGGACGATCACGAGCAGGCGGGCGCGTCGCCCCTTCTTCTTCTTGGGGGAAGAGGCGGTTGTGTTGGCGGGCATCGCTGTCCTTCGAGGGGCAGGGTGGTCCTGGAGTGCTGGAGCAACTGTAGGCGCAGCACTCCACCCGTCCGGACGCGGTATCCGTAAGGCAGCAACCCGGCCCCTCAACCCGTACAGATGATCGACCCGCATCAAGGAAACGTTAAAGATTAGGTAAGGTAACGAAGTGTCGCCTGCCGGTAGAACGGTCCGGCATGTAGGCGCGAAGGGAAGGATCGGCCACTGACTGTCCACCAGCTCAATGAACTCCTGCTCATCTGCTCCCTCGTTCTGCTCATCGCCGTCGCGGCGGTGCGCATCTCGTCCCGCAGTGGGCTCCCCAGCCTGCTGCTGTATCTCGGGATCGGGATCGCCATCGGGCAGGACGGCATCTTCGACGTCAGGTTCGACGACGCCAGGCTGACGCAAGTGATCGGCTATGCCGCGCTTGTGGTGATCCTGGCCGAGGGTGGCCTGAGCACGAAGTGGAAGGAGATCAAACCCGCGTTGCCCGCGGCGGTCGCGCTGTCGACCGTTGGCGTCGCGGTGAGCGTGGGCGTCACGGCGGCGGGGGCTCACTATCTGGTCGGGCTGGAGTGGCGGCAGGCACTCATCATCGGCGCGGTGGTGTCCTCGACGGACGCCGCCGCGGTCTTCTCCGTACTGCGCAAGGTGCCGCTGCCGTCCCGGGTGACCGGTGTGCTGGAGGCCGAGTCGGGCTTCAACGACGCCCCCGTGGTCATCCTGGTGATCGCCTTCTCGACGGCGGGGCCGGTCGACGACTGGTACGTACTGATCGGGAAGATCACGCTGGAGCTGGCGATCGGCGCGGCCATCGGCCTGGCGACGGGCTGGCTGGGCGCCTTCGGGCTGCGGCATGTGGCGCTGCCCGCGTCCGGCCTGTATCCGATCGCGGTGATGGCGATCGCGGTGGTGGCGTACGCCGCCGGCGCCATGGCGCACGGCAGTGGATTCCTCGCGGTCTACCTCGCCTCGATGGTGCTGGGGAACTCCAGGCTCCCGCACGCGCCGGCGAACCGCGGATTCGCAGAGGGCCTCGGCTGGATCGCCCAGATCGGCATGTTCGTCCTGCTCGGCCTGCTGGTGACGCCGAGCGAGCTGATGGGCGACTTCTGGCCCGCGGTGATCGTGGGGATGGTGCTGACCGTGGTGGCGCGTCCGCTGGCGGTTCTCGTCAGCCTGCTGCCCTTCCGTATCCCGTGGCAGGAGCAGGTCCTGATGTCGTGGGCGGGGCTGCGCGGCGCCGTGCCCATCATTTTCGCGACCATCCCGATGGTCTTCGACATCGAGGGCAGCGACCGGGTCTTCAACATCGTCTTCGTTCTGGTCGTCGTCTACACCCTGGTGCAAGGGCCGACGCTGCCCTGGCTGGCGAAGGCACTGCGCCTGCGCTCGACCGACCCGGCCGATCTGGGCATCGAGTCGGCGCCACTGGAGCGGCTGCGCGGGCATCTGCTGTCGGTGACGGTCCCGGAGGAGTCGAAGATGCACGGCGTGGAGGTCGCGGAGCTTCGGCTGCCCCCGGGTTCCGCGGTGACCCTGGTCGTACGGGACGGGAAGAGCTTCGTACCGCTGCCGTCGACCGTGCTGCGGCGGGGCGACGAGCTGCTTGTGGTGGCGACGGATCCGGTACGGGACGCGGCGGAACGGCGACTGCGGGCGGTCGGACAGGGCGGAAAGCTGGCCGACTGGCTGGGGACGGGTGGAAACGGCGGAGGAAGATCCGACTAATCGCAGGCAGACCCCTAGGTATGTGACCCATTTCCCAGGCGTAACTCCGAGATCCACCTGTACCATGAAGCCACACTGATCGACCAACTCTGCCTGACGCAGAGCTGGCGCGACCGTATGGCGGCCGCGGCGCCCTCGCAGTGGGCCCCGGTATCTACCGCAGATCCGCGCAAGAGGACAGCTCTCGGCAGCTCCCGTACGTCTCGTATCACGAGCGTGCGTCTCGTATCACGAGTACGACGCGTACCAGGGGCGCGCTACCAGGCGGCAGAAAGGCACGGACCGTGGCATCCACGGTCGAGACCCGCCCTGGGTATGGGCTGCTCCTGCGCACCCCCGGCGCCTGGACATTCCTGCTCCCCGGCTTTCTGGCACGCCAGCCCTTCGCGATGCTGACCATCGGCATCGTCCTGCTGATCCAGCACACCACCGGTTCCTACGGCAGCGCCGGCGCCGTCGCCGCCTTCACCGGTGTCTCCATGGCGCTGTTCGCACCGCAGAGCGGCAAGCTCGCGGACCGATTCGGGCAGCGGGCCGTCCTGCTGCCGGGCGTGCTGGTGCACACCGCTTCCGTATCCGCCCTGACAGCGCTCGCGCTGGCGGACGCGCCTATTTGGGCGCTGTTCGCGGCAGCCGTGCCGACCGGTGCGTCCGTACCGCAGATCGGCCCGATGGTGCGGGCCCGCTGGGCCGCCATGCTCGGTGGGGGCACCTCCCAGGCCGAAGGCTTCGGGGGAGGCTCGCCACTGATGTCCACGGCGGCGGCCTTCGAGTCCGTGACGGACGAGTTCACCTTCGTCGTCGGACCGGTGCTCGCGACCGCGCTGTGCACGGGCGTCCACCCGGCGGCGGGACTGATCGCCGAGGCGGCACTGACGCTGGCCGGCGGTCTCTTCTTCGCGGCCCAGAGCCGTACGCAGCCGGCGGTCCGGCCCGCGGCGACAGCCGCCGAGCCGCACGCCTCCGCCCTGTCCATTCCGGGAGTGCGGGTACTGGCCGTGGCCTTCCTCGGCATCGGCTCGGTCTTCGGCGGAATGCAGGTCGCACTGACCGCCTTCTCCGAGGAGATCGGCAACCCCGGGGTCAACGGTCTGCTGTACGGAATTTTCGCGGCCGGCAACATGCTGGCGGGCATCGCGTGCGGCGCGATCGCCTGGAAGAGCGGGCCGCGGCGGCGCATGGTGCTCGGCTACGCCGGGCTGACACTGGCGGCCTCCGCGCTGTGGGCGGTTCACTCCGTGGCACTGCTTGCGGGGCTCGGGCTGCTGGTCGGCCTGTGCATCGCGCCCGCCCTGATCAGCGGCTACACGCTGGTCGAGACCCTGGTGCCGGCTTCGGCCCGTACCGAGGCCTTCACCTGGCTGACGGGCGCGGTGGCGCTCGGCCAGGCGGCGGCCGTGACGGTGGCCGGACAGCTGACCGACGAGCACGGCGCGAGCGCCGGATTCCTGGTCCCCCTGGTGGGCACCGTGCTGGCCCTGGTCACCCTGGTCGCGCTGCGCTCGCGGCTCTCGGCGAGGGCTTCCGGGCGGATCGCGGCACGTGGGATGGGTCACCGAGTGCCGGTGGCGGTGGACTGATCCAGCGGAATACGTCACTATGGACCGTCGTTAGCACTCATTGAGTGAGAGTGCCAGGAGGAAGACCAGTGCCGACCTACCAGTACCAGTGCACCGAATGTGGCGAGGGCCTCGAGGCGGTGCAGAAGTTCACCGATGACGCCCTGACCGTGTGCCCGAGCTGCGACGGACGCCTGAAGAAGGTGTTCTCGGCGGTCGGCATCGTGTTCAAGGGGTCCGGCTTCTACCGGAACGACAGCCGTGGGTCGTCATCGAGCAGCTCGCCGGCGTCGACGTCGGGCGCGAAGGCTTCCGACTCCAAGTCGTCGGACCCGAAGCCTGCGGCTTCGACGTCGTCCTCTTCCTCGTCGTCGGGTTCTTCGGGCTCGTCGAGCTCTTCGAGTTCGTCCACGAGCTCCAGCGGCAGCTCCGCCGCCTGAGGTCTGCTTCCGGGGACCCCGCCGTTGTGTACGGCGGGGTCCCTTGGCGTTTTCGCGCCCGGATACTGTGACAGCCATGGCGACCAACGCGAGTAACGCGAGTAACGCGAGTAACGCGAGTAACGCGAGTAACGCGAGTAACGCGAGTAACGCGAACGCAGAGATCGGTGTGATCGGCGGCTCGGGCTTCTACTCCTTCCTGGAGGATGTCACCGAGATCCAGGTGGACACCCCCTACGGCAGTCCCAGCGACTCGCTGTTCCTCGGCGAGATCGCCGGGCGGCGGGTCGCCTTCCTGCCTCGGCACGGACGCGGCCACCATCTGCCGCCGCACCGCATCAACTACCGCGCCAATCTGTGGGCGCTTCGGTCAGTGGGCGTACGGCAGGTGCTGGGCCCGTGCGCTGTGGGCGGACTGCGGCCGGAGTACGGGCCGGGGACGCTGCTCGTACCGGATCAGTTCGTGGACCGTACGCAGTCGCGTGTGCAGACGTTCTACGACGGGCTGCCGCTGCCGGACGGGACCATTCCGAACGTCGTGCATGTGTCACCGGCCGATCCGTACTGCCCCGACGGGCGCAAGGCGGCGCTGGAGGCGGCGCGCGGGCGGAACTGGGAGCCGGTGGACGGCGGGACGATGGTGGTGGTCGAGGGACCGCGCTTCTCGACCCGGGCGGAGTCGCGGTGGTACGCGGCGATGGGCTGGTCGGTGGTCGGCATGACCGGGCACCCGGAGGCGGTGCTCGCCCGTGAGCTGGCGCTCTGCTACACGTCGATGGCGCTGGTGACGGACCTGGACGCGGGTGCCGTGTCGGGCGAAGGAGTCTCCCACGAGGAGGTGATGGAGGTCTTCGCCGCCAATGTGGACCGGCTGCGGGCGGTGCTGTTCGACGCGGTGGCGGGGCTGCCGGCGGACGGGGACCGGGACTGTCTGTGCACGCGGGCGCTGGGCGGCGTCGATCCGGGGTTTCAGCTGCCGTAATCGCTCGCCTGGATGAGGGAGTTGTCCACAGGGCGGGGGTCGTCCACAGGCGTCTGCGGGATGCGGACGGAGGGTGGATCGTGAGGAGCGGTCGGACCAGGTGATCGGTCCTGGTGATCGGTCCAGGTGGTCGGACCAGGTGATCGGTCCTGGTGATCGGACCTGGTGATCGGTCCTGGTGATCGGTCCTGGTGATCGGTCCAACTCCACTCCTCACGACAGGCGGTGAGTGTCATGTCGCTTCTCCCTCCCTCCCCCGCGCCCGAGCCTCTAGGTGTGCCCCCGTTCGCTCCGCTGCGGGTGCACGGCGGAGCGCATCGGCTGCAGCGGGCGATGCGACGGCGAAGGCGGGCGCTGGCGGCCGGTCTCGCCATGACGGCGGCGGCGCTTGCCGCTTCGGGTGCCCGCGGCGCGGACGGTTCGGGGACGGAGTCGCTCGCCGCGGCACCGCAGCGCGAGCGCCGGCCCGCCGCCGAGATGGTGTCGGCTCCGGTGCGTATCGCGGATGCCGCGACAGTACGGCTGCTGCGCCCGGGAGACCGGGTGGATGTGATCGCCGCCGCCAACTCCCCTACGGGGCAAGGGTCCGAGGCACGAGTGGTGGCGTCGGGAGCCCGGGTGGCCGAAGTCCCGGGTACGCGCGAGCCGTCAGCTGAGGGCTCTTCTCCGGACGGCGGTGCGCTGGTTGTGCTGTCCGTTCCACGGGCGACGGCCGCGGCGCTGGCGGGCGCGGGGGCGACATCCCGGCTGGCGGTGACAGTGTGCTGACTGCTCGTGCCCGTACTGACGTACCGTCAGGTTGCTTCTTCGCATATGGGGACTGGACAGCGCGGTCACGCGCTGACGTAGGTTTCGGAGCGTTTGGCTCCGTGTCCTGCACATGCGAAGAGAGGCTCAGTGGTGAGCGAGAAGAAGGTCAGCGTCGTGGAAGGCTTCAAGACCTTTCTGATGCGCGGCAATGTGATCGACCTGGCCGTCGCCGTGGTCATCGGCGCGGCGTTCACCCAGATCGTGAACTCCGTGGTGAAGGGCGTGATCAACCCGGTGGTCGGCGCGTTCGGGACGAAGGAGCTCGACTCCTACAACTCCTGCCTGAAGGGCAGCTGCAAGACGGTGAACGGCGAGGTGGACGGCATCCAGATCCTGTGGGGCTCGGTGCTCAGCGCCACGCTCACCTTCCTGATCACCGCGGCCGTCGTCTACTTCCTGATGGTGCTGCCCATGTCCAAGTACCTGGCCAGGAGGGCCGAGCGGGAGGCCGCCAAGGAAGGCGCGAAGGAAGTGGTCGAGCTGACCGAGCTCGAGGTCCTGAAGGAGATCCGCGACGCGGTCGTGGCGCAGCGCCGCTCGGGCCACGACGAGTAGCGAAGGCAGCGAAAGCTCAGATGTGGTGGGGCGGCTTCTCGTCGAGGAAGCGTGCCAAATCGGCGGCGCTGTCGCCGGCCGCAAGAGGCCGCTCGCCCCACCCACGGTCCGTATCGTCCGGGGATTGCTGGTCCAGCGGATCGTCGAAGATCAGCTTCGGCTTCGGGGACTGCTGTCGTGGCTGCTTCGCATCACGCGGTCCGGGGGCGGGGGCGGTGCTCATACCTCCAGGGTACGGCGAGGGGGGCGGGTACCGGTCGGGTGGCCCGGGCGGTAGTCGGGGCGCGGCGGCAGCTGCGGGTGGCCGAGGGCGGTCGGCGGGGGGGCCGGGGACGGCCGCCCGGGGTGCCCGGGGTGCGCGGGGTGCCCGGTCCGCGCGGGGTGCCCGGGGTGCGCGGGGTGCGCGGGGTGCGTCGGCGGACGGCAGCGCGCGTCTCGCCTCCCAGTCCCGCCCCGGTCTGTTGTGCTTGTGCGCATGACGTCCGCACCCAGCCCGGGCCCCACAGGCCCAGACGCCTCAGCGCCGCTGCGCCGTATGACCCCCCGCAGCCGCGACGAGGCGCACCGCGCCGCCACACCGCTGGAGCTCTTCTTCGACCTCTGCTTCGTCGTCGCGGTGGCGCAGGCCGGTATGCAGCTCGTCCACGCGCTCGCCGAGGGCCACCCGGGCACCGGCATCATCGGCTACGGCTATGTCTTCTTCGGCGTGTGGTGGGCCTGGATGAACTTCACCTGGTTCGCCTCGGCGTACGACGTCGACGACGTGCCGTACCGGATCGCGACCCTGGTCCAGATCTCCGGAGTACTGGTCTACGCGGCCGGGGTGCCCCGCGCCTTCAACGACAACGACTGGACCGTCGCCGTCATCGGCTATCTGATCATGCGGGTCGCGCTGACGACCCAGTGGCTGCGGGCGGCGGCCTCGGAGGCGGGACCGGCCCGGAGGACCGCGCTCGAGTACACCGCGAGCCTCGTGGTCTGCCAGCTGGCCTGGGTGGGGCTGCTGTTCGTGCCCGACGGGGCCAAACGGTGGCTGTTCATCGCCCTGGCCGCCGCGGAGCTGCTGATCCCGCTGGTCGCCGAGCGGAACCAGCAGACCCCGTGGCACCCGCACCACATCGTCGAGCGCTACGGACTGTTCACGATCATCGTGCTGGGCGAGACGATGTTCGCGAGCACCATCGCCGTACAGTCCGCGCTCGACCAGAACGAGGCCCTCGGCGAGCTGCTGCCCATCGCGGGCGGCGGGCTGCTGATCGTCTTCTCCGCGTGGTGGATCTACTTCGCCGTACCGGCGCACGAGCGGCTGGTCTCCAACCGGCAGGCCATTCCATGGGGCTACGGACACGTCCTGATCTTCGGGTCCGCGGCAGCGATCGGCGCGGGCATCGAGGTCTCGATCGAACACGTGGTGGGCAAGGCGCACATCTCCGCGGTCGCGGCGAATGCCGCCGTCACCGTCCCGGTCGCCCTCTTCCTGTTCACGGTCTGGCTGCTGCACGCACGTCACTTCAAACGCACCCTCCCACAGCAACTCACCCTGCCCGTCGCGACCCTGGCAGTCCTCGCCTGCACATTCGCGGGGGACTGGGGCGTCCTCGCCGCAGGGCTCGTCACCGCGGCGACGGTCGCGGTGGGTGTGACACTCGCCACCCGCCAGACGGTCACCGCGTGACGGCCACCGCCTGCCGCAACTGGCGTGATACGCATGGGCGTTATGGACAGGAATGATGCTCCGGCAGACGGGCCGGCCGGCGGACCGGCAGAAGGTGGGCTCACGGACGTAGCCGGCCTGCGGGTCGGCCACGCGCGCGTGCCCGGCGAGCGTGCCCTCAGCGGCACCACCGTCGTGCTCGCCCCCACGGGCGGAGCGATCGCCGCCGTCGATGTACGCGGCGGTGGCCCCGGCACCCGGGAGACGGACGCCCTCGACCCCCGCAATCTGGTCCAGCGCGTCGAGGCGGTCGTACTGACCGGCGGCAGCGCGTACGGCCTCGACTCCGCCGCCGGCGTGATGGCCTGGCTGGAGGAGCAGGGCCGCGGCGTCCGCGTCGGCCCCGACCCCTCGCACGTGGTGCCGGTCGTCCCGGCCGCCTGCGTCTTCGACCTGGGGCGCGGCGGCGACTGGCTGGCCAGACCGGACGCCGCGACGGGACGCGCCGCGGTGGAGGCGGCAGCCCGTACGGAGGAGGGCGCGCCGGTCGAGGAGGGCGGCGTCGGCGCGGGCACGGGCGCGGCCGTCGGGCAGCTCAAGGGCGGGATCGGCACCGCGAGCACGGTCCTGGACTCCGGGATCACCGTCGCCGCGCTCGTCGTGGCCAACGCCGCGGGCTCGGCCGTCGATCCGCGGACGGGCGCGCTGTACGGGCAGTACTTCGCGGGCCGCGTCACCTACCCCTCCCCCGACGTCCACGCCGCGGCCCAGCTCCGCCTCACCGAGGCGCGCGAGAAGAGCGGGCCGCCCCCGCTCAACACCACACTCGCCGTCGTCGCCACCGACGCCGACCTCACCCGCGCCCAGGCGCAGAAGCTCGCGGGCACGGCGCACGACGGCATCGCCCGCGCCGTACGCCCCGTCCATCTGCTCAACGACGGGGACACCGTCTTCACCCTCGCCACGGGCGCCGTCCCACTCGACGCCGCCAACCCGCTCGCGCTCAACGAGGTGCTCGCGGCGAGCGCGAACGTTGTGATGCGGGCGATCGTACGGGCGGTACTCACGGCCGAGGGGGTCGAGGGACCGGGCGGGGTGTTTCCTGCGTACCGGGACCTGTACGGCATCAACTGACTTACGGGGCAAGTCAGTTGGCTCCGGCGCACGGAACCCCCCGCGGATGCGCGGGAACGCGAGCGGACGCGCGGGAACTTCCCTCGCACCCCCTTCGTTTTCCCGAACCCCGGACACGTTGTCAGACCCAGGGGCTACGTTTAGCAATCACCAAGTGACTTGCGGCGACGGCCTGGAGACCCACCTTGAACGATCGGTACGAGACAACCGAGACGCAGCTCGAGCGACTCCTGGGTCGGGCGCTCAACTCCTTCGACCTGCCCGACGCCACGGTCGAAAGACTCGAGTCGGCGCTGGCGCACGCCAGTTCGCTGCACTCCTCGCACCACAGCGCGGCGCTGCACCGCGCGACGTACCGCCATGCCTATCTGCTCAGCGACGGCAGCTCGCTCGTCCTATGGGAGCTGGTGCACAACACCGGGCGCGGCGGCGCTGAGCAGCACGAGCTGTACACCGAGGAGTCGGAGGCCCGCCTCGCCGCCTCACGGCTGCCCGCCGGTTTCCCGGGCTTCGCCGGACCGGACGCGGGCCCCGGCTGGGATCCGGGCGCCGATCCCGGCGCCGACCTGGACGCCGATCTGGAGCTTCTCGCCAGCCTGATGGCGACGCCGCCGGCCCCGCTCCCCCGGACGTACGTCCCGGACAACTCCGCGGACCACGCCCGCCGCGTGCTGCGCCGCGCGGAGAACGCGGACCGGCCGGGCGAAGAGACCGCGCGCCTGCTGCGGGCGGCGTTCGCCCACCACATCACGCAGGTCTTCGGCCGCCAGTACCGGGTGGAGGGCAGGGACGCGGGCTTCACCCTCTACGAGCACGCGTTCTTGCTGCTGGACGGGACGGAGACGAGCCTGTGGGAGGTGGAGCACACGGCGACGCCGGACGGCCGCCATATGTGCGAGGTGTACGGCACGGAGCACACCGCGCGGGAGGCGATGGAGCTCCGGGCGCGGGTGCGTTAGCCGACGGGCTGCGTCAGCCGACGGGTGCTTGGGCCCGCGGGTGCTTGGGCCCGCGGGTGCTTGGGCCCGCGGGTGCGTTCGGCACAGGCGGTGATCATCCACCCCCTTCCGAGGGGGCGTGGCCGAGGCAGCAAGTTCGACCCCGAATTGTTGGAGCCGGTATTCCGGACCCCTCACTGATTACCGTTTCTGACACTGAGCTAGAGATCTTTAACGGTGCAGGTTACGGACGGGCAGTGACGTGTTCGAGGCAGGTCTTGACCAGCGCGGTGAGCCGGTCGAGGTCCTGTTTGGTGAGGTTGGTCAGGGATCTATTCAGGTGTGACCACACGCCCTCGACCGGGTTGAGTTATGGCGCGTACGGCGGCAGCTGGTAGTCGGTCAGCCGTAATCGGGCGGCGATCAGATCGCGCATGGTCCGCGCTGCGGGCATCTCGGTGTGGCCTGGTCAGCGGAAGCGGTTGCGGCGGCGGTATGCGTAGGCGGCGAGCAGCGCTGCGGCAACCGAAACGAGGCTGCCGACCGTGAGTATGGCGTTCTGGGTGTTCCCTTCGCGCTGGGGGGTCGGCTTCGTGCCGATGGTGATGCGGCCGGTGGTCTCTCGTGTGACGAGTCCACTGGCGAGGGTCAGTCGTGCAGTCCACTCACCGTCTGGCAGACGCGGGTTGAGTGTGGTCTTTGCCAGCTTGGAGTGGCCCGGGCCGATGGTGCCTGCCTTGACGTTGAACGGGCCTGCGGACAGGCCGCCTGGCCCATCTGACAGCGTGAGTTTGCCCGTGAGGTCGAGGGCCCGCCCGCCGGTGTTCTTCACCCGGGCGGTGACTACCGGTACGCCGTCTGCGGCGCGGGTGCCAGTCAGATCTTTGATGTGGAAGTCCGACCGCGGTGCCCCGCCGGGCCCGACGGACAGATAGATGCGCACCCCTGCGCGGGCCGCGTTGCGTACTTGCTCTGAGGGGTCGTGCTGGGGACTGATCTCCGCCCAGAGGACACCGTAGTGTTCGCCGCCGGTCGCATCATTCGCCACGGTGATCTCGGTCCACACTGTCGCCGTCTCGTCGGGGGCCAGGACGAGTTCGCTGTGCTCGAGCGTCACCCAGCTGGTGAGCTCGTTGCCGGTACGACCGGGGGCGAAGGTGAAGCCGTCCTTGCGGACCGCGGCGGCCGCGGGGTAGAGCTGTACGCGGCGTCGTGTGTCCGACAGGTTGGTGACCGCGATCCGCCTGCGGATCTGCTGGTCCGGTTTGACGTGATCGATGATGTACCGGTGGGCGCGCTCGTCGTCGCGGCGGCTGACCGGCGCGTCGACGATCCGGATGCCGACGCTCACGTGGTCAGACGCCTGCGGCGTCTCCGCGGCCACAGGCGCGACTGATCCGAAGAGCAGTGACACTGCAAGCAGCAGTCCACCCACGGGCTCACGCCACCGAATGGGTGACCGTCCCGCTGTAGAGCCCGCCGACGGCGCCGTTGGGGATGGTGATCTCCAGGGTGGGGTTCCAGCTCGCGCTGTTGTTTCCGCTGCCCGAGGTCTTGGAGAACGCGGTGCGTGGCCGCTCCAGGCTTTGCCGGTCGGCACGTGTGGGTTGGCCGGGCACGAAGTCGCCGTTGCCGGTGGTAGCGGTCGCCGGCCCGGACCAGTAGTCCACCAGGTTCGGCAGGACGGTCTCGCTGGGCGAGTCCGTTCCGGTGTCGAACTGCGTCGAGACCACCGACGCTGTCCACGTGGCATCCGCCGCGGCCCGCTCGTCGATCACCGTCACGGTGCCGAGCTGACCGCTGATCGTCTGCCCCGGGAACCCGGACCCCAGATTGCGCGAGGCGGGCACCTCGATCCTGAGGTTCGCCGTTGCCACGGTGAACGTTACGGTCGTGTCCCCCGACGGCTGGGCGACCGCAGGCAGCGATGCCGCGCCCACCACGGTGATGGCGACGACACACGAAAACATTGCTCTTCTGCGCATCACACCACCATAGTTTGGCATGTACTGAAACCTTGGTATTTAGCCTGCGTCATGCGACTGAGTGGGTGACCGTCCCGGTGTAGGTGCCGCCCACAGCGGTCGCCGGCACCGCGACGGTCAGCGTCGGCTGCCAGGCGGTGGTGTTGTTCCCGTTGCCCGACGTCTTGGCGAACGCCTTACGCGGGAGGCTGAGGCTCTGCGCCTGCGCGCTCGTGGCCTGGCCCGGTACGCGGGTGCCGGGGCCTATGGTTCTGGTGGCCTGACCCGACCAGTACGAGAGTTGGTTCCTGGAGATCTGCCGGGCGGCGCCGCCGCCCGGCGTGGTGAAGTCGCTCGCCGACACCGTCGCGGTCCAGACCGCGTTCTGCCCGCCCCGCCTGTCCGACACCTGGACTTCACCGAGCTGTCTGCTGATCGATGAACCAGGAAAGGCCGCGCCGAGACTCACCGCAGCCGGGACGGTGATCGTCAGTGTGCCCGACGGTTGCGCGATGCGTACCACGGCGTGATTTGTCACCGGCGCTGCTGCGCCGGGCAACACCGTCACCATGACAGCCGACCCAACGCCCATAAGCGTCCACAGAGTTTGCACGCCGCGACTATAGATCCCGCTGCGGGTCCTTTTGGTTCATCATCACCCATTTGGTGGGTTTCTATCTGGCTGCGACCGGTTAGCGTTCCCCGACCGGTTTCGCCCATCCGCACCCCCCGGCGGATCTTCGTCCAGGAGCCCCATGCGTAACTCCGCACGCACAGCGACGTACACCGTCCTCGCCCTGGTCCTCGCCGCCTCCGCCAGCCCCGCCCTGTCCATGCCGGCGCACCACGGCCGAACGGAACCAACTCAGCTCGCCAGCGCCGCCCACGACGCCCTGAATCGAGACGACCGTCCGAGGTGGAGCCCGACACACCCGGAGCCCACACCAGATCCGGCTACGCACCCGCACCTTCGATCCGACCACACCTGAGGGGGAAGGCACCCGGCCGCGGGGACCACTACGGTCGGAGAGCGGCCACGCGTACCTGGTCCAGTTCGCGACCACGCCGCTCAACAGCCACCGAGCCGAGCTGGCGGCCCTCGGTGCCCGGATCGGCGCCTACATTCCCGACGCAACGTACGTGGTGCGCATGGACGCCGCGACCCGAGGGCGGGTCGCTGCGCTGCCGTTCGTGCGATGGGTCGGCCCGTACGACGCCGGCGACAAGATCGAAGGCGGGGCCGGGCCGTCGAGCACCCGCCGGTACCTCATCACGCTCGTGGAACGGAACGCCGCCGACCAACGGGCGGTGGTCGAGCGGATCAGAACGATCGGCGGCACAGTGCACGTCGCATCGGCGAGCCGGCAACTGATCGAGGCAACCCTGGAGCCGGCGCAGGCGCTTGCAGTGGCGCACCTGGACGCGGTGCTCGCGCTCGACATCTGGACGGCAGGCGAAGTGGACATGAACAACGCCCGCATCGCGGGCGGCGCCAACGCGGTCGAGACCGCGCTGGGCTACCTCGGCCAAGGCGTACGCGGCGAGGTGATGGACACCGGGCTGCGCACCACACACCAGGAGTTCGCGGCATTCCCGCCGATCATGCATACCGCCAACACCACCAGCACGAGCCACGGCACCTCGACGTACGGGCAGATCTTCTCCTCGGGCGTCAGCGCCAATGCCCGCGGTCTGCTCCCCCAGGCGCAGCCCATCTTCGCCGCCCAGACCCTGGTGTCCGACCGATGGGCGCACACCGCGCAGCTCGTCGACCCGGCAGGCCCGTACCGGGCGGTGTTCCAGTCCAACAGTTGGGGCAGCGCGCTGACGTACGGCTACAACTCGACGTCGGCGGCGATGGACGACATCGTCTTCGACCACGACATCCTGATCTGCCAGACGCAGGGCAACACCGGTAACCGCTCTGCCCGGCCACAGGCGTGGGCGAAGAACGTGGTGTCCGTCGGTGGCGTCTACCACTACGACACCGTCTCCCGCACCGATGACGCGTGGAACGGCGGCGCGAGCATCGGCCCTGCCGCGGACGGGCGGATCAAGCCCGACCTGTCGAACTACTACGACGCGGTCTACACCACCGCGAGCGGCGGCGACGCCGCGTACACCGGCACGTTCAACGGCACCAGCGCCGCCACCCCGATCACCTGCGGCTACGCGGGCCTCGTCTTCCAGATGTGGGCTGACGGGGTCTTCGAGGGCAGCCCCGGTCTGGACCGCGACGTCTTCGCGTCCCGGCCACATGCCGCCACCGCGAAGGCGTTGCTGATCAACTCGGCCGACCAGTACGCCTTCACGGGCACATCCCACGACCTGGCCCGAATGAAACAGGGCTGGGGTACGGCCAGCGCCGGCAACCTGTACCAGCAGGCGCAGGGCAACAACTGGCAGCTGCCGATCCTGGTCAACGAGACCGACGTGCTCACGGGGGGCCAGACCGCGACGTACACACTGACCACCGACGGCAGCCAGCCGCTGAAGGCGACGATGGCCTACACCGACCCGATGGGCTCCCCGTCGGCGGCCCAGGCGCGGGTCAACGATCTGACCCTGAAGCTCACTGCCCCGGACGGCACCGTGTACTGGGGAAACAACGGACTCGCGGCAGGCAACTGGTCAACACCGGGTGGCTCGGCGAACACGATCGACACCGTCGAGAACGTGTTCATCGAAACCCCGGCCGCCGGCACGTGGACGATCGAGGTCATCGCCAGCCAGGTCAACGTGGACGGACACGTGGAGACCCCCGCGACCGACGCTGACTTCGCCCTGGTCGCCACCGGAAAAGTCACCGGCTAGTCCAGAGATCATTAATGGCTGTTTACGCCCTCTTCAGCCGTCACCGCACCCCGTAACCCCCCGCGTTCACTCGTCGCCTGCCTGCATTGGAAACAGCTACTGAAACAGCTCTCGCAGCGTCTCAAGCTGTCCCTCGCCCAGGCGGGGGGCAGCTTTCGCTTGCCGGGCCGCCCACGCCTCGATGTGCGGGGCAACGGGGTCCGCATCAGCAGACATGGGGCGTCCGATGCCGGCAGCAACGACGGCCGTCACTGCCACACCTCCCCTTCTGACTTGACGCGTTCAGCTTGATCGCGGACCTGGGTGATGTCGTGTCGGGTTTGGGCGGCGAGGAGTTCTTCGCCAGGGCGGTAGCCGGAGGCCAGGTAGGCCCACGAGGATTCGGTGACGAGGGTGGTGTTCTCGTCGGGCGTGGACTGACCGGCACGGGTGCGGGCTTGCTCGGCTTGTGCGGTGCGCCAGGCTCGACGTACGTCCCGGAGTGCGCCGAGGGTGGTGGAGTAGCGGCGGGATTTGGTGGAGAAGTGGCCGCGGAATCCAGCATGTGGGCCCATTTCCAGAGCTTGAGGTCTGCGAATTCCGGGAGGTGGCCCAGCGCCCAGGCGGTGCGGATCATCTGGCGTACGTGCCGCTGCACGCGAGGTCTTTGAGGGGTTCGGCTTGTCCGGTGCCGTCGCAGTCGGTGCGCAGGTCGCGGAAGTTGTCGGGGCCGCGCACATAGCCGCGCCCGGCGCAGGGGTGACAGATCAGGGAACGGTCGACGGTGCCGGAGCCTTCGGCGCTCTTGGTGGCGTACTTGGCGACGTAGGCGGCGACTTTCTGGTCTGAGAGGTCGCCGTTCCCGAAGGCGGTGATCTCGCGTACGTCGAGCTTCTGGCCCCACCGGATCTTGCGTTCGCCGATGGCATCGGAGGCGATGGTGAGGAAGGTCTTTTGTGCAGTCTTTTTGATGGCGTGGGTGAGTGCGTCGACGGTGGCCCAGGCGGGTGGGGGCTGGTTACCGCCTTCGGGGCCGTCGAAGCGGATCACGGCGTGGAAGTGGACCGGGCCGCGATTTTGGTACTCGGCGACCTTGGCGAACGAGACGCGCAGTGCAGCGTTCAGTGCCTTCTGTGTCATGCCGAGGTGGGCGGCGAGTTCGCGGCGGAGGTAGGTGGTGAAGCGTGCCCAGAGTGCACCGGCGTGGGCGTTCCACAGCACCGCACCGGTGTAGTCGTAGGTGGCGGGGTTCAACGGTGTGCCCAACATGGTTGATTCTGCGGGGTGTTGGGTGCCGCAGTGGCAGCGCGGGTGGTCGCCCCTGCCGGTTGGGCGGCGATTCGCGAGACGAACCAGCGCAAAGCGGCCCAGACGGGGTCAAACGGTGATGTGAGCGCCACGGGCGAGGAGACAGCGGCGGAGCGCTCCGCAGGAACCATCCAACGAGGAGCGACAGCCTGTCTAGTCCCAGGTGATGTTTGACGTTCTGGTCCCAGTTGATGCTTGACGGTGGGCCTAGACAACATCAGGAACTTCGTGGGGCTTGTTCGCCTTCGTATTGCGGACCGGGATGTCGGTGGTGCGCTGGATGACCCGGGCCTGCCCGTCCAGCTCCACGGTGATCTTCGACTCCGCCACGTGCACGGTCACGGTCTGTCCGGCGTAGGTCCGGCCGAGCGAGACGACCTGTCGGCAGACCATGATCGTGCCCTGGGTGCTGATCCGCCGCTGGACCCGGACGGGCTCGACGCGTAGTCGTGGCGCCGGACCTGCCGGCCGGACGCCTCTCAGGCGGCGGACTTCCTCGCTGCTGAGCGGGTTGGGCCGCACCCGCAGTAGTTCCCGCGACTGTGGATCGAAGAACGACAGCGTTGCGCCGTCGATCCGGATGCTCACCGGGCGCCCACCCAGGATCTCCGCCGCCAGCACCTGGTGCCCGCCCAGGCCCACCAGCCCGCTGTTGTTCACGACCCGGTCCACTTCGAATGCTGCCGTGTCCCCGGCCGGCAGCGGAGACGGCCCCGCCACACGCCCACCCCGAGCGGCCAGCAACGCCAGATCAGCCACCGACAAGTGCGAGCGCACCGTCTTGATCCGCGCCCCACCGATCAGCAGGTGGATCACGGTCGTGTCGGCCCAGAACGTCACCGTCAGCCCCGAGCGGGTCGGACCCAGCCAGAACTGCTTGCCCGCCAACTGAAGATTCCCGCTCGGCGGCACCACCCGCTCGAACTCCACCGCCCCACCATCTGCCACCGGCACGGCCACCGCCGCACCCACCGCGGATGCATCCTGGCCCGAACTTGCAGACATTTCCGCAACCGATGCAGCCCTCTGCGCAGGCACTGCCGACAGCACCGCGGGCACCCGCAACCCCAGCAGATCCCGCTCCGCTGCGGGGACCGGCGCGAACCGGTCGGCCGGAGCCTGCATCTCCAAAGCCTGGTGCGGCCGGACGGTGTTGTATTGCGCCACCCACGCATCCAAAGCGTCCTGCGCCAGCGCCATGCTGGTGAACGGCCCGCAATCATTCAGCAGTTCACGCCGCAGCGTCTGATGGAACCGCTCGACCTTCCCGGTCGTGGTCGGCGACGCCGGCTGGGTCAGCCGGTGCGCGATCCCGTTCTCCCGGCAGATCCGGTCGAACAGCACCTCACCACCCTGCCCGAACCGGTCGGTGAACTGCTTGCCGTTGTCGGTCAGCACCTCCTGGGGCACCCCGAAAGCCCGCAACGCACCCGCGAACGCCGCACACATCGCACGTCCCGTCGCGCGGGCCACCACCGACGCGATGACGCAGTACCGGGAGTGATCGTCCACCCCGGTCACGACCTTCGCCTCAGTCAGCTCCCCGGTCATCTCATCGACCAGCATCACCCCGCCAACGATGTCCATCTGCCACAACTGCATCGGCGCCTCACGCTGCCAGCGCTTGTAATCCTCCCGCCGCCGACGCCGACTGACCCGCTCCACCAGCCCGTGCCGCACCAGGATCCGATACACCGTCATCCTCGAAGGCGCCGGAGCAACCGCTCCAGCCCGCTCCAGCACATACGCGATCCGCCGAGGCCCCCACGCGGGATGCTTACGCCGCAGCTCACACACCGCCGCCTCCACCTCCGCAGAGGCCTGATGCGGACACGAGGCCGGCCTGCGCGAGCGGTCCGCCAGTTGCCGTCGCTCCTGTGCGAACAGGAGCGACGGCGGTCACGACCACAGACTCCGGGCTTTGCTGGATCCGTGAGCAGGGATTGACCTGCGGTGAGCCGCGCCGGTACTCGTGGACGCATGGGTAGAGCCAACGTGGACCAGGGGTGCGAAATAGCGAGAGGCTCCTACCCGGTCCATCCCGGTGGGGCCCCTTCGGCTCGACTCAATGACCCAGGTCGATGCCCAAACGGGCCGCCAGTTCGCGGAGGTCTTCAACAGGAATCGTAGGCGCCTGCATCAGCGTCACAGCCGGTGCTTCGGCCTGCGGGGTGACGCTAGGGGGACAGCCGCACGGCCGCCCACACGGTCTTCCCCCTCGGGTGGACGTGGACCTGGACGTCCGCCGACAGCTCCCGCACCAGATGCCAGCCGAACCCGCACGGCTCGCGGACACCCGCCGGGCGGGGCCGTGGCGGGGCCGGGCTGGCGTCCTGCACCGCCACCGTCACCGTTCCCAGGCCTTCCTCCAGCCGGAACCCGGTCACCCCGCCGGCATGCCGCACCGCGTTGGTGACCAGTTCCGACACCACCAGCACCACCGCGTCCGCCCCGCTCCCGCCACCCGGCGCGACGACGGACAAGAACCTGCGGGTCACTTCTCTCGCGCGTTCCGGTGTCTCGACGCGGGACCCGTCCAGGGGTCCGTAGTCCTCCTCGGGTGGATACACCATCGCGGCCTCCGACGGCTCGGCACTCAGACTCTTGCCGTCTTCCCCGAACCGATCGCATCACGGCCGGCTGGGCTTATCGGCTCCCCGCTCGGCCGGCCGCGAGTTCGCCTCGGCCCGGGGCTTCACATCGGTCATTGATCCAGTGGTGGGATGGACGCCACGACACCGTTCAGAACCCGATCCCGCAGCTGGACAGCGAGCACATCAACCGCGTTGACCAGGGCCACGAGGACGTTCTCCGGCTCACCGGAATCGATCGCCGCTTCGGTGACTTCCAGGAGCTGGAGGGCATCACCGGCGAGTTCCGTTCGGACGGCGGCTTCCTGCGGGCTGAAGCCAGCCAACTGCTCAGGAGCGAGGGCAGTCACGAGCGCATCCAACTGGGTGCGGGAACAGACCAGTTGCTGCATTGCCGCATCGAAGCGTTCGTACTCCACTTCTTTGGAACGACACACCGCCGCCAAGGTCACTTGACCACGGAAATGTGGAGCAGGCACCGAAAGAGTTTTTTGTTCCGCCAGGGCCGGGCCTGTCAGCCGCACGAGCTCAGTTGGCGAGCACCGGCTCCCGGTCCACCGGACCCTCGGTCTCCGCCGCCCCCTCCACATGCTGCTTCGGCCGCGCCGGCAGCGCGAACATCACCACGAAGATCGCGCCCAGCACCGCCACCACCCACCACAGCGAGTTCTGGAACGCCTCCCCGAACGCCTTCCCGACCGCGCTCGGCGCGATCCGGTCGTCGATCGAGCCGAAGAAGACCACCGAGACCAGTCCGAGCCCCAGCGCATTGCCCATCTGCATGGTGGTGTTGATCAGTCCGGACGCCGAGCCCGAGTGCTCGCGGGGCACGTCCGACAGGACCGCGTCCGTCAGCGGCGCCACTATCAGGCCCATCCCGATCCCCATGACCACCAGCGGGAGCGCCATCTGCCAGGACTGGATCCCCGTCCCGTACCGCCCGGCCTCCCAGATGTAGATCAGCAGACCCGCGGCCATCGTCACCGCGCCCGCCTGCAGCACCTTGCGGCCGAAGCGCGGCACCAGCTTCTGTACGGACATCCCGGCCGCCGTGGACACGGCGATGGAGAAGGGGACGCCGGTCAGCCCCGCCCGCAGCGGCGACCAGCCAAGACCGATCTGCATGTACAGCGTCCAGACCAGGAAGAAGATCCCGCACGCGATCCCGAAGGTGAGCTGCACGGCGATGCCCGCGGCAAAGCTCTTCACCTTGAACAGCGACAGCTCGACGAGCGGCGAGGAGTCCTTGCGCGTCTTGTACTTCTCGTACATGACGAACGCGGCGAAGACGATCAGGCTGCCGGCCATGCACAGGTGACCCCACAGCGGCCAGCCCAGCTCACGGCCGCGCGTGAGCGGGTAGATCAGCATCAGCAGGCCGAGCGTGACCAGCGCGACGCCGGCGAGGTCGAGCTTGAGCGCCTTCGGGGCGCGGGACTCGGTGATGTACTTCCGGCCCAGGATCAGCCCGGCTATGCCCACCGGCAGATTGATCAGGAAGATCGGCCGCCACTCGAGGCCGAAGAGGTTCCACTGGGTCAGCAGCGCGCCGAGCAGTGGCCCGGACACCGCGCCGAGCCCGATGATCGCGCCGAACATGCCGAAGACCTTGCCGCGTTCGTGCGCCGGGAAGGTGACATGGATGATCGCCAGCACCTGCGGCACCATCATCGCGGCGGTCGCGCCCTGCAGCAGGCGGGAGGCGACCAGCATCTCCTCGTTCGCGGCGAAGCCGCAGAGCGCGGAGGCGAGCGTGAAGCCGGTGATGCCGATCAGGAAGAGCCGCTTGCGGCCGTAGATGTCACCGAGCCGGCCGCCCGTGATCAGACCGGCGGCGAAGGCCAGCGCGTACCCGGCGGTGATCCACTGGATCGCGCCGAAGGACGCCCCGAGGTCCCGCTCGATGCTCGGGATCGCGATATTGACGATGGTGACGTCGACCAGATCCATGAAGGCGGCGGTCATGACGATGGCAAGCGCGATCCAGCGACGACGGTCTGAAGCCGTATCCGGGACGGCGGGCTGTGAACTCATAGGAAGGAAAGTAGAGGCCATGTAGGTCAGATCACGACCTATATAAGCGGCATCCTGAAGAACATGACGGATACTCCGGCACGACTCCTGAATCTGCTCTCCCTCCTCCAGACACCGCGCGAGTGGCCGGGCAGTGAGCTCGCCGAGCGCCTCGAGGTGAGCCCGCGCACCATCCGGCGCGACATCGACCGGCTGCGCGACCTCGGCTATCCGGTCGAGGCGACGAAGGGCGCGGTCGGCGGGTACCGGCTGGTCGCGGGCGCCGCGATGCCGCCGCTGCTCCTCGACGACGAGGAGGCGGTCGCGATCGCGGTCGGCCTGCGCGCGGGGGCCGGCCACGCCATCGAGGGCATCGAGGAGGCCTCCGTACGCGCCCTGGCCAAGCTGGAGCAGGTGCTGCCGTCCCGGCTGCGGCACCGGGTGACCACGCTCCAGGCGGCGACGGTCCCGCTCACCCGGGGCGACGGCGCGACGATCGACCCGCAGACTCTGACGGTCATCGCGGGCGCTGCCACCGGGCGCGAACGGCTCCGCTTCGGCTACCGCGCGGGCAACGGCACCGAGACGAAGCGGCAGGTCGAGCCGTACCGCCTCGTCTCGACCGGCCGCCGGTGGTATCTCGTCGCGTACGACATCGGCCGGGAGGACTGGCGTACGTTCCGGGTCGACCGGGTCTCTGAACCCCTGGCCACGGGGGCGCGCTTTGTGCCGCGGGAGCTGCCGACGGGCAGTGCCGCGGAGCTGCTGGGGCACTCCATGTCCCGGCAGCCGGAGCACGCCATCGACGTGACCTTCGAGGCCCCGGCGGCGTTCGTGGCCGCGCGTCTCCCGGAGACGCTGGGCGCGCCGGAGGCGACGGGAGAGGGAACATGCCGGCTGCGGGCGAGGTCGGCGGACTCGCTGGAGTGGGTGGCGCTCCGACTGGCGCTGGTGGACTGCGAGTTCACGGTGCACGGACCGCGGCCGCTGGTGGAGTACGTGACGAACCTGGGCGCGCGCCTGACCCGGGCAACTCCTGTCCGGTGACGCCGCGGGCACAAGAGACGTCGCGGGCACAGGAGCAGGAGCCGCGGGCACAGGAGCCGCGGGCACACGGCAGGAAAGGACCCCGGCACCGGGGGGGATGGTGCCGGGGTCCGTCTATGGGGGCCTTTGCCCGCCGCGGGCGATTACGCCGCCGCGTCGAAGCCCGTGTCGCGCGCCATCCGCTTCAGCTCCAGCAGCGCGTGCTTCTCGATCTGCCGTATCCGCTCCCGCGTCAGGCCGTGCTGCTTGCCGACCTCCGTCAGGGTGCGCTCCCGGCCGTCCTCGATGCCGTACCGCATGCGGATGATCGACGCGGTCCGGTGGTCGAGCTTGCCGATCAGGTCTTCCAGCTCCTCGCTGCGCAGCAGCGTGAGCACCGACTGCTCCGGCGAGACCGCCGAGGTGTCCTCCAGCAGGTCGCCGAACTGCGTCTCGCCCGCGTCGTCCACCGCCATGTTCAGGCTGACGGGGTCGCGCGCCCAGTCGAGGACGTCGATGACGCGCTCAGGCGTGGAGCCCAGCTCCTTCGCGACCTCCGCGGCCTCCGGTTCCCGCCCGTTCTCCCGGTTGAACTCGCGCTGGACGCGGCGAATCCGGCCGAGCTCCTCCACCAGGTGGACAGGGAGCCGGATCGTGCGGGACTGGTCGGCTATGGAGCGGGTGATCGCCTGGCGGATCCACCACGTGGCGTACGTCGAGAACTTGAAGCCCTTGGCGTAGTCGAACTTCTCGACCGCGCGCACCAGACCGGCATTGCCCTCCTGGATCAGGTCGAGCAGGGGCAGGCCGCTGCGCGGGTAGCGCCGGGCCACTGCCACCACAAGCCGGAGGTTGGAGCGGATGAAGACGTCCTTCGCGCGCTCGCCCTCGGCGACCAGCGCCTCGAGCTCCTCGCGCGTGGCGTCGACGGCATCGCTCTGCACGTCTTCGTCGAGGATCTGCTGGGCATACACGCCCGCCTCGATGGTCTTGGACAGCTCGACTTCCTTTGCGGCGTCGAGCAGCGGCGTACGTGCGATCTCGTCGAGGTACATGCCGACCAGGTCGCGGTCGGCGATCTCCCCGCCCACGGCACTGCTTGCCCGGCCGGTCCCAGTGGACTCGGACTGACGACGGGCGACGGCACGGGTTGCCATGCGAGCTCCCTTGCTGAGTAGGTCGCGACACCCTTCCGGGTGCCCTGCATCCGTTGGAAACAACGACTGGAATCCGGACAGAATTCCCACGCGACACATCGATTTTCGTGATCTTGCAGTACCCTGTCCGGCCATCGGGAGGAAGAGTGCCGAAGGATCACGCAGAGGTGCAGGTCAGGGCGGGCACGGAGGCCGACCTCGATGCCCTCACGGAGCTTTACAACCACTACATACGTGAGACCGCCGTCACCTTCGACACGACCGTCTTCACACCCGAGCAGCGCCGCTCATGGCTGCACTCCCACCCTGAAGACGGCCCGCATCGTCTTTTGGTTGCTCGCGATGTCCGTTCTGCCCTCATTCTTGGGTACGCGACGAGCAGCCCCTTCCGCCCCAAGCCCGCATACTCCACCTCGGTCGAGGTCAGCGTCTACTGCGCTCCCGATGCGGCGGGCCGCGGCATCGGCACACTCCTCTACAAGGCGCTCTTCGAGGCACTCGACGGTGAAGATCTGCATCGCGCGTACGCCGGGATCGCCCAGCCGAACGAGGCCTCGGCCCGGCTGCACGCGCGTTTCGGCTTCCGGCACGTCGGTACGTACCGCGAAGTGGGCCGGAAGTTCGGCCGGTACTGGGACGTGGCCTGGTACGAGAAAGACCTGGGTAAAGACGTGGGCAAAGACCTGGGTAAAGACGTGGGCAAAGACCAGGGGAAAGACCAGGGGAAGAACCTGGGCAGCAGCGGCTAGCCGAACTGCAAGGACCGCTTCGCCAGGCCCATCCAGAAGCCGTCGATCACGCTCTTCCCGCTCTTGAGCTCGTCCTGAGACGCTCCCAGGGTGACGAACAGCGGCGCGAAGTGCTCGGTCCGCGGGTGGGCCAGCCGGCCGGCCGGGGCCTTGTTCTCGAAGTCCAGCAATGCGTCCACGTCCGCCGCCGCGAGCGCCCGCCGCCCCCAGTCGTCGAACTCCGCCGACCAGCCGGGAGTCCCCTCATGCCGCAGCGCCGCCAGATTGTGGGTGAAGAAGCCGCTGCCGACGATCAGCACGCCCTCGTCGCGCAGCGGCGCGAGCCTGCGCCCGATGTCCATCAGCTTCTGCGGGTCGAGCGTGGGCATGGAGATCTGGAGTACGGGAAGGTCGGCGCCCGGGAACATCTCCACCAGCGGGACGTAGGCGCCGTGGTCGAGCCCGCGGTCCGGGACATCCTGTACCGGCGTTCCGGCGGTGCGCAGCAACTTCCGTACGGAATCGGCGAGTTCGGGCGCGCCGGGCGCGCCGTACCGGACCTGGTAGTAGTGCTCGGGGAAGCCCCAGAAGTCATACACCAGCGGTACGGTCCCGGTCGCGCCGAGCGCGAGTGGGGCGTCCTCCCAGTGGGCCGAGACCATGAGGATCGCCTTCGGGCGCGGCAGGGACGAGGACCAGGCGGCGAGCTCGCCGGGCCAGACGGGGTCGTCGGCGAGCGGCGGTGCGCCGTGCGAGAGATAGAGGGCGGGCATGCGCTCCGCGGCAGGGGTGGCATTCATGACAGCGGCTCCCGATCCACATCCGGTCCGGTCTACGTCCGACCTACCTGCGACCTACTTGAACTTTCAAGCTAGCTCCACTCTAACTCCACATAGTTCAACCTTCAAGAATAGGTCGTAGAGTGGAATACATGAACACGGCATCCACTGGCGGGGGCGGCCGCGAACCGCGCTGGCTCACCGAGGACGAACAGCGCGTCTGGCGCGCCTATCTCCATGCCACCACCCTCTTCGAAGACCACCTCGACCGCCAGCTCCAGCGCGACGCCGGCATGCCGCACATCTACTACGGACTGCTCGTCCAGCTCTCCCAGGCCCCGCGCCGCCGCAAGCGGATGACCGAGCTGGCCATCGACGCGAAGATCACCCGGTCCCGGCTCTCGCACGCGATAGCCCGTCTCGAGAAGAACGGCTGGGTGCGCCGCGAGGACTGCCCCTCCGACAAGCGTGGGCAGAACGCCGTGCTGACGGACGACGGCTTCAAGGTCCTCGAACGGTCCGCGCCCGGCCATGTCGAGGCCGTACGACAGGCGATGTTCGACCGGCTCACGCCCGAGCAGGTCGGACAGCTCGGCGAGATCATGCAGATCATGGCCGCTGGGCTCCAGCCGCAGGACTCCGGCGCGGACCTGCCCTGGCTGCGCTGACCCCACACGGCAAGAGAAGGGCCCTGCCCGGGTTCAACCCGGGCAGGGCCCTGCCGCTTGACCTCTCAGCGTCCGCCGAGCTCGTGTCAGTGCACGACTGGTCAGTGCGCGACTGTCACTGCACGACCGTCACTGCACGACTGTCACTGCGCGACCGTCAGTGCACGACCGTCAGTGCACGACCGTCAGTGCGCGACGACCGGGACCTTGATCTCGTCCTCGACGCCCTCACCCGACCCCGCGGTGACCGAACCGGCCCCCGGGCGCCCGGTGTTGATGAACGTGAACGCGATCGCCGCGGAGGCCGCCAGGATCCCGACCGCCCACCAGATCGCGGACGAGAAGCCGTGCACCATGCCCTGGAGTTCCAGCAGCTTCGGGTTGGCCGCTCCCGCCGCGTGCGAGGTGATGTACGCGGTTGTGGCCGAGGCCGCGATCGTGTTCAGCAGCGCCGTGCCGATCGCGCCGCCGACCTGCTGCGAGGTGTTGACCATCGCGGAGGCGACGCCTGCGTCGGCCGGGTCCACGCCGTGCGTGGCCAGCGACATCGCCGGCATGAACGCCGTACCCATGCCCAAGCCCAGCAGCACCTGCGCCGGCAGGATCAGACCCGCGTACGAAGTGCCGATCTCCAGCTGGGTCAGCATCAGCATGCCGACCGCCGCGACCAGGAAGCCGGGGCCCATCAGCAGCCGCGGCGGAACGCGGGTCATCAGCCGGGCGCCGATCTGGGTCGAGCCCGCGATCATGCCCGCGATCATCGGCAGGAACGCGAAGCCCGTCATGACCGGCGAGTACCCCTTCACGACCTGGAGGTAGAACGTCAGGAAGAGGAACAGCCCGAACATCGCGATGATGGCGAGGCCCAGCGAGAGGTAGACACCGCCGCGGTTGCGCTCGGTCAGGACGCGCAGCGGCAGCAGCGGGGACTTGACCTTCGCCTCGGTGACGACGAATCCGGCGAGCAGCACCGCGGAGGCGACGAACATGCCCACGGTCAGGCTGTCGGACCAGCCCGCGGACTCGGCGCGGGTGAACCCGTACACCAGCGCCACCAGGCCCAGGGTGGACAGGACGACGCCGGGGATGTCGAGCGAGGAGCGGTTGCGCGCGCCCTCCGGCTCACGGATCACGAGGTACGCACCGACGGCGGCGACGATCGCGAAGGGGATGTTGACGAAGAAGGTCCAGCGCCAGTTCAGGTACTCGGTGAGGAAGCCGCCGAGGATCAGGCCGACGGCGCCACCGCCACCGGCGATCGCACCGTAGATACCGAAGGCCTTGGCGCGCTCCTTCGCGTCGGTGAACATCACGGCGAGCAGCGAGAGCGCGGCGGGCGCGAGCAGCGCGCCGAAGGCGCCCTGCAGGGCGCGGGCCCCGAGCATCATCGCCTCGCCGGTGGCCGCGCCGCCGAGCGCGGATGCCGCGGCGAAGCCGAGCAGTCCGACGACGAAGGTGCGCTTACGGCCCCACAGGTCGGCGATGCGGCCGCCGAAGAGCAGCAGTCCGCCGAAGGCGAGGGCGTAGGCGGTGATGACCCACTGGCGGTTGGCGTCGGAAATACCCAGGTCCTGCTGGGCCGTGGGCAGCGCGATGTTCACGATTGTCGCGTCGAGCACCACCATCAGCTGGGCCACGGCTATGAACACCAGCGCTCTCCAGCGGCTGGGGTCCGGAACGGAAATGTCGGCTGTTTTTGGCATGGAAGTAGCCACCTAAGGGTGCGGAGAGGTCAAAACGGACGTGGTCAAGGGTGTTGTAGACGTGGTCAAAGGTGTTGCAGAGGAGACCTGCGGCGCCGGTTCAACTCATCGGCGCGGCCAGGCTGCTTCACCGCTTCACGGGGTGCTGCCGCGCAGTCCCTCCATGGTCGCGGCCGTGCCCGGCAGTTCGGAGCGCGCGGGCGCTTCGAGTCCGTCCAGGAAAAGCTGCAGATGGCGATGGGCGAACCGGTCGATGTTCAGGCACGCGGTGCCCGGCAGCGGCCGGCTGAGCTGGGAGAGAGCGACGAGCAGATCTCCGACGGCGACGTCGGCGCGGAGCCTGCCTGCTTCATGTGCGCGCGCGAAGAGGCCGTCGACTGCCGCTTCGAGGCGTACCCGCTCATGGGTCAGATCGGGATAGTGCTTGTCGAAGGTCCCGGTGAGCAGTGGGCACAGCGCCCCGATCCGCTCGTCGGCGGCCGCGTGGGTGAAGCGCCGCAGCGCCTCGAACGGGTCCGCCTCCTCGGCCGCCGCCTCGTGCGCCCGCTGCGTCGTGCGGGCCAGGACGAAGAGGACGACCTCCTGGATGAGGGTGTCGCGGTCGGGGAAGTGCCGGTAGAGCGTGGCATTGCCGACACCCGCCCGGCGGGCGATGTCATCGAGCGGGACCTCGGGCCCGAACTCGACGAACATCTCGCGCGCGGCCGTCACGATCCGCTCCCTGTTCCGCAGGGCGTCCGCCCGCGGCCGGGAAGAGCGGCGCGTTTCGGTGTCGGCGGCGGGGCTCACGGCTCCACTTCCTCTCGTATCTGCCTCGTATCGCTACGTACATCGGCTGCACTCGGTACGTAACCGGGGACCTCTTCCCCGTTTCGCGGGGACACGAGTTCAAACGGGGAAACGATCCCCGGTTATTTCCCGTACGAGATGTGACCTGCGTCACAAATGTCTCGCGTGAAATACCACGATCGGCCCACCCGGCGGGCACCCCGCCACCACCCGTCACAGGCTGATCGCAATGAGTGCAGCCAGGGCCCGGCCTGCTGCCGCGGACCCGAAGGCGATTGCATGCAGCCAACGCGCCACCGGATACGCACCACCGGCAGCTCCCGCCGCCGCCTCGGCGCACTCGCCGCCCTCACAGCGCTCGCCCTCGCCGCACTCACGACGGCGAGCGCCCACCTCCCCGACCCCACCCGGGCGTCGGCCGGGCCGGTGGCAGGCGCCGACAAGTCCGCGCTCGGGCCCTGCAAAATCGCCTCCACGCTGGGGATCCAGATGTCGGAGGGCGTGCCCACCCCGCCCGGCTACTCCCGCTCCACCGGCGAGGTCCGCGCGCTCAACCTGATGATCGACTTCCCGGACGCGCCGGGTTCGGGGCGGGCGGTGGACCGGCTCGCGGAGTTCTTCCCGCAGACCGCCGAATGGTTCCGGACCAGTTCGTACGGACGCCTCATCTATCGCACGCACACCCCGGTAACCGACTGGCTGCGGATGCCGATGCCGTTCGCCGCGTACGGGATAGAGCGCGGCTCCCCCTATGAACCGGGCTACCGTCGGCTCGCCCAGGACATAGTGACGGTGGCCGACCCAAAGGTGAACTTCAAGGCGTACGACCTGGTCAACATACTGGTCACGCCCAATGCCGGGCCGTCGGCGCTGGACACCGTGCTCTCCGTTACCTTCTCCGGCAATGACGAGGCCCCGCTCGCGGACGGCGTGCCGCTCGCCAACACGTCCTTCGTCTACAGCCGTCAGGACGACGGTTCGGGGTCGTACGGCGAGAACGGCTATCGAGTACTGCCCCACGAGAACGGCCATGTCTTCGGCCTGCCCGACCTCTACACCTCCGAGGGCGCGGGCGCGGTCGGCCACTGGGACATCATGTCCGAGGACTGGGGGGCCAACAACGATCTGCTGGGCTGGCACAAATGGAAGCTGGGCTGGCTCGACGCCGGCCAGATCGGCTGCGCGGCCGCGCCCGGCACCACCGATTACGCGCTGACGCCGCTGGCGGTCGCGGGCGGCGCGAAGATGGCGATCGTGCCGCTCACCAAGAACGCGGGGTACGCGGTAGAGGTGCGCACCCGGGCGGGCAACGACGAGGCCGTGTGCGCGCCCGGCGTGCTGATCTACCGCGTGCAGTCAGACGTGGACACCGGGCAGGGGCCGGTGTCGGTCTCGGACAGCACCCGGAACAGCGGGGGCTGCACCCGGCGTCCCAATGTGCACGCGGAGCTGTCGGACGCGCCGTACCGGCCGGGGCAGTCGTTCGTCGACCGGCAGAACGGCATCCGTATCGCGGTGCTCCGGGCGGAGTCGGACGGCACCTACCGGGTGCGCGTCACGCGTTCCTGAAGAGCCGCTCCCGCGACACCTGTTCCTCCACGGGGCCGCGGAGTTCGCGCTTGAGGATCTTCCCGGTCGGATTGCGGGGCACGGGCTCGTCCCGTACGAGGACATGAGCGGGCACCTTGAAGGCGGCGAGGGTCTTGCCGACGTGCGCCCGCAGCTCGTCGACGGTGACCGTGGCCGCGGCGCGCAGCTGCACCACGGCCGCCACCTCCTCCCCCAGCACCGGGTGCGGGACACCCAGCACGGCGGCGTCGGCGACGTCCGGGTGATCGTGCAAGACGGCTTCCACCTCGACGCAGTACACGTTCTCGCCGCCGCGGATGACCATGTCCTTGAGCCGGTCGACGATGCTGACCCGCCCGTCGCGCACCGTCGCGAGGTCGCCGGTCCTGAACCACCCGTCGTGGAACGCGGCGGCGGTCGCGTCCGGGTTGTTCCAGTACCCGCGCACCAGCGCCTGCCCGCGCAGCCACAACTCACCGACCTCTCCTTCGGGCAGTTCACTACCGTCCGGCCTGGCGATCCGCACCTCGGTGGCGGGGGTCGGCCGCCCCACGCTCCCCGGGTTCTCCCGGTACCCGGGGCCGAAGTTGGCGAGCACGCCGCCGCTGGTCTCGGTCAGTCCGTAGCCGGTGCGCGGCTCTATCCGCTGCCCGTAGCGGGCCCTCAGCCGGGCCATGAGGTTGGGCGGGGCCGCGGCCCCGCCGGTGTTGAGATGCGTGAGCGTCTCAAGCTCTCCCCCGGCCCGCTCGGCGGCGTCAAGCAGCTGGAGCGCGGTGGTCGGCACCCCGGAGTAGTGCGTGACGCGGTGCCGCTCGATCAGCGCGAGGGCCTCTTCGGCGTCCCACTTCCGCATCAGTACGAGCGCCCCGCCGGCCGCCATCGTCGCGTACAGCGTGGTGAACGCGGCCACATGGAAGAACGGAAACGTCATCAGCACCACCGGCGCGGGCCCCTGCCCCGGCAGCACCCCGCTCGCGAGGGCTGAAGCGGCGGCGTAGAACCGCGGATTGTGCGCGGCCCCGGCCTGGGCGAGCTGAGTGGCGACGGCGCCCTTGGGCCGCCCGGTGGTCCCGGACGTATAGATGATGGTGGCGTCGTCCTCGGCCCGCACCTCGACCCCGGGCGGCGCGGCGAGCGGATCGGGGGCCTCGAAGTCTTCGTACCGCTCCACCCCCTCGCCGGGCGTGCCTTCCCCGTGGAAGACGACGACCGGGACGCCGGCCCGCCTGCGCCAGGCGTCGACCCGCGGCAGCCGCTCCCCGTCGACGAGCAGCACCCGCGGCGAACAGTCGTCGAGGGCGTACGCGAACTCGTCCTCGGTCCCACCAGGCATTGAGCGGCACCGCCACCAGTCCCGCCAACTGGGTGGCCCAGAGGGCGATCTGCCACTCGGGGTGATTCCGCATCGCCACAACGGCCCGATCGCCCTGCCGCAGCCCGTACACCTCGACGAACCGCCGGGCGAGCGCGGAGGCGGCGGCGAAGAACTCGCGGTAGCTGTACGTCCCGGTGGCGGCGACGAGGAACGGCTGGTCCCCGAACGCCCAGGTGGCCTCGACGAACTCCCGCAGGGTGCGCGGGCCGCCGGCGTAGAGCAGCCCGCCGTCCTCGCCCCGTACGACTTCGAAGGGTGCCCCGGGCGCAGTCAGTGCGGCCTCGGGGCGGGTGGACGGATCGGGGTGCGGCACGGTCGACCCTCTCTAAGCACCTGCTCAGTACGGAGCGACGCTATGCCCGTGCCCCACCCTCGTCAACATTCGTGTACGACCCATGCAGGGAACCGGCCATGAGCATCCCGCCGGGCTCCAGGCCGATGCGCACACCGAAGCCGCGACTGACCCGGTCGAGAGTCGCCCGCAGCCACTCGCGGTCTTCGCCCGACGCGTGCCGCAGCCGCATCTGCCGGCTCTGCACGGCTGCCATCCGCACGTCGGCCGCCTTGCCGGTGTCCGGCTCCACCGAGACGAAATACAGCAGCCGCAGGTCGTCCCGGTACTGCTCATAGCCGGTGATGCCTTCGTAGTCGTCGATGAAGTCGCCGCAGCCGTAGAGGATGAGCTTGCCGCGGTACAGCTCCAGCGGGCGGGGATGGTGCGACGAGTGCCCGTGCACGACATCGACTCCACCGTCGATCAGCGCATGCGCGAAACGGACCTGGCTTCGCGGGATGCCGTATCCCCAGTTGGATCCCCAGTGGACGGAGGCGACCGACACATCACCCGGTCGTTTCACCTGCCGTACGCGGCGGACGACCGAGGCCGCCGCGGCGTCCGACGGCTCCGCCACGAAGTCGACCCCGGCCCGGTGCTCGCCGGCGGCCCAGCTTCGCGGAATGCCGCTGGACGCCATCCCGAAGGAAAAGACGAGCACCCGCGCGCCGCCCTGGACGGCGACCAAGGCGGGCCGCCGCGCCTCATCCACATCCCGCCCGGCGCCCACCGCCCGCAGGCCCGCGCCGGCCAGGGAGTCGAGCGTCTCCTCCAACCCCCGGCGACCGAAGTCCAGCACGTGGTTGTTGGCCAGCACACAAGCGTCGGGCCGACCGGCGACCAGGCAGGGAAGGTTGGCCGGATGCATCCGGTAGTGCACCTCTTTGCCCGCGGCGAAGTCGTTGCTGCGCGTGACGCTGGTCTCCAGATTCACCACGCGGGCATCGGGCGCGGCCTCGTCGAGGATCTCCAGCGCATCCCCCCAGGGCCAGGAGTGACCGACCGGACGCGGGATCGGCCCGTTCACCGCCTCCGCCAACTCCACATAGGACCGGGCGTCCGCGGTGTACCGCTCCCACAGGGCGGGGTCGCCGGGGTGCGGGAGGATCTGATCGACGCCACGGCCGAGCATGACGTCACCGCAGAGGAACAGGGTCACCACGTCCTCGCGCATGCTTCCACGCTAAGTCGCGCGGAACGCGACCGGAAACCACCCGGATCCACGACCGCCGACCACGGCCTGACCTGCGGAAACGGAATGCCTGCCAGGCTGGAGCCCGCATCCGCTAGGCTAGTCGCCGGATCTGGATCAACCGGGTCTCCCCGCCTTCGTAGCTCAGGGGATAGAGCACCGCTCTCCTAAAGCGGGTGTCGCAGGTTCGAATCCTGCCGGGGGCACCACAAAGGTGCAGGTCAGTGCGCTAAAGGCCTTCCAGGGAACCACCCTGGAAGGCCTTTGGGCGCGCAATGGGAACTTCCTGGGAACATTGAAATGCGCATTAGTCCCACTTCGGACATTCATTAATGATCTAACGGAAAGCCCCCGTCTCTACGGCCAGACGAGCCTCAGTGTCGGCGACGGCTGGGAGAGACCGCCGACACCTGGTCGATGCGGGAGCGTCGATCGTTGGCCTGATAGTGGATGCCCGCGTCATTGCTCATTCCGCGTGGCAAGGTTGTTCGCGCAACGGAGAGGAGCGGCCGCAGACCTTCGGGTGCTGCTGCCGTTCCTTGCTCGTTCCCGCTGCGTCGCTGCGTGGGTGCTCGGTCGGCTGTCCTGGCGCCCTCGTCTACCGGGCCCCGGAATCGGCACTGCACGCATCGCGCGCCGGGCGTGCTGCCGTTACCCCGCCTTGGACCGCTCCCTGCGTTCGCTCTGGACGAATCGGCGTTGTGGGGCGTCGTCAGCCGCCTGAGGGCATGCGCAAACAGCGCCTGTCTCAGATCGACGCCCAGCTGTACCCATGCAGGTCCTCCCGCGTGCTTCGGCGTAGACCTGGTCGGGTCGACGGGGCGGAGTGGTCAGTGTTTGAAGGCGTCCTTGATCTTTGCCCCGGCCTGCTTGATGTTGCCCTTGAGTTGGTCTCCGCGGCCTTCGGCCTGCAGGCGCCGACTGCCGGTGGCACGGCCGGTTGCCTTCTTGGCGCCGCCTTTCATCGCTTCGGCCTTGTGCGCGATCTTCTTCGCGAAACTCATGGGAGCCACCCTGGGTGAGTTGTCTGTTGGGGTTCGGTGGCAGGAATACCGTGACGCCGGCCGGTCAGCGATCTGCGCGTGCGGCCGCACGCCTACTGGGGGGTGGATTGGTGCCCGAAGTGCAGTCTGCTGCGGCGACCGCTGTCCGGGGCTCGAGTGCGATCACCTTGGGGTGAGTCGTTCCCCCGCGCATTCGCGTTGTCCGCGCGGGCGGGCTCGCGTTGGTCGACCAGGTCGTCGCGGTCCCTCCCGGCAGAGGCCGTCTCGCGGCGCGACGGCTTGCGTCCGCGGTGCGCGGTGCTGCCACGGCGAGAGGTACGGCGTGCGCCGGTCAGGAGCAGGCTCAGTCCAAACAGGGCCGCTGCCCCGACGATCATGCCGTAAAGGAAGAGCGTGCCGGTGGAGCCGGTCACGTCGAAGCCGAATACCGAGAACCCGCCGGTAACCTCGTGCGCGCTGCCGCTGTTGGTGACAACACCGGCCACGCCGACGACTACCGCGGCGAGCAGGATGACGAGTCCGAGGATGACGATCATGACTCGCTCCAAGGATCTGCTTCGTATCTCCCTACGGTAGAACTGCACCGCCAACGAGGCCACTGCGACAGGGACGGCATGAGGCCCCGGGATTGGTGGTCCACTCGATCACAGGATGCTCCGCCACCGCGACCTCCACTCTGTCCAAACAGTAGCGCCGGGTTCCTGCGCTTCAGGCAAGTATTCGCACCACTTTCGGCGATATGCCCGGCCGGGGGCTCGGTCGAGCCTCCGGCCGGGCGGCAGATCCCTACGACGAGATCCTTACTGCGCCGTGGCCTTCACCGGTTGTGCGGTCGTGACCTTCACCGGTTCGGTGTCCGGTGCACTGTGCCGCTCGGCCCAGTTCTCCAGGGCCATGCGGCAGGCGTGGTCGAGGTGGTGCAGCCCGGACAGATCCAGCTCGACGGGCCGGTCCTGGGGCAGCGCCTCCAGGCTGTCGAGGATCTTCGGCAGGCGCAGGAAGGTCGCGTTGCCCGACAGGTACGCCTGGATCGGGCCGGCGCCCTTGTCGATGACCTCCAACTTGAGGTGCGAGGCTTCCCAGGCGGTCTTGATCACCGCAAGGGCCAGGCCGATGAGCACGCCCTCAAACATGTTCACTACGACGATCGACACGGCGGTGACGATGAGGATCAGCGCCTCACCCTTGTGGTCCCGCCACAGCGTCGCGATCTGGCGGAACGGGATGAGTTTCCAGCCCGCGTGGACCAGGATGCCGGCCAGGGCGGGCAGCGGGATCAGCGCCAGGGCGGAGGGCAGCGCGGCGGCGAACAGCAGGATCCACACGCCGTGCAGCACCCGCGACGCCTTGGTCTTCGCGCCCGCCTGGACGTTCGCGGAGCTGCGCACGATCACCGCGGTCATCGGCAGCGCGCCGAGCAGACCGCATACCGTGTTGCCCGCACCCTGGGCGATCATCTCCTTGTTGTACTGGGTGCGTGGGCCGTCGTGCAGCCGGTCCACGGCCGCCGCGCTGAACAGCGACTCGGCGGAGGCGATCAGCGCGAACGCGATGATGGTGCCCCAGATGGCCGGGTTGGCCAGTTCACCGAAGGCGTCGGACCCGGGCGGCTGGATGACGCCGAGTAGACCCTCCACCTCGACCGTGGCGACCGGCAGGCTGAAGGCGAGCGAGGCGAGAGTGGCCAGCATCACCGCCGCAAGGGCGCCGGGCACGGCCTGCACCTTCTTCGGCATCTTCTTCCACAGCACGATGACGGCGACGGTGCCCGCGCCGATTGCGAGCGAGGTCAGGGCCTCGGTGCTGCCGAGCGCGTCGGCGAACGCCCCGGGCAGGCCCACGATCTTGCCGATGCCGGTCTCCGGGGCCTTCAGGCCCGACGCTGCGTAGAGCTGGCCGGCGATGATCACCAGACCGATGCCGCAGAGCATGCCCTCCACGACGGCGACGGATATCGCCCGGAACCAGCGGCCCACCCTGAGGAAGCCCATGGCGAGCTGGAGCAGCCCGGCCATCAGCACGATCACGCCGAGCGCGGCCACTCCGAACTCGCTGACCGCCTCGAAGACCAGCACAGTCAGGCCTGCCGCCGGCCCCGACACCTGAAGACTGCTGCCGGGCAGAAAACCGGTGACCAGCCCGCCCACAATGCCGGTGACCAGGCCCAGCTCCGCGGGGACACCGGAGGCGACCGCCACGCCGACGCACAACGGCACCGCGACCAGGAAGACGACGATGGAGGCGGCGAAATCCTGCCGCAGGTAAGGGAACCTCGACATCACAGTCATGGTGTCCCTCACAGCGCCTCGAACGTGTCGGTCTCCGCGCGGTGTTCGCGCACGGCTCCGGTGTGCACCTCGTAGTACCAGCCGTGCACCCGGAGTTGGTCCGCCTGCAGGCGCTTCTCGATGCAAGGGTAGGAGCGCAGCCGCAGCAGCTGCGTCAGGAGGTGGTGCTGCACAGCCTCGGCGACCGTCGGGTCGGCGGGGTCGGAGCACTTGGGCTCGTCCGCGGCGTGCGCGAGCCAGTCACGCACGGCGGGTACGGCGTTCAGGTCGTCGCCGCGCACCACAGCGCCCACGGCGCCGCAGTGCGAGTGGCCACAGACCACGATGTGCTGGACGCCGAGGACCTCCACGGCGTACTCGATGGTGGCCGCCTCACTAGTGGGGTGCTCGGAGGCGTACGGCGGGACGATGTTGCCCGCGGTGCGCAGCTCGAAGAGCTCGCCGGGGCGGGCGCCGGTGATCAGGGCCGGAACGACCCGGGAGTCGGCACAGGTGATGAACAGGACCTCTGGCGACTGGCCTTGGGCGAGGCCGGCGAACTCCTCAGGGCGCTGTCCGAACGTGCGGGCGTTGTCGATGAGGGGTTGCATGATGTGGTGATTCCTCCTGGCGCGCCGTGGGGGCGCGTCGGCTTACAGGACAGGTGGGGGGACTGCTCTGCTGCTCAGCAGCGGAACACCTGAAGTGCCGCCGGTGAGTGGGCTGCCGAGGCTCTCGACGTGCGGTGGTGCGCGGTACGGGATGTGCCCGGCTCGCCCGCTTTCGAGGCCCCCTGCCTCAGGTGTGGACGGTCGGGTGCCTCGGGTGCACAGTCGGCGGCAGTGCGGTACCGGTCGCGGGTGCGCAGGGGACCGGTCGGGTCCCCGTGGCGGCCGGCGTCCCGGTAGGTGACGATCTCGTCGCGCAGCGCCTTCCCGGAGGGCTTGATTCCGGGCTGGCCCTTGGCTACGGCATGACGGGCCGTGTGCGCGGATGCGAAGGATGCGGTGGGCGCGAAGACCTGAAGGCCGAGCAGGACAGCGGCGAGGATCGACACCACGGTCCGGGCCGTCGTACCTCGGAACATGAGCCTCCCTCCAGGTAGTTCACGTCTCTAGAGCATGCCAACGCTTAGTCAATGATCAGCCAAGAAACACAATAACCTTGCAAAATCATTTGCAGGGTTAACTTAAGGTTTCGACAGGAAGGGAGCCTGAAGGCGTGTCGTGGGTGGCGTGAACTGGCCCTTGATGTGCTGAAGTTGGCCGCCCGGGGCCCGGACACGAGCTCGACGAGCCGTTGGGCGTCCAGGTCGGGGCCGTCAGCCGGGAGATTGCCCGGATGCCCTTCCTGCGGTAGCCGCCCTTCAATGTCTCCTCGCTGAACAGCGAGCCCGAGGAGCAGCCCGGAGGCCAGGACCGGCACCTCAACGGCGTACAGCCGGTCTGCGAGGACGACAAGCCGCAGCGCCGTCGACTGGTCCGGCGCCAGCCGATGTCCGGCGTCCCGGTCGTCGGCGTTGCCCCGAACGCCCTGCCGCTCGCCGACTGGGTCACCGACACGCCACTGCCGTGGCTCTGCGCGACTGGGCCACAAGAAAAGGATCAGAGCCGAACGAACTGGCCGTTGACACAAGCCTTGAAGAACCACCAGGGCGCGACTCCAACGCGCCCAGCAGCGCCTGGCCGCAGAAGTCGCCGCCGTACGGCACCTGGGGGAACCTGGAGACAACCCAGGCGGAGCAGATCCTGTTCCGAACGGAGAGGCAGCGGGCTAGTCTGTGAGCAGGCGACTGACCTGCGAAAACGGCCACTGGCTCAACTCCCGGGCCAAGGGAGCGAGCCTATTGCTCCTCCAAAGCATCTGCGGTGCTCAACGGAACCCGACTGGGCGACAGAGCTGCGTAGACGCTCCCGCCGACTCTCGAAGACCGTTCCCAAGGCCTCAGTTGGGAACCTGGTGGGAACAGCAGGACAAAGAAAGCCCGCGAAGGATCGTGAAAGATCACTCCCCCGTCTTTCCTTATCAGGCCGCTGACCTGTGCAAACAGCGAATCATCAAGCAGGACAAGGAAAGACGAGTAGCCTTATGATCATGCTCCTAAAGCGGGTGTCGCAGGTTCGAATCCTGCCGGGGGCACACGCAGAAGGGCCGGCTCAGGAGGGGTTTCCTCCCGGACTGGCCCTTCGTCGTGTTCGAGGACGCGCCACACGCGTGCCACTAGTGCCGCACGACGCCACATCCCCCTGACCGGGGGCGCCCCTCCCCCACCCTCGCGGATCACGGCGCCGAGCCGATCGGCGATGGCGCGGTCGTGACGGCTCATCACCGGCAGCCTACGAGGGTCTCGCTCGTGCTCGCCCAAACCCGCACACCGGGTTGGCCGGACGCGCCCTGGACGTGGTCTTCCACGGCAAGACCTTTCAGGGGGCCGTCAGCGGATCGAGGCCGAAGGTGCGGTGGAGCCTTGCTTCGACCGCCTTGAGGCCCTTGATGCCTTCGGCGAGTTCTTTCCAGCCCTGGGCCTCCTGCTTGGCCCGCTCGGCGCTCTGGCTCTGGGCGGTGCCGAACCGCGTCGCGTTGAATACGTCACCACCGCCGTTGTTGACGTGCTTGAGGGCGGCAGACCAGGCGGCCTGGGTCTTACGGTCGGGGATGGGGGGGTACTCCTGGGCCTCGTGGACTTGGTCGAAGAGCCGACTGAAGTCAATGAACCAGAAGTCATCGTCGTGGTGGGAGTAGACCGCCTCGGCCTCGCCGCGCACGCCGGTGATTTGCTCCTCACCTCCGGATTCGTACCAGAGGGCGACGTTGTTGGCGATCTGCGCGGGGTCGGTGGCGGACGGGTAAGCGGTCGGTGCGGCGCTCTCCGTCGGTGTCAGCAGCTGGTCGACGATCGACGGGGTGCTGTCCGTCGGCGTCGGCTCGGCGGTCGGCGCCGCGCCGGGATCGCCGGAACAGGCGGCCAGCGTCACGGCGGTGACCACGGTGAACACCAGGGCGTGAACGCAGCTGAGGTGACGCGTCGGCCGCTTCATCGCACGATCCTGGTGATCAGCTCGGCGAGCAGAGGGGCGCAGGGGATCATCCGCGCGACCTCGACGTACTCGGTGTCCCCGTGTGCGCCGCCGCCCACGGCGCCCAGGCTGTCCAGGGTCGGGGAGCCCGTCGCCGCGGTGTAGTTGCCGTCCGAGGCGCCGCCGACGGCGGTTCCGCGCAGGGGCGCCTGGCCCAGTTCCGCGGCGACGCGGGAGGCGAGGGCGAACAGGTCGGCGGAGGACCCCGGTTCTATGGGCGGGCGCCCGGCGCCGCCCAGGACCTCCAGCCGGGCTCCGGGCGTGATCGTGCCGAGGGCGCCGATCACCTCGGCACTGCGCGCCACCGTGGCGTGGTCGGCCGAGAAGGACTCGCACGACATGAGTTCCTCCACATCGGCCGGCATCGCCGGCAACGCGAGCGCGGCCCCCCGGGTCACCGGTCCCACCACTTCTCAACTCCTTGTCGCAGCAACACACTTCTCCCTCGGATCTCATGGGTCAGTGGAGGTGCGGCGCGCCTGCCCCCTCGGGAGCGCCGCCGCATGAACGACGTTAGGGCGGGACAAGGCATGAGACCAGCGACTGGATTGCATGGGATCCATGCATCGGAGGAATGTGTTGAGGGAAGATGCCGATGGCCGGACGAAGGCCCTGGCGGCGGAAGGAACGTGTTCGAGACGCGCTGCAGTTGCTCGTCACCGTGGCCGAGACCGGGTCGTTCACGAAGGCGGCGGTTCGGCTCAACTAGACGCAATCCGCGGTGTCCCGGCGGATCGCTGCGCTGGAACAGCAGGCGGGCGGGCCGCTGTTCGAGCGGCTCCCGCGGGGTGTACGGCTCAATCCCGCCGGGCGTGCGTTGCACCGGCACGCCGTGGAGATGCTCGACCGGCTGGCGTGGGCGGGGCGGGAACTGGCGGTGCTGCACGCGGGGCACGGCGGGCTGCTCGCGGGTCAGGCCCCTCGTGCCGCCGATGTGCCGGAGGACCGGCCCAGCCATTTCGTCGAGGCACACCAACTACTCGGGTACTGAAAAATCACACGTCGCAGAGAGGACAGGGCGATAGGATCCTGCTCCTTTCTCTGATCAAGGACAGCCCATGTCGCCTGCCATACGCCGCTACGCTGCCGCTCTCGCGGGCGCTTTCCTGCTGGTCGGCTGCGGCAGCCGACCGACGCTTACTCCCGAATCAGTGCGTGCCTCAGTCGGCTCGGACAGCTCAGTCATTACGAAGCTGCGCATCAAGGGGTCAGTTGCCGTGATCAACACCAGCCTCGGGCCGGATCAGGCCAGCGGCGCTAAGGGCTTGAAGATGTGTCAAGCCATCCACGAAAGCGGAGACAAGCCCACGATCTTCGTGTACGGCGAGGTGCAGCCTTACGTGCCCATACTTCTTGCTCGTACCGCCAAGGAAGGTGACACCCCAGGCGACTGCGAGTTGGGACCTATGGTCGGTGATCCTGCCCTAACCAGCTGACGGGCAGCGACCACATACGTGCCCCTCGCGTGCCCGACCGGACGGTGCCCAGCGGGGAATCACGGGGAACGGCCGGCGAGTCGTGCTCGAACGCGCGGGTCAGCGTCTTGCCTGGTCGCAGCACACAGGCGTACGCGAACTTCCAAACTGGGGCCGCCCCTGGGCCGTCCGAGGTCGATCGACATGGTCACTCCAGCCGCACGAGGCCGGACCGGCGTCAGGGCCGCGATGAAAGGCGGTCGCCGCCAAGCGGGATCACTTTTCCGCAGTCGCGACGGTGTCCGGAAATCGCCTTGTGAGCAGCTCCTGACCGCCGACTCTTACGTGGGCTCGGTTCCTCACGACCGAGGGCTCGGTTGTTTGCGTTTTTCGCCTGCCGGGTCTACGCGGCGATGTGTCGGGCGGAAGCGGTCGGACTGCGTGAGAAGGACTGCTGTCTATCCGAGAAAGGGATGCGGGAGGGGCGCCCCCCTCCTGAAAAGCCATGGGGACTCGCGCGGAGCGGAAGCGGCCTGACGGTGGTTACCCCGTCTGCCGTCTGCCCGCCTGGATCGCAAGGCCGAGTGCTGTCCCCCGGTGTTGCTACGCGGCGCCCGCCGCAGTCAGCAGCGCGACCGGCAGGAGCAGAATCCACTGCGGCAGCCGGAGCAGTGGCTTCGGCCAGTCGGCCGACAGCGAGACGGCCAGGAATGCCGCTGCGTAGGCGAAGAAGTGCGCGGCCACGAACCACGCGACCAGGTCGGCTCCTGCCGTACCGTCCGCCAGCGCAAGGTAGACCAAGCCGGCTGCGGAGAGCACCAGGTCCACGGTGACCATGTGCCACACGGCATGCATGACGCGCTTGGGTTCGTCTGCGAGCCCGCAGGACAGCAGTGGGCGCACTACGTCCCGGTGCCCGGCGACGATGTGTACTGCGGCCACGCCGAATGCGGTGATGCCCGCTGCGAGAAGCCAGCCGTTCATCGGATCTCAATTCCTTTGGCTATGACGGTAGCCAGCCGGCCGGCCAGCTGTGGGGTGGGGCGCTCTCCGACCAGTCCGATGTGGAAGAACACGGCTCCTGCCAGCGTGTCCAGGACCAGGTCCACGGGTGTACCGGCCGCGATCTCCCCGCGCAGCACGGCGCGTTCGAAGACGATGAGCAGCCGTTCCTTCGACGGGGCCAGGAAGTCGCTGCGGATGCGCGCCTTCAGGGCCGGGTCGGCGGCGAAGTCGGCGAGCAGCCCAGGGAGCACCGCTGCAGCGGCAGGCGAGTGGAACTCCTCGACCAGGCCCTGCAGCAGTACGGTCAGATCCCCGGTCAGCGTCCCGGTGTCCGGTATCGGCGCTTGGTCGGTAGTTGTGAACACGGCCTCGAAGACCAGCTCCGGCTTGCCCGACCAGCGCCGGTAGATCGTGTCCTTGCCGACGCCGGCCCGCGCAGCCACGCCCCCGATTGACGTCGCGGCATAGCCCAACTCGGCCACCAGCGCTGCGGTCGCGCTGATGATCGCCTCGTGTGAACGGGGATCCCTGGGACGCCCCCTGGAGGGCCGAGAGGAGCTCATGGCATTTATCTTACGGGTCGACCCGTTTGATAAACACACCGGGTGGCGGATCGGCTGGTGGAGATGGTCAGCAGTTGCGGCCGGGAACCCGATCAGGGCCCCAGCCAGGGCTGACTTGTGCGCCGCCGCACGGCCTGGGGAAGCCGAAGCACCAACGATTGATCATTCCTGGCCAGGAGCGGAGTGCGGGGTAGCTTCGGCGTCCGGTGCTCCGTCGGCGTGGTGGGAGATGCCGCTGATATGGATGATCTTCCTGAGCTGGTGGCCTGGCTGGAGTTTGGGCGAGCGTTGGATCACCACCATGGCTGCGTCGTCGCCCAGATGCCCGCCGACGAAGGCGAGGAGGTCGTCGCGGATGTGCTGCAGCAGTTTCTCGGGACCACTGCCGGTCCATTGGGCGACCCGTTCGGCGAGCGGGTAGAAGGTCCCGTCGGGAGCTCGGGCCTCGATCACGCCGTCGGTGTAGAGCAGCAGCGTGTCGTCGTCCTCGAAGGTAAACGCGTTGAGAGTGAAGCCGGTCCTCGGCAAATCGCACATGCCCAGCGGGGGTTGGGGATGGCTGGAGTACAGGGTTGTCACGCGGCCCTTGTGCAGCAGCAGGGGCGGGGGGTGTCCGCAGTTGGTCATCTGCACCATGGGGTCCTCGTCCGGGATGTCGAGTATCAGGGCCGTGATGAAGTGCTCGTGGAGCTCGTGGTCTGCCTCGGAGTGATGGGTGTGCTCGGCTTGCTCGGCCAGGTGCCTGCAGATGCTGTTCTCCAGGGTGTCGCCGAGTTCGAGAAGGGTGGTGCTCCGGTGAGCGGCCTCCCGGAATGCGCCCATCAGCACCGAGGCGTCGCTGATGGATGTCAGGCCTTTGCCCCGGACGTCACCAATGATCAGACGTGTGCCGTTCCCGGCGCGGGTCGCCGCGTACAGGTCTCCGCCGATCTGCGCCTCGTCCTCGGCGGCCAAGTACGAGGAGGCGATCCGCAGTGGGCCCATCCGGTGGGGCAGCGGGCGCAGAACCACCCGCTGCGTGGCCTCGGACACCGACCGCACCCGGTCCAGCACACGAATGCGACGCTCGCGCTTGCGGCAGAAGTACACGAGGAGGAGCGAGATCACGGCCAGGGCGGCAATCTGCACCTGGTGGTTGGCGGTGAACCCGCCGCGCAGTGCGGCGATGACCGTCTGGGCGATCACGGCCAGTGCGCCGACCAGGGCAGTGAGTCGTGGGCCGGCGAACGAGGGCGTGATGGCGGGGGCGACGACCAGCAGGGGGCCGAGATGGATGTGGCGCGGGGCCAGGACGTCCACGACCGTGATCGCAACGATCAGCGCAAGTGGGATCGCCAGCAGCGCATGGCCTGACTGCCATGGCTGCCACAGATCCGCTAGGCGCCGCCGAAGGCCCATGTCTCCTACTGTGCACCCCCTGCGGCCCATCTGAGCGCTGACGCGGAACGAGCGCACGTGCGGCCGCAGTGCCCCCACCGGGCGTGCCTCAACACGACGACGCCCGTGGAGCAGCTGCAGCAGCTTGTGCATCTGCGCGACGCGGGGATGCTCTCCGAGCAGGAGTTCAACCCAAAGAAGGCGGAGATCCTCGCACGCATGTGAGGCGGAGCAGACACGACACCGCTCTGGGTGAGCTCTGATTGCGGCTTGCGAGGAGGACGGCATCACATCGAAAGGGGGTGTCGCAGGCGAATCCTGCCGGGGCACCAAAAGCATGAGGCCGTAGGCACCGCTTCCCGAAGGCCTCCAAAGTCTGGGGCTCTTCGGCAACCTGAGCGTCCAGGGCCTCGATGCCACCGCCCGCTTGCGGCATCTCGCCTCACCCACCCTGTCCTGCATGCCGTTACCGGCCGAGGAGCTGGCCACGCTCAGCCGGCTCCCGTCACTGAGGGACGTGACCTTCGCCGTCGAAGACCTCTGGCGCCAGGATGTCTCCGAGGTGGTCGCCCTGCCCGGTGTGACCAGGGCTGAGGTGACGCTCTACGCCACCGAGGACTTCTGCACGACGGAGCACCTCCGGCGTATGCTCCCCGCGCTGCGTGAACTCGACCTGCGCATCCGGTTCCCGCACTCGGACCACCGGCCGGTGACGCTGGACCTCTCCCCGCTCTCCGACCTGTCAGACGTCTCGGTCGATGTCGAAGGGCTGTCCCTCGGAGCCCTGCGTGTCATCGCAGCCGAACAGCTGCCGCACGGTTCCGTGGTGTACCGGCACCGGCCGTGCAGCGCACTCGGCGAACCGAGGCGCGCCGCCGCCTGGTGGCGGCGCCGCTTCGGCGGCCGCTGAGCATGGCGCTTGGCCCGGCGCTGAGCCGGGCACTGAGCCCAGCGCCCAGCCCGCCGCCCAGCCCGGCGCCGAGCCGAGCCGACTCACCCCTCACGCGCGGCAGTCCGCCCTCATCTGGGCCGCCGCGTGGTGCGCCCCGTCGCGTTCGTCGCTGCCCCAGTCCTCGCCGCGGTCCACCAGCTGCACCGCCAGCTGCTGGTTGCTGACCGGGATCTTCTCGACGATCAGGCCTCTGCCGCGCAGCGATGTCTGGTCGATCTGGAAGGACTTGATCGCGCTGTCCCCGTCGTCGGGATCGGCCAGCACGTTGTACGTCGTCGGCTTGCCCGCCACATCGCGGTCCCGGTCGCTTTCCGGGATGACGACGGACACCGAGCAGGTCGTGTAGCCGCTGCCCACGTACCAGGACCAGGTCGCCGTGCCACCGCTGTCCTTGGTCGTGCTGCCCGACATGGGGATCGCGGTGAAGGAGCCGTCGCAGCCGTCGCCCTTGTGGCCGCCCTCTTGCACCGTGTACCAGCCGTCGTCGCCGTCGCTGTAGCGGCCCCGCTCGCGGTAGCGGCCGCCGCCGGTGCAGCCGGGGCCGGCCCAGGCGGAGTACGACGGGACGTTGGCATTCTGCGGAGGCTTCGGCTTGCGCGGGCCGATCCGGGTCGGGGTCGGCAGGGGCGAGCGGGAAGGAGAGGGGGAGGTGCCGGGCAGTGCCGTGGGTTCGATGCGCTCCGGGGCGCCACCGAGGTCGCCGGGGACGAAGTCGGAATCGTCGGCCGCCTCAGTCGGGGCCGAGTCGTCCCCGTACAGCGTGATCGCCGAGACGATCAGCGCGAGCGCGGTCAGCGCAGCTCCCCCGGTCAGCAGGATCTTTCCGCTACGGGAGAGGAGAGAGACGCGTCCCGCCAGCGTCTCCCGTGCAACCCACGCCCCGCCCGCGCCACGACTGTCCCTACCGCCCCGACTACCACTGCCGTCCACACCGCCCACATCACACTCCAGACACCTCAGACCTGGCAGCGCACCTCTGCCGTTGCCACCGCATCGTTCGCACGCCATGTCACACCTGAACCAGTAGACCAACCACGCGGTATGTCAAGGCAGTCCACTATGCATCAGCGCGCCGGGCGGAGATAGGTGTTAACGCCGGTAATGGGACAGCGGCCGTGCGGGTCAGCGGAGTTCGTCGGGACAGGGCGTCCCGCGCGGCAGTTCGTAGGGGGCCGCCAGCCGGTAGACACCCGGGGCGGGCGCGAGCAGTTCGGTCCACTCGTCGCCTTCCGTGTCCTCCTCCGCCTTCAGCAGGCAGCCGTTCCGGTTGTCGAAGGTCTTCGGTCCCTCCTCGCGCGCCTTCGACTCCTCCGTCTCCTCCGGCCCCTTCACCTTCTGGCCCTGCTCGTCGACGATGCTCAGCCACGGCGAGTACGGGACCCGGATCAGCACCCGGCCCGCCGTCTTCACCTGGATCGTGAGCTCGCCCGCGCCCGCGTGGTCCACCGTGGCCGGCGGGTCCGCCAGCGGCATCGGGTCTTTCACCGCGAACAGCTGCCAGTTCGCGTCGCTCCAGATCCGCGTCAGATACGGCTGTCCCTCACGCACCAGCTCCGCCTCCTGCTTCGCCCCGCTGTAGTCGGGCGAGCCCTTCGGCAGCACCACATAGTGGACCGCCCACCGGTCCAGCCAGGCCCGGTAGCCGGCCGAGGTCAGCGTCTTGTCCTCGTCGTAGAAGAGGGGATTGCGCTTCATGTCAGCCTGCCGGTTCCAGCCGCGGGCCAGATTGACGTACGGAGCCAGAGCCGACGCCTCGCGGTGGCTGCTCGCGGGAACCACCTCGACCCGGCCACGCTCGGCGCGGACCTGCTGGAGCCGGTTGACCAGCGGTGCCAGCTCACGGTTCCAGGACGCGGCCGGGGCCGTACGCATCATGTCGTCCACGGCCTTGAAGCCGATCCAGAAGTTCAGCCCGAGGAAGGCGAGGACGAGCGCGTACCACTTGCGGGAGCGCGGCACGGTGTACGGAAGCGCCGCCAGCAGCACCACGCCCGCGAAGAGCATCGGGAGCCGGGACACGTTCGAGCCGATCTGGGAATCGATCGCCCAGGTCAGCAGCGTGCCCAGGGTGTAGACCGCCGCGGCGGCGCGGACCGTGCGCCAGTCCTTCGGTACGAGAACGAGGACGAAGACCCCGTAGAGGAACGGCAACGAGGTGGACCAGAACGACATCGGCTGCGTACCGGAGAAGGGGAACAGCCAGGCGGAGAGCGCCACGACCACGACCGGGGCGACACCGAGGGCGTACGCGCCGGGGCGGCGGCGGTTCAGGAACAGCGCCGCCGCGACGACGCCGAGGAACAGCCCGGCGACCGGGCTCGACGCGGTGGCGAGGCCGGCGAGCGGGGCTGCCACCGCCGCTTTGGCCCAGCGATTCATTCTCCAGCGGTGTGGCCAGCAGAAGACCGCGGCCACCGCGCCGAGCGCGAACATCATGCCGAGGCCGAAGGTCACCCGGCCGGAGAGCGCGTTGCAGAGGAAGGCGAAGACCCCGGCCAGCGAGCAGGCCACGGGATTGCGGACGGCGCGGACGCGGACCAGTATCAGCGCGGTCAGGGCGGCGGAGACCGTACCGGCGATCATCATCGTCGAGCGGACGCCGAGCAGGGACATCAGATACGGCGAGACGACGCTGTACGAGACGGGATGCATCCCGCCGTACCAGGCGAGGTTGTACGCGGAGTCGGGGTGGCGGCCGACGAACTCGGCCCAGGCGTCCTGGGCCGCGATGTCGCCGCCGCTGTTCGCGAGGAAGAAGAACCAGATCAGGTGCGTGAGCGCGGCGAGTGCCGTCGCGATAAGTACGGGGTGGCGGCTCAGCCGGTCGCGGAGGTCTTCGAGGGGGCTGGGGTCCACCTTGCCGGGCAGGGGGATACGTATTCGCGGCCCTGCGTCGGGGCTGCTTCTGCCGTCCGCCTGTGTCGGCTCAGCGGTGGTCACTGCGGCTCTCCCCGTCCTCCCCGGCTGTGCCGTTGTCCCCGGCCTGCCAACCTCCGACGTGCTTCGTGCTGACGACGTTCCGCGCGTTCCGCGCGCTCCGTACTGACGTTCCATGCTCAAGGACGCTGTCCCGGCGCCCGAAGTTGCCCCGGGACGCTAGCACGCGGGCGTCCCGGGACCCCGGGACGCCCGCGCCGACGGCCGGCTGCTAGCCGATGCGGGTGAGCTTGTCGCCCAATCCAGGTTCCGCCAGGTCCTGCTGGAGCGCGACCGGTGAGCTGACCCTGCCGGTGCCGGTGCCGACGGACAGCTGGCCGACGACGGTGCCCGCCTTGGCCGAGTGAGGGACCGTCCTGCCTCCGTCAGCGAGCTCGATCTCGACCTTCAGACCGGCCCAGCCGACCGCCTTGAGCTCCTTGGTGGCGACGACGGGGGTCCGGCCGCCGAGGCCGTCGTCGACGTATCCGACGACATCGCCCTTCTTGATGACGGTCGCGGAGGTCACGCCGTCCTGAGCAGCCTCGATCACCTTGATGCTGTGGGTGATCGCCAGCTCCAGCTTGTCGTTGAGGATGGCTGCGTTCTGGACGCCCATCGTGATGCCGACGATGCGGCGCACCTTGCCGTCGACCACGGCGTTGGCGGACCAGAGCAGGTTGCCGCCGGCCGGGGTGGACGAACCGGTCTTGATGCCGCCCACGCCCTCCTTCAGCAGGGCCCTGTCGTTGTTGTTCCTGATCTGCCCGTCGATGCCGGGGATCGTGGTGATGGTCGTGTTGACGATCTCCCGGAACACGTCGTTCTGCATGACCGCCTTGGCCAGCTTGAGCTGGTCCTGCGGGGTGGAGACGGTGGTGGCCTTCAGTCCGCTGGGGTCCGTGTACGTGCTGTTGGTCATGCCGAGTTCCTTGGCGGCGTCGTTCATCTTCTTGACGAACTCGGCTTCGGACTTGGCGTCCCAGCGGGCGAGGAGGCGCGCGGCGTTGTTGCCGGACGGGATCATCAGCAACTGCAGCATCTGCCGCTCGGTGAACTGCTGACCCTTCGAAATCTGCGCGGTCGACTCGTCGCCGAGCTTCGACTCGTCCTCGGCCTGCTGATCGACCGTGATCTTCGGGCCGACTTCCTTGCCCTTGATCGGATGGTCCTTGAGGATCACGTACGCCGTCATCGTCTTGGCGATGCTCGCGATCGGGGCGGGCTTCTGCGCGCCATACGTCCCGAGGCTGCCGACGCCCTCGACCTCGACGGCTCCCTGGCCCTCGCCGGGCCAGGGCAGGGCGAACCGCCCGCCCTTGAAGGTGAAGGTGGGCTCGGTCGAGAGGGCGAGCTCGGCGGCGGGGAGCGGACGGAAAGCCTGCGCGATCGCAAAGATGATCAGCAGCAACACGACGAGCGGCGTCCAGATCTTGATCCGCCGCACGACGGTGCGGACAGGGGTCTGGGGCGGCGGCGGGGTGTTCGTGAGCTCGGCGAGAAGGTCGAGCGGGGGCAGCGGCGGCATGGGCTGCTGCTTGGTCCGCTCGGCCTCGGTGAGCGAGACGGGGGGCGCGGATTCCTTCGGCTTGGCGGGGGCGGGGGCGGGGGTGCGTACGGCTTCGGCCCGCAGCGGCACGAAGGTGCTGGTCCGCTCGGCGGGCGCCTCCGGCCGGGGAGCCGGGGGCACTTTGAGCGCGGTGGTGGGCTGGTCGACGGCGGGCCGCCGGAGCGCCTTGAAGACGGCGGTGGGCTGATCGACAGCGGGCTTGGACGGCTTTGCTTCCGCAGATCCGGGCGCGGTGGGCGCGGCCTTGGCCTCGGCGTCGGGGGACGCGTCCGGCTTGGCGGCCTCGCCCTTCGCCGCGGCGGATTCCGGCGAACCGGAGGTCTTGTCCTTGGGCTCGTCGGCGCTCGGCTCGTCGGCGGTCGGCGTGGGGGGCCTGTCGCCGGGGCCTTCCTCGGCATCGACACCGGCGTCGCCGTCCGTCTCCTCGGAAGCGCCGGCTTTGTACTTGGCGGACGGCGCTACGTCGTCCTCCACGTCGCCGGACTCCGCCGAATCGGCCGCACCGTCCCCGGGGGCGTCCTCGGTGTCAGCACCGGTCTCGCCAGTCGGCGTGGCTGCCGGGACGGCCTCGCGGGCATCGCCGGAGGCGTCCACGGCGACCGGAGCGTCCGCGTCCGCGTCGTCGGCCTGCGACTCCGCTTGCTCGCCCGCGTCCGCATCGTCGGCACCCGCAGGCGCGTCCCGCTCCACGGCGTCAGACGCGTCCTCAGACCCACCGTCGTCGCCGGAGGCATCCTCGACGACCGGAACGTCCTCATCCGCGTCGTCGGCGCCCGCAGGCGCGTCCTCGCGCCCATCGGCATCCGCACTGTCGTCGCCGGAGGCGTCCACGGCGACCGGAGCGTCCCCGTCCGCGGCCTCGGCCTGCGGATCCTCGCCCGCTTCGACGTCGCCGAGGCCCGCAGGCGCGTCCTCACGCCCGTCGCCGTCCTGTTGCGCGGCAGACGCCTCCGCATCCGCACTGTCGTCGCCGGAGGTGTCCACCGCGACCGGAGCGTCCCCGTCCGCGGCCTCGGCCTGCGGATCCGTCTGCTCGCCCGCGTCCGCCTCTTCGGCGCCCGCAGGCGCGTCCTCACGCGCGTCAGGATCGCCCGATCCCGCGTCGCCAGACGCACCCGCATCCGAATCCGCGTCGCCAGACGCGTCCGCGTCCGCGTCCCCGTCCGCGCTCGCCACCCACGCCGCCACCGCGCGCAACCTCGTGTCGTTCTCCACCGAGCCCGACTCCGTGCCCGGCTCCGCGACGGACCGCGAGCCCGGAGCGGCGTCCTGGTCCGCGCCCGGTCCGCCGCTCCGCTCGGACGATGGCAGCTTGAACACAGCCGTCGGCTGGTCCACCGCGGGAGCCGTCGCCCCCGGCGATGCCTGACGGAACACGGCGAGACGCGGGTCGCGTTCACCCGGAGTCGTCTCCCCCGACGACTTCCGCTGCTCCGACTTGTCGGGGGACTCGCCCGCCACCGTGCCTCCTTCATGAGTCATACGTCTTGCTTCATGAGTCATACGTCTTGCGTCTCGCGTTGTGCGTGTTGCGCAATAAGCACGTCGCACGGGCGCCGTCATCACGACAGCCCGTGTTGTCCGAACCATCTACCAGTGTCCTGTGTGAGAACACGCCCCCCGCGCATAGACGAGAACGACATACCTGCCGGTTCCCATAGAAACCACCCAGGCGCTCTCGACAGACCAATGTGAGAGGGGTCACCCTGTCATTCATCCACGCGGGGAGGCATGGATGGGCAGGAGCCGCAGAACACTTCCGGAGGAGCTACTGCTGCTCGCTCTGGACCCGACCACGGGTACCACAGCGCAGCCGCAGTCGCTCGACATCGGCCTGGCCGGAGCTCAGCTAGTAGAGCTGGCTCTGGCAGGACGGATAGCCCCAGACGGGGATCGTATCGCCGTGGTGATGCCACGGCCGACCGGAGATCCGACTTTGGACTCCGCGCTGGAACTGCTGCGCAGACGCGGCAGTCCAGTTCGGGCTGTCCACTGGATTGGCGGGCCCCGACTGGGGCTGCGCCAGATTTACCTCTCGCATCTGGAGCGGTGCGGCATGGTGCATGCCGTGGCGGGCCAGATGTGCGGAGTACTGCCGACGACTCGCTACCAGGCGACGGACACGGCGATCAGCCGGGACATCAGGGCCCGGCTGGACAGTGCGATCCGCACCGGCGTACCGCCGGACCCGCGGACCGCGGCGCTCGCCGCGCTGGCCCACGCGGTCGGACTCGGCAAGCACCTCTACCCCGGGAACGAAGGGCGTTCCTCGAGGTCCCGTCTGCGGGATCTCATCAGGCACGACCCCATGGGCGGACTCGTGGCACACGCCGTGATGGACGTTCAGAACGGTGCGGCCGCTCAGCCCCGCCGTAATCCCACCGCACCGGCAGGCAGTCGACAGCCGACGGCGGCCGTGTCGATGCAACCACGCCGCGGAAGCATGGCCCGCGTGGCCGCGCACTGACGCAGCAGCACGACCAGCACCAACCGCACCACGCGTTTCAGGAACAACCGCACAAGATCCGCCGCACCGACGTCCCCATGACCCGGTTCGGGAGCCGCACAGGACGCGCGGGGCAGCCACAGCGCTGCCCCGCGCGTTCGCGCGTGCGTCCTGTGTAGCCATTTGGCAGCGCAGCCACGACCATTGGTGGCAATCTGCTGAGCAATAGATACGCTCAGCTACGCAGCCGGAGGTGCAGTTTCCGTGGCGTCCAACGTCAACCCCACCGTCAGGCGACGCCGATTGGGCCAGGAGCTGCGTCGGCTCCGCGAACTCAAGGGCATGACGGCCGAAGAGGTGGCGGAGCGCCTTCTCGTCTCCCAGTCGAAGATCAGCCGCCTCGAGAACGGCCGCCGCTCGATCAGTCAGCGCGACGTCCGCGACCTGTGCGGGGTGTACGAGGTCGAGGACCACCGGATAGTCGACTCGTTGATGCAGATGGCCAAGGACTCCCGTCAGCAGGGCTGGTGGCACGCCTTCGGAGACATCCCGTACAGCGTCTACATCGGCCTGGAGACCGACGCGGCGAGCCTGCGGGTGTACGAACCGCAGGTCGTCCCCGGTCTGTTGCAGACCCGGCAGTACGCCGAGGCGCTGATCGCCGGCGCGCTGCCCGAGAGCGGCACCACCGACGTCGAGAAACGGGTCAGCGTCCGCGTGCGCCGCCAGGAGCGGCTCAACGACGCCGAGCACCCGCTGCGGCTGTGGGTGGTGATCGACGAGGCGGCGCTGCGCCGTCTGGTAGGCGACAAGCAGCTGATGCGCGAGCAGTTGGAGCACCTGGTGGAGCTGTCCCAGCTGCCGCATGTCACCGTGCAGGTACTGCCCTTCGAGATGGGCGCCCATCCGGGCATCAACGGCCAGTACGCGATCCTGGAGTTCCCGGACACCTCCGACTCGAGCGTCGTCTACATCGAAGGCGTGACGAGCGACCTGTACCTGGAGAAGGCCAACGATGTGCAGAAGTACAGCGTCATGTACGAGCATCTGCGCGCCCAAGCCCTGAACGTCGATCACACGAGGCAGTTCATCGCGGACATCGCCAAGGAATACGCACACTGATACACCCGCTGAAAGGTCTCTGCGGCGAGGGGGACCGCACGGTACACCCCCGCCACGGCGTGGCGGAAGAGGCGGATGGAATATGCCATCCGGTCGAGTGAACGCCTGCCTCGCGCACCCATCGCGGCGAGTAGCGTCGATCACGCCAGCAAGAACGTTGGCGCAAATCACACCACTTGCCGAAGCGGAGCGAACATGGCAATCATTCAGGGCGCCACGGATACCTGGACGAAGTCCTCGTACTCCACGGGAAACGGCGCATGCGTAGAGGTCAAGTCCCCCGTCGTGCAGGCCATTGCCGTCCGGGACTCCAAAGTCCCCGCTGGCCCGTCGATCAACTTCGTCCCCGAGTCGTGGACCGCGTTCGTGAACGAAGTGGGCCACGGCGCGTTCAAGCTCGGCTGAGCACGACGCCGAGGAACACGCCGAGGAACCTCGCGAACCGACGCAGCACGGAGCACCACGAGCACCATTTGACAGAGCCCTCTCGACTGGTCCGCCGTCCCGGCCGAGGGGGCTCGGCCATGCCCCCACGACCATCCCCCACCCGCTTCCGTCTCGCGCTTCCGTCTCGCGCTTCGGCTCAGCGCAGTTGATCGACGTAGCGGTCGGTGCCGGGGACTGTCGGGATGAAGGGAGCAACCAGCTCCACCCGCCCGAGCCCCGATTCGACGACCGCTGCGTCGAGCCCGGCGAACGCAGACTCCCAATGCTGCCTCGGGTCTTCCTCGAGGAACCACAGCAGCGTCAGCCGGGTGTCTACGCCCTCCACCTGCTTCACATAGGTCATCCGGTCGCCCGGCAGCGGAGTCGGCCGGAAGACCGTCACCATCGCCGCGCAGGAGCCGGCCAGCCGCTTCGGCAGATGCTTCGTACGCAGCCACTCCAGCAGCTCGGCCCGCTGCTCGGGCCCGTCGGCGTCGATCACCTCCACCACCAGGCCCGCGTACGGATGATCCAGTGCGTGGTAGTCGCGCGGGCCGGCCGAGCCGTCCCGGTAGACGGTCGCCTCGTGGTCCTGGAAGGCCGTGAAGACATGCGTACGGTCCTGGTGGACGCGCCCGTCCCGGTTGAGCCGCTTGTTGATGCCGACGGTCCACTTCATATGGTCGCCGTAGCGGCCCTCGGTGATCCAGTACGTGGAGATGTAGCAGCCCGTGGTGACGGGCTGGGCCACCGCCGACTTCTCGGGGTAGCGAAGCAGTTGGAGCTCCTTGGTGGCGACCCAGCGCCGTCCGGCGTACATCCAGGGCATCGCCATCGCGCCCGCGTAGTAGTGGTCGTCCTCGTACCAGCGGTTGTACGCGTGCTCATGGCCGAGGTGCGGTTCGACCATGGTGATCAGGGCGTGGCCGGGGTGCACCCCGTACGGTCCGACACCCGCCAGCTCCGCGTACACCTCGCTGCGTGTGTCCTCGCTGCGCATGTCCTCGCTCACGATGTCCGCTCCCCTTCCTTCCGTCGGCGCAGGGACCTACTCTGACGCTCCGTCAGAAAAACCGCCATAGCCGGGAGGCCGCGGATGCCGCTCAACGGGAAGACCGTGATCGTCTCCGGCGTCGGGGCCGGACTCGGCCATCAGATTGCGGCCACCGTCGTACGGGACGGGGGCAACGCGGTCCTCGGCGCGCGTACCGAGGGGAATCTCGCCAAGTCGGCCTCAGAGATCGACCCCGACGGCTCGCGGAGTGCGTACCGGGCCACGGACATCACCGACGAGGCACAGTGCGACGCGCTGGCCGCGGTCGCCATCGAGCGGTTCGGCCGGATCGACGCCGTCGTCCATGTCGCCGCCTGGGACAGCTATTTCGGCGGCCTGGCGGACGCGGACTTCGAGACCTGGCAGGGGGTCATCGATGTGAATCTGCTGGGGACGCTGCGGATGACCCGGGCCTGCCTGCCGGCGCTGAAAGAGCGGGGAGGCTCGATCGTCATCATCGGTACGCAGTCGGCGGTGGCCGCGCCCTCACAGGTGTGGCAGGCGGCGTACGCGGCGTCCAAGGGCGCACTGACCTCTGCGATGTACTCGCTGGCGCGCGAGCTGGGCCCGGACCGGATCCGGGTCAACACCGTGCTGCCGGGCTGGATGTGGGGGCCGCCCGTCCAGGCGTACGTCCAGTTCACCGCGCACACCGAGGGCGTACCGGAGGACGAGGTGCTCGGGCGGCTCACCGAGCGGATGGCGCTGCCCGAGCTGGCCACGGACGGAGATGTCGCGGAGGCCGCGGCCTTTCTCGCCTCCGACCGGGCCCGGGCGATCACGGGTCAGTCGCTGCTGGTCAACGCCGGCGAACTGATGCGGTAGTAACGCCAGTTGCCCTCACCCTTTCCCAGCCGCACGGGACCCGCATCCCGTGCGGTCTTTCCTTGTCCGCGGAGCCTGACGAAGTGCCTGCTCATCGTGTGGCCGCCGTCACGTTCACGACAACGTCCGGGGAGGTCAAGAACAAGCAAAATCGTTCGGCTTTCTGATCTGTGTTCACATTTATGACCGCGCATCCCCTTGACCCGCCACCCGGCCAGGCGGTTCAATCCCCGAAGTCCCCACTCCCGCACGGGGGCGCCGCTGATCGGACGTACTGACGAAGAGCTTCGACGTTCACAAGGCGGACCCAAGGAGGGGGCACATGAACAGTCTCGACTGGACCGTGCTCATCAGTTACTTCGGTGTGATGGTCGCGATCGGACTCTGGTCGCACAAGCGCGTCGACAACGTCAGCGACTTCTTCACCGCCGGCGGCAAGATGCCGTGGTGGCTGTCGGGCATCTCGCACCACATGTCCGGCTACAGCGCGGTGATGTTCACCGGCTACGCGGCCATCGCGTACACCTACGGCGTCACCTCGTACGTCACCTGGTCCTTCCCCATCGCGATCGGCATCGCCATCGGCTCCCGGGTGTTCGCGCCCCGGCTCAACCGGGTGCGCTCACGGCTGCATGTGGCATCGCCGCTCGAATACCTCAAGACCCGCTACAACCTGCCCACCCAGCAGGCGCTCGCCTGGTCCGGCGTACTGCTGAAGATCGTCGACGTCGGCGCCAAGTGGGCCGCCATCGCCACGCTGCTCTCCGTCTTCACCGGTGTCTCCCTCAACACGGGCATCCTGATCACCGGCGCGGTCACCGCCGTGTACTGCACCGTCGGCGGCCTGTGGGCGGACGCCCTCACCGAACTCGGCCAGTTCGTCATCCAGTTCATCGCCGGCATCGCGATGCTCGTCGCGGTCATGGCCGAACTGGGCGGTTTCAGCTCCCTGTGGAACGTCTGGGACGAGCCGGAGCTCAAGGGCCACGCGGAGCCGCTGGCCGGCCCGTACATGATGGTCTTCCTGATCGCCTACCTCTTCATCAAGACCTTTGAGTACAACGGCGGCATGTGGAACCAGGCGCAGCGCTACATGGCCACCGACTCCGCGAAGTCGGCGGAGCGGTCCGGCCGGCTGTCCGCCGTACTGTGGCTCATCTGGCCGCTGGTGCTGTTCTTCCCGATGTGGGTGGCGCCGCTGATCATCGACACGAAGGTGCCCGCCGACTCGTACGCGCTGATGGCGGAACAGCTGCTGCCGCACGGTCTGCTGGGCCTGGTCATCGTGGGCTTCTTCTCCCACACCATGGCCATGTGCTCCTCCGACGCGAACGCGATCGCGGCGGTCGTCACCCGCGACATCATGCCCGCCGTGTCCCACAAGGTCCGCGAGTGGGACACCCGCGCGGGGCTGCTGGCCGCCCGCTGGGCCACGCTGCTCTTCCTCGGTCTCTCGATGGCCATCGCGACCCAGGTCAACTCGGACTTCTTCGGTGACATCATCACGGTCGTCATCAAGTGGGTGGCGGGGCTCATGGGTCCGATCGCGATTCCGCTGATGCTGGGCATGCTGCCCTGGTTCCGCAAGAGCGGACCGACGGCGGCGCTGGTCAGCTGGGGGCTCGGCCTGATCACCTTCTGGCTGGTCAACTACCCCATCAGCTGGAGCGTCGACGGCGGCGTGCCGTTGCAGTACCAGGTCTCCATCCCGCTGGCGGTCTCGCTCGTCCTCTACATCCTGATCGGCCTCGTCAAGCCGGAGGACACCCCCGAGCGCGACGACCTCATCGCCCGGATCAACTCGGACGGAGACGGCCCGGGCCCGGCGTCCGCCGCGGCGACCGTGCCGGCGCCGGCGGAGCCCGCCGAGGCGAAGGTCCTCGGCCGCGAGGGCGCGGACGGCTGACGCTCGCTCTTCGCCGCGGACGAGGGCCCTGCTCCCGAGGAGGGGAGGCCGGGCCCTCGTACGTACATCAGCTGCGCGGGTAGCGCGACAGCCAGCCGGGCGCGGTGACCGTCGGGCCGTGCAGGGCCGGGCCCTGGGTCATCTCCATCGCGAAGTCGTCCGCCAGCTCAAGGATCGTGGGGCGGCCCTCCAGCTCGCAGAGCCAGGCGGGCGGCAGCGCCGTCTCGCCGTGCAGCGCGCCCAGCAGCGAGCCGGTGACGGCGCCGGTGGTCTGAGAGGGGCCGTCGTGGTTGACGGCGAGACGCAGACCGTGCCGGATGTCCTCGCCGACGAGCGCGGCGTAGACGGCGATGGCAAGGGCGTCCTCGGCGTTGTGGCCCTCGCCGAGCGAGGCGATCCTGGCGGGGCTCGGAATGCCCTGGCGTACGGCGCCGAGCGCGTGCTTGAGGGCGTCCGTGACGGGCTGGTGGCCAGGGCGCGCGGCCAGCTGGGCGAGGGCGCGCTGCACCGAGCCGTCGAGCGTCTCGCCGCGGGCCAGACCGTGCACGATGACGGCGAGCGCGCCGGCCGAGAGATACGCGGTGGGGTGGCCGTGCGTCTGCGCCGCGCACTCCACGGCGAGCTGGCACACCAGCTGCGGCTCCCAGCCGACGAGCAGCCCGAACGGCGCGGAGCGCACCAGCGCGCCCGCGTCGCGCGCGGCGGGGTTCTTGGGTGCTTCGAGGGTGCCCATGGTCTCGTCGCCGAGCCCGATGAGGCAGGCCGTGGCGGCGTCGCGGCGGGTGTAGAGCCATTCCTCGCGGGCGAGCCAGCCATTGTCCTTGCGGCGCTCGTCGGGGCCCCAGTCGCGCTGGGTGGCGGCCCATCTCAGATAGGCGCGGTGCATATCGGTGGGCGGGTGCCAGGCGCCGGTGTCCCGGCGGACCTGCGCGCGGATCAGCCCGTCGACGGTGAACAGGGTCAGCTGGGTGGCGGCGGTGACGGCTCCGCGGCGGCCGTGGGCGGGCACGAGGTCGCCGAGGCCGTCCGGGCCGTGGGCGGCGCGGATCTCCTCCACGGTGAGGGCGGCGACCCCGGCGCCGAGCGCGTCGCCGATGGCGCCGCCGAGCAGGGCGCCGCGCACCCGGGCGCGGAAGTCCTGCTGCTCGGCACGGCCCCAGACGGCCGTGGCTGTTGCGCTCACCGCGCGTCCCTCCCTGGACGTCGAACGTATGCCTGGCGCAGCACTGTAATCGAACGGGAAAGGGGGGCTCGGGGACGCGAGGGGTGACCGGGGCCGCCCGGTGGTCGGTTTGTCCTCAAACGCCGGACGGGCTTAAATTCGCGTCCCGGGCCGCGGGCGGGCGGCGCGGCCCCGGCACGAAGGGCGACCCGGGACCCTCCGGCGCCGGTTTGTCCTCAAACGCCGGACGGGCTGGAAAGGGCGTCCCGGGACCTGGTCAGGCGGTGCAGCCTCGGCTCCAGTTCGGTCGGGTCCGCGCCCGGGCATGCGAGCAGCTCGGTCAGGTCGTCCGCCGCGTCCGCCACCGTCGTCCAGGTGGGCGTCTCGGCGAGGAGGCCGGCGAGCAGCGTGTCGGCGCGGGGCCAGTCCCCCTGTGCACAGGCGACGACCAGCAGCTCAGCATCGGCGGCACGCCACAGCTCGGCAGCCTCCGCCAGCCCCTCCCTACGACTCACAGTGAGCGCCGGCTGGAGCGAGGCGGGGTCGATCGTCCGCAACCTCTCGGCCGCTTCCCTCGCCAGGTCGAAGCGGCCGGT